>NZ_PSRR01000313.1 GCF_004296405.1 Bradyrhizobium sp. Leo170
CCCGCTGCGGACGCGACGGCGCTATCTCGCGCGGCGGGGCGGCGGGAACAGGCTCCGCCTCCGCGAGCCGGTTGACCGGCTCGTCAACAAGCGCGCAATCGACCCCGGCCTCGAGGTAAAAGGCCAGCAATTGCTTTAAGGTAGGGGCGGGCTCGGGCGTCATGGTGGGATACAAGTCCTCCGCCCGCAATTTAGGATGCATCGCGCCGTCGCGAAATGCATTTCAATGGTTGTCCTCGCGACAAAAATCGGAAACAACGCAGCCTAACCAATTAGAAGCGTTCTCAACCGGGCTGAGAAGAGACCATGAGCACCGAAGAACTACCGCCCCGCGAATCCATGGAATTCGACGTCGTGATCGTCGGCGCCGGACCGTCGGGCCTCTCGGCTGCGATCCGGCTGAAACAGCTCAATCCCGATCTCAACATCGTCGTGGTGGAGAAGGGTTCCGAGGTCGGCGCGCATATCCTCTCCGGTGCGGTGATCGATCCGGTGTCGCTCGACAAATTGATTCCGGACTGGCGCGAGGATGCCGACTGTCCGCTGAAGACCCAGGTGAAGGACGACCGCTTCTACTGGATGACGGCAGCCGGTGCGATCCGGCTGCCGGCCTTCATGATGCCGCCGTTGATGAACAATCATCACTGCTATATCGGCTCGCTCGGCAATGTCTGCCGCTGGCTGGCGCCGAAGGCGGAAGCGCTGGGCGTCGAGATCTATCCGGGCTTTGCTGCCGCCGAAGTGCTCTATGACGACAACGGCAATGTGCGCGGCATCGCCACCGGCGACATGGGCATCGCCAAGGACGGCTCGCACAAGGACTCCTACACCCGCGGCATGGAGCTCGTCGGCAAATACACGCTGTTCGCCGAAGGCGCGCGCGGCAGCCTGTCGAAGCAGCTCATCGCGAAGTACCAGCTCGATGCGAAGAGCGAGCCGCCGAAATTCGGCATCGGATTGAAAGAGGTATGGCAGATCGATCCCGCCAAGCACCAGAAGGGCCTGATCCAGCATTCCTTCGGCTGGCCGCTCAACAATTCCACCGGCGGCGGCTCGTTCCTCTATCACTACGACGACAACCGCGTCGCCGTCGGCTTCGTCGTGCATCTCAACTACGACGATCCGTATCTGTCGCCGTTCGACGAATTCCAGCGCTTCAAGACGCACCCTTCCGTCCGTGCCGTGCTCGAAGGCGGCAAGCGGCTCGCCTATGGCGCGCGTGCCATTACCGAGGGCGGCTATCAATCGGTACCGCGGCTGACCTTCCCGGGCGGCGCGCTGATCGGCTGCGCGGCCGGCTTCGTCAACGTGCCGCGCATCAAGGGCGTGCACAACGCGATGGGCAGCGGCATGCTCGCCGCCGAGCATGTCGCGGCGGCGATCGGCGCCGGCCGCGCCAATGACGAACTCGTGGAATATGAAAACGCCTGGCGCGATTCCGCCATCGGCAAGGACCTGCATCGTGTCCGCAACGTCAAGCCGCTATGGTCGAAGTTCGGCACTGTGATCGGCGTCGCGCTCGGCGGCTTCGACATGTGGTGCAACACGCTGGGCTTCTCGCTGTTCGGAACTCAATCGCACGCAAAGCCCGATCGCAAGACGCTGGACCCGGCGAAACAGCACACGTCGATCGCCTATCCGAAGCCGGACGGCAAGATCTCGTTCGACAAATTGTCCTCGGTGTTCCTCTCCAACACCAACCATGAGGAGGACCAGCCGGTTCATCTCAAGGTCGCCGACATGAACCTGCAGAAGACGTCGGAGCACGACGTCTACGCCGGCCCCTCCAATCGCTATTGCCCGGCCGGTGTCTATGAATGGGTCGAGGAAGCCTCGGGCCCGCGCTTCCAGATCAACGCGCAGAACTGCGTCCACTGCAAAACCTGCGACGTGAAGGACCCGAACGGTAACATCACCTGGGTTCCGCCGGAGGGCGGTGGCGGGCCCAACTACGAGGCGATGTGACCGCGGCGATATAGGAATGGCCGGCCCGACCACGATTGTGTGAGTGGAGGCCCGGATAATCCGGCAAGACCGGTCACGATACCGCCACACTGAAGGCGTTTCGGGTATTAACGGTCAAATCGGCGGCTTTGAGGGCTATTCTGCTAATTGATTCGCCACCCGTGTCCTTGCGATTGGAGGCCAAAAACGGCATTGTCGCTGGCCGGGATGCCGCCGCTTGGGTCCGCATTCGACACTGATCCTGAGAGATCGCCGCCGTTAATCCCGCCGTTAATCCCTTGGAGCAAGGCGAACCGTGATGCTTTCTACACGCTTTAACCGCTGGACGATTGCTGCTCTCAGCCTGGCCGTGCTCGCCGCACCTGGCGCGCTCTATGCGCAGACGCCGGATCATCCCGCCGACAACGCGGCGCAGTTTCCGAGCAAGAACGACCTGAAATCGCTGACCACGGCCGGCAGCTATCTCGCCGCCCGCCACGCCAGCGTCGAGCGCGACGCGGCGTCCGCTGCGGCATTTTACCGCTCGGCACTCCGTACCGACCCGAAGAACAACGAACTGCTCGACCGCGCCTTCATCTCCTCGCTGGCCGAAGGCGACATCGACGAGGCCGTTAAGCTCGCCGACCGCATCCTCGCGCAGGACAAATCGAACCGCGTCGCGCGGCTCGTCGTCGGCGTACGCGACCTGAAGCTGAAGAAGTACGCGGCCGCGCAGGTCAACGTCAACCAGTCGATCCGCGGACCGATCACCGACCTGGTCGCGACGCTGCTGGCAGCCTGGGCGAGCTATGGCGCGGGCGATGCCAAGGTGGCGGTCGCCAACATCGACAAGCTCACCGGGCCGGAATGGTACCCGCTGTTCAAGGATCTCCACGCCGGCATGATCCTGGAGCTTTCCGGCAAGGAGAAGGACGCGGGCACCCGCTTCGAGCGCGCCTACAAGCTCGATGATTCCATGTTGCGGATCGTGGACGAATATGCGCGCTGGTCGTCGCGCAACAAGGATGCGGCTGCCGCGACGTCCCTCTATGAGGCCTTCGACAAGAAGTTGCCGCGCCACCCGCTGGTGCAGGAGGGCATCCGCGAGGCCAAGGCCGGCAAGAAGCTATCGCCGCTGGTCGATTCGGCGCAGGCCGGCGCGGCCGAAGCGCTCTATGGCATCGGCGCGACGCTGACGCGCCGCGGCGGCGAGGATCTGGCGCTGGTCTATCTGCAGCTTGCGCTGTACCTGCAGCCCAATCATCCGCTGGCGCTGCTCTCGCTCGCGGACCTCTATGAGAGCGTCAAGAAACCGCAGATGGCGATCAAGATCTATGAGCGGATGCCGGCCTCATCGCCGCTGAAGCGCAACGCGCAGATCCAGCTTGCGACCGATCTCGACGCCGCCGACCGCAGCGACGAGGCGATCAAGATCCTGAAGGAGCTCACCTCCGATTCGACGAAGGACATCGAGGCCATCATGGCGCTCGGCAATATCGAGCGTGGCCGCAAGAAATTCGCCGATTGCGCCGGCACCTACACGCAGGCGATCGATGCGATGCCGACGGCCGGCGACAAGAACGCCTGGGTCACCTACTACTACCGCGGCATCTGCGAGGAGCGCTCCAAGCAGTGGACCAAGGCTGAAGCCGACATGCGCAAGGCGCTGGAGATGCAGCCCGAGCAGCCGCATGTGCTGAACTATCTCGGCTATTCCTGGATCGATCAGGGCATCAATCTCGACGAAGGCATGAAGATGATCAAGCGTGCCGTCGAGCAGCGCCCCGACGACGGCTACATCGTGGATTCGCTCGGCTGGGCCTATTACCGCATCGGCAATTACGATGAGGCGGTGAAGCAGCTCGAGCGCGCCATCGACCTCAAGCCGGAAGATCCGACCATCAACGACCATCTCGGCGACGCCTATTGGCGGGTCGGCCGCACGCTGGAAGCTAAGTTCCAGTGGGCGCATGCGCGCGACCTCAAGCCGGAGGCCGACGAGCTGCCGAAGATCGAAGCCAAGATCGAGAACGGCCTGCCGGAGGACGCCTCTAATAACGCCGCCGCCGTCGAGAAGAAGAAAGAAGACGGCAAGGGCGGCTGATCCAAAGAGATTATGGGGCGGTTTGTCGATGCCGGCGCTGATTGAGGACGCACGTGCCAAGGTCAACCTGACCCTGCGGGTGATCGGGCGGCGCGTCGACGGCTATCACGACCTTGAAAGCGTGGTGGCGTTCGCCGATTGCGCCGATCGCCTGACGCTGACGCCGGGCGAAGAACTCACGCTCACGACCTCAGGGCCGATGGCGGAGGCTTGCGGCGAGACCGCTGATAATCTCGTGCTGAAGGCCGCGCGCCTGCTCGGCGAGCGCGTTCCCGGCCTGAAGGCCGGCAGCTTTGCGCTGGAGAAGGTGTTGCCGGTGGCCGCCGGGATCGGCGGCGGTTCGGCCGATGCCGCGGCGGCGCTGCGGCTGCTCGCGCGACTAAACGATCTCGCCCTCGACGACGAGCGTCTGCGCGACGTTGCGCTGAAAACCGGCGCCGACGTGCCGGTCTGCGTCGCCTCGCATGCCTGCGACATGACCGGGGTCGGCGAGACGCTGATGCCGTTGAACCTGCCGAAGCTGCCGTGCGTCATGGTCAATCCGCGGATCCCCGTCGCCACCAAGGACGTGTTCGCGGAGCTTGGCTTGCGCCCCGGCGACCTCCTGGTCGGCGCCACCGACGTGATGCTGCAGGCGCCGTCCTGGCCGGAGCAGGGCGGCTCGCTCGACGAGTGGGTCGAGGCCCTTGCCGCCAGCTCGAACGATCTGGAAGCGCCGGCGGTGCGCATCCAGCCCGTGATCGGCGCGGTGATCGCCGCGCTCAACGCCACCGATGGCGCCTGGCTCGCGCGAATGTCCGGCTCGGGCGCCACATGTTTTGCGATCTATGAGAACACCGCCGACGCCCAGCGCGCGGCCGAGAAGCTCCGCCGCGAGCACCCCATCTGGTGGGTGCATTCGGGCGTGCTGAGCTGAAGTAGCGCAACCTGCTCTATCTATCCTACGCGGCTGTCGTCACCCGCGAAGGCGGGTGACCCAGTATTCCAGAGACGTCAGAGCAGAATCGAGAAGCCGCCGCTTACTGGATACCCCGCCTTCGCGGGGTATGACGGCGGAACAAACTCAATGCGAGCGCGCCAGGCAGAAGGCTACGACCTGCTCCAGGGCGGTCTTCATCGGGGAGGGCGGAAACAGCGCCAGCGCGTCGACGGCCATGGCGCCGTAGTGGTGGGCGCGGGTCAGTGTGTCCTCGAGCGCGCGGTGCTTGGTCATCAACCCGATCGCGTGGTCGAGATCGCCGCCGCGGATTTCGCCCTGCTCCAGCGCGCGGACCCAGAACTCGCGTTCGCTGTCATTGCCGCGGCGGAACGCCAGCACCACCGGCAATGTGATCTTGCCCTCGCGGAAATCGTCACCGACGTTCTTGCCGAGCTTGGCGGACTTGCCGCCATAGTCGAGCACGTCGTCGACGAGCTGGAAGGCGATGCCGAGATTCATGCCGACCGAGCGGCACGCGGTCTGCTCCGCCTTCGGCCGGTTGGCGATGACCGGGCCGACCTCGCAGGCGGCGGCGAACAGCTCCGCGGTCTTGCCGCGGATCACGGCGAGATATTCGTCCTCGGTGGTCGCGGTGTTCTTGGCGGCGGCAAGCTGCATCACCTCGCCCTCGGCGATGGTGGCAGCGGCCGAGGAAAGGATGTCGAGCGCGCGCAGCGAGCCGACCTCGACCATCATGCGGAAGGCCTGGCCGAGCAGGAAGTCGCCGACCAGGACGCTGGCCTCGTTGCCCCAGAGCATCCGCGCCGACAATTTGCCGCGCCGGAGCTCGCTTTCGTCGACCACGTCGTCATGCAGCAGAGTTGCGGTATGCATGAACTCGACGGCGGCGGCGAGCTTGATATGGCCGTCGCCGGAATAGCCGGAGAGCTGGGCCATCGCCAATGTCAGCATCGGCCGCAGGCGTTTTCCCCCGGAGGAGATCAGGTGGTTGGCGACCTCCGGGATCATCGTGACCTCGGAGCCGGTCCGCGCCAGGATGGTCGCGTTGACGCGTTCCATGTCGGCGGCGACCAGGGCGACCAGCGGGTCTATCGAAGCGTTCGACGGGTTTTCAAAGGGGACAATAACCGCCACGCTGGTCTCCAAATTTGCCGAAATCACACTATCCTAGGGCGTGACCCGGCAAGTCGATCACTGCGCCTAAAGACTACAATAGAAACTGCGCGCTGGGGCGGCAAGGGTACGAAGCTGTTGACATCTGTCGCATGGTCTGCGCTGGGCATGAAACATGGAGAACGAACACTTGCGGGAATTGGTCCGAACCAATGACATGGTGCTGGTGTCTGCGATCACCGCATTGCTCGACAGCGCCAATATCCATCATCTGGTGCTGGACCAGAACATGAGCGTCATCGAGGGATCGCTCGGCATCCTGCCGCGGCGTATCCTGGTCCATGAGGACGACAACCGCGCCGCGCGTGAGTTGTTGGCCGATGCGGGTTTCGCGCATGAATTGCGCGCCGATGAGTGAAGACGTCAGCGAGGACGCCTTTCTCGGCGGACGATTGCTGCTGCGACAGCTCAAGTCGGGTCACCGCGCCGGACATGACGCCATGTTGCTCGCCGCCGCGACGCGCGCGCGTCACCGCGATCGCGTGGCCGATCTGGGCGCGGGCGTCGGCGCCGCCGGCCTTGCGCTGGCCAAACGTGTTGCCGGCATCGGCCTGGTGATGGTCGAGATCGACGCGCAGCTAGCTGCACTTGCCGAGGCTAACGCCGCCGCCAATGCGATTTCCGCCGACGTGATCGTGCTCGACGTTGAATCGTCAGCGGAGGCCTT
Organism: Bradyrhizobium sp. Leo170; assembly: GCF_004296405.1. Taxonomy (GTDB): domain Bacteria; phylum Pseudomonadota; class Alphaproteobacteria; order Rhizobiales; family Xanthobacteraceae; genus Bradyrhizobium. The sequence continues at coordinate 6,829 of NZ_PSRR01000313.1, forward strand.
TGCCGCCGCCGGCCTGCCGCCCGACAGCGTCGATGTCGTGCTGATGAATCCGCCGTTCAATGATTCCCGGCGCCACCGCGCTTCGCCGGACCGGGCGCGCGAGGTCGCGCACATCGCGTCGGCGACAACCTTGCAAAGCTGGATCCATGCCGCGCGGCGCATTCTGAAATCCGGAGGAGAATTGACGCTGATCTGGCGCGCCGATGGCATTGCCGAGGTGCTGGCCGCGCTCGATCGCGGCTTCGGCAGCCTCGAGATCCTGCCCGTTCACGCCGATGTGACCGCGGTGGCGGGCCGCATCCTGGTTCGCGCGGTCAAAGGCGGGCGCGCGCGACGCGCCTCCATGCCGCTCTCGTGCTCAATGACGAGTCTGGCGTGCCTAATAAAGAGGTACAGGAGAGCTTGATGGGGAAGGGGATATTGCCGCTTGCCGGGTGAAGATGCCGGACCGCGGACCTGTCCTTTACTATTGCGGGAGCGTGTCCGACTGCCGTTCGGGTGCTGCGGTAAAGTGAACCGCCGCGAGCAGGGTACCGATCAGCAAAATCAGCAGATAGATTTTCATCTTGCTCTCCGCTGCGCGATTGCAGCTAGAACACCGCGATGCAAGGGGCGTTCCATCAGTGGATGACAGTGGTGGGATAAAAAACGGTTAATTCGAGGTAACGGGAATGAGTGAACAAAGAATTGATCGCCCCGGACTGCCGGGCCTCTTCGAGAGGCTCGAGGGCTGGCTCCCGGCACGGCTGCGGCGTGGCATGGCCGTGGTGCCGGTGGTACGACTGTCGGGCGTGATCGGCGCGGTGACGCCGCTGCGGCCCGGCATGACGCTCGCCGGCATCGCGAAGACGCTCGAGCGCGCGTTCGCGATCCGCAACGCCAAGGCGGTGGCGCTGGTGATCAATTCGCCCGGCGGCTCGCCGGTGCAGTCGCGCCAGATCTATCTGCGGATCCGGCAGCTCGCCGCCGAAAAGAAGCTGCCGGTGTTGGTGTTCGTCGAGGACGTCGCGGCCTCCGGCGGCTACATGATCGCCTGCGCGGGCGACGAGATCTTCTGCGACCCGTCCTCCATCCTCGGTTCGATCGGGGTGGTCGGCGGCAGCTTCGGTTTCCAGGAACTGATCCGGAAGATCGGCGTCGAGCGGCGGCTCTATACTGCCGGCGAGCACAAGGCGATGCTCGATCCGTTCCTCCCCGAGAAGCCCGAGGAGGTGGCGCGGCTGAAGTCGATCCAGCGCGAGATCCACGAGATCTTCATCGCGCTGGTCAAGGAGAGCCGGGGTGCGCGGCTGAAAGGCGCCGACGATGTGCTCTTCACCGGCGAATATTGGGCCGGCGAATCCTCGATTGCGCTCGGCCTGGCGGACGGGATCGGCGACCTCCGCTCGACGCTCCGTGCCCGCTACGGGGAGAAGGTGCTGACGCCGGTGATTGCGCCCGCAAGCGGGCTGTTGTCGGGGCTTCTCGGGCGGCGGTCGCCCGGGGCCGGCTCGCTGGCGGCGCTGGACCCGCTCGGAGGACTGCCGGATGATTTGATCTCGGCGCTGGAAACGCGGGCGATCTGGGCCAAATTCGGGTTCTAGAGCTTCGGTTCTGATTGAAATCAGAACCGAAGCTCTAGATTCTTTTGTTTTGACGCGTTTTCTTCACGCGAACCGGTGTCCACTTCGCTCGAAAACGCTTTGAAGATGCTGCCGTTTGCCGCATCCGTTACCAAAAGGTTGATTGCGGACCGCCCCAGCTTAAGCGAAAATACCAGCTATTGGGGGCCTGAGAGGTGAACGACAAGGATCGACCGATGCCAGCCATGATCGCATTTGCGGGCGTTTTGGGAGGGCTCGCCGTGGTCCGCTGGGCCTATCGCACGGCCGTGCGGATCAACGAGGAACTGGAAGAGGCGCGTCGCGCCCACATGGCCGAGGCCGTCAGCCGCAGCGAGATTCCGACCCTGCGCCGCGACCCCGTCACCGGCGCCTACCGCCCGGGCTAGGGACTCACATACTCGTCATGCCCGGGCTTGCCCGTCTTCGCTATGGCTTCGCCGGACTGACACTAGAGTGCCCGGCGAAGCCTTGGCGTAGCCCGGTCCCGGGCATCCACGCCCTTCCTTCCTGCTGATGCTGGCCGGGACAAGCCCGGCCATGACGGAGCACGTGGGACGCGTCTTTCGCGCAATGGGGAGGCGCGTTCGCCTTGATTCCCCGTCTTCCCGCCGATACGGTCCGCGCGCTTTCAAACACCTCATCGCGAGACCGATGCCGACGATGGATTCCCTGCCCGCCCATATGCGCCCGGAACGTTCGTTCCAGGGACTGATCCTGACGCTGCAGCGCTACTGGGCGGATTACGGCTGCGTGATCCTGCAGCCCTATGACATGGAGGTCGGTGCCGGCACCTTCCATCCCGCCACGACCTTGCGCGCGCTGGGGCCGAAGCGCTGGAACGCTGCCTATGTGCAGCCCTCGCGCCGGCCGAAGGACGGCCGCTATGGCGAGAACCCCAACCGTCTCCAGCACTATTACCAGTTCCAGGTGATCCTGAAGCCGTCGCCATCCGACATCCAGGAGCTCTATCTGAAATCGCTGGCCGCGATCGGCGTCGATTCGGCGCTGCATGACATCCGCTTTGTCGAGGACGACTGGGAGAGCCCGACGCTCGGGGCCTGGGGCCTGGGCTGGGAATGCTGGTGCGACGGCATGGAGGTGTCGCAGTTCACCTATTTCCAGCAGGTCGCGGGCGTCGAATGTGCGCCGGTGGCGGGCGAGCTCACTTACGGGCTCGAGCGGCTGGCGATGTATGTGCAGGGCGTCGACCGCGTCTACGACCTCAACTTCAACGGCCGCGAGGGCGCCGAGAAGGTCGCCTATGGCGACGTGTTCCTGCAGGCCGAGCAGGAATATTCGCGGCACAATTTCGAGATTGCCGACACCGCGATGCTGTTCGAACAGTTCAGGATGGCCGAGGAAGCCTGCAAGAAATATCTCGCGGCCGGTTGGCGCGAGGGTGGCAACCAGCGGGAGCACCTGATGGCGCTGCCGGCCTATGACCAGTGCATCAAGGCCAGCCACGTGTTCAACCTGCTCGACTCGCGCGGCGTGATCTCGGTGACGGAGCGGCAGAGCTACATCCTGCGGGTGCGCGAATTGGCGAAAGCCTGCGGCGAAGCCTGGGTGCACACCGAAGCCGGCAGGGCCGCCTGATGCCTGATCTCCTGCTCGAACTGTTTTCCGAGGAAATCCCCGCGCGCATGCAGGCGAAGGCGGCGGACGATCTGCGCCGCATGGTGACCGACAAGCTGGTCGCCGAGGGGCTGGTTTACGAAGGCGCCCGGGCGTTCGCGACGCCGCGGCGGCTGGCGCTGACCGTGCA
>NZ_PSRR01000314.1 GCF_004296405.1 Bradyrhizobium sp. Leo170
CGTCTGAAATCTCTGCTCACGATCCCCTGAAATCCGTGCTCACGATCCCGCGAAACATGCATCCAATCGCGATTCTTGACGAAAAGGTCGTCGAACTAAGATTATAGAAGTAGATCGCTCCACGCGCTGGGTAAGACGGATCATTGTAGCACAACATGTCTTCTATCAGACCAGTCAATACTATTATATGCCCGTCCCGTAGTGTTTCGTTCCCGGAGATTGACGGCAGACGCAGCGCAGCCCAGATTGGCCCTCGTGCGATCAACGTTTCTGCAATAAAATCATGCGTAAATCCGTCATCTGGCTGCTTGAGCCTCTCTAATCCTTCGATGCGCGCCAACCAGTCAAACTGGTAGCCGTTGATGCCTACGTCAGCCCGCCAAACGGAAGGTAGACCCAGCCGAGGCCCTGGGCGAAAGCGCGCAGCCTCTCGGTCATGGAAGCCATTGGATCGCAGCCGGTACGCTATGGCAACGTCTAACCAGGTTGACCGCGACTCCGGCCCGTGATCCGTGACGCGCCATGATGGTCCAGTGCCCCGTCATCGCGGGCGATCTTCACCACACGCGAACAACTCGAAAACAATTACAATAGAATAAGGCTTCCGGTTTCCTTGGGCGGGTCGATCCACGTCGTCCAGCCTAATTCTCCTTCGCCCAGAGTCCATTCCGGTGTCTGCCCGAGCGCTAATTCTAGTTGGAGATCCCATGCCAAGGGCTCGCGCAGAATAACGCTAGTGAGACGGCAAAGGATGGCATGGCTCTCGCAACTGGGCAGCAGTGACCGAAACTGCTGCTGGTTGAGGGGGCCGAGGCAAAGCCGGAATTTGCCTACGATGTCCGGCATGGTTTCACCAGCAAGGGTATCAACGCCGAGCTCAAGACCAGGCCGGCCAAGGCGCCACTGCGCCTGCTGTGGAATGTCGATCTCGCGCCAGATGAATTCCTCGACCCGGGCTGAAATGCAGAGATGGCTGGAAATCAAGCCGGCCACAAGCTTGGCGGACCGGCTGCACAAGGCAAGGACGCCGGCATGCGGCAGCAGCCGCGCCCGCCACTCCCGTTCGCCGGCAGTGTCTTCCCCGGGCACGAGTCCAAAGAGCGTGCCAATCAGCACCGAGATCGCGTCGGTTGCGCCCTCCTCGAACCGTAAATGGTGACGGTAGTACCGCCAGATCCGCAGCAGCAGGCCGATCAGACGGTGATTGAAAAAATCAAAAAAATCGCCGAGCGATCCCATGCCGTCTGCATGCATGACCCGTTCGGCGTAGAAGGGCGGCAGCGGCGAGGAGGGACCATGCAGCCCGAGGAAGTTGACGTTGACCTCCACGCGCTCGCCGGCGGCCTTGGCCTGTCTGAGTCCCGCGATCTCTTCGGCAGGAAACCCAAGCGTCGGCGCCGCGCGGAAGCGCACGGCCTCCCGCGCGGGATCGTCGGTGGATCCGATCGGGGGAGCGTCGCTGAAGCGCCGCTCGAGATGCGCAACGAGCGAGAAGAACCCGAATGCCGAAAGCTCATCGCGTTCGTCGGGCGCCGTCAGAGTGCCGTGATCGATCCGCTTCTCGCTGGCCATAGGTAGTGTGCGTTGCTTTCCGTGCCGCGAATCGAAAACCGGTGCAGCATATTGATGCCGGCAAACGTCGCGAAGAAGGCGTCGAGTACCGCTCCCAACAGGAACAATTCGCTCTCGCCACCGATCTTGCTGTCGATCACGGCCAGTTCGATATTTCGCATTCGGATCGGGGCCCCGCGCACCACGTGATCGGTGTCCGTGCTCACGAACTGATCGAGGCCTTCGAGCAACAATTCCAGGCGACGACGCGCCTGAACGTCGTAGACTGCACGAAACTCGTAGCTGGCAAGAACGGTCCGCAACGCATCGACGTTAGCCATCGCTCCGTAGTTGCGCGCCAGATTGGTCATCAGACGCCGCAACAAGCCATCGCCGACCGGTGGCGGCACTTCTGGAACCACAGCCGTGATGTTGGAGAAGGTCACCGAGCGAGGTGTATCAGAGGTCGGCAGATCCACGCTACCAATGGGTAACCGGTCAGCAATGGGTCCGTTGGAGCAGGTCAATTGCAGGGATGCGACGTCGATCGGCGGATGTCGGCCGATGTCGAGCCGGTCAACGAAGCTCACGTAGTGATCGACGCCCCGGCCGACCACAGCCGGCCGGATACGCTCGCGAAAGTAGGCGCGGTTGCGCTCGGCGCCCGGCAGATCGTGGCGCAACAGGTCGAATGGCTCGAACTCGATGCGTTCGGGACGGCCTTGGACATAGCCGGTCACACCATCGACGGACCGGATGGTGAAGTTTGGCCCTCCCGAGGCAAGTACGCGGTATTCGGTCTTGGTCCGATTCAGCCGAATTGGCGAGGCCTCATGGCTGAAGACATTGATTGCCGGCGTGCAGTTCAAGCAAATCTGGCCTTTGCCGACGCGCAACTGGGCAGGGAACGGGCGCCGAAACTCGAAGGTAAGCCTGCACTCAGTCTCCGTGTGGCCTGCAAGCGGCTCAAGACCAGATAATTCGACGTAGAGAAATTTCGACGGATAGCTCAGATACTCCTGAATGATCCGGAAACCTGAGAAGGCGTTGTGCGGCCAGGGCAAAACCGCCTCGTCATCGCTAAAGCCGACAGGCGCGATCTGTGCTGAGCCGATTGCGGCGACCTGTCGATCGGCCACGGTCACAGCTCCCTGCGAGGCGTGACGGCACAGCCATGCCAATAAGCAGCGTCCCACTTGCGGCTCTCGTTCGGTCGAGAAGAAAAGACGGAGCCGACCCTTTTTAAGACATGACAGGTTTTGCTGGCCGGTTGCTTTGATACCCAAGGTAAGGCGAGCGGAATTCGTCCGGTTCTCGAGCTGGACATCAATCATCTCAAGCGGCAGCACGTCAATTGAGTAGCAGGTGACGAAAGTGCAGTTCGTTCCTTCAATCGGCCGCGAACGCACGCTCGTGCCGGCCGGCACGTTCAGGCTCGCAGCGCTCGCCGATGATTTCAAGGCAAAAGACAGGGTCGTGATGGGCGGCAGGGCTTGAAGATATTGCGGCCATACCATCCGCAACAGGCCGTGGACGAATTCGGGAAATTCGTCGTCGAGCTTTTGGCGCAGCCGCGCGACAAGGAAGGCGAAGCCTTCGAGCAACCGCTCGACGTCGGGATCGGTGGCATCCTGCCCGAGAAAGGGCGCAAGCTTCGGATTGGCCAACGCGAAGTCAGCGCCGAGCTCGCGCAAATAGGAGAGTTCGTCCTCGTAATAGGGATTAAGGGCCATCGCCGCCTCAGCCCCTTATTCGAACGTGCTTGTCGCAGATCGCATCGAAGGAAATTGGCTCCATCTGGTCGTCATAATCGAGCGTCGCGTTGACGTGAAAGCTCAGCTGCAGCGGGTTGTCGGGATCGGCATGAAAGCGGATCGACACATTCTTCAAGCGGGGCTCAAATGTCTCGATCTGCTGCTTGAGCAAACGGGCGAGCGCGCGGACTGCGTCGGCTCCCTGCCCGACCGCGTCGTTCAGATCGGGCATGCCGAAGTCCGGCCGTGTTTCGCAGCAGCCCTGGCGTGAGTTTAGAACCCGACGCAGGTTGTCCAGGACGCTTGCCCTGAAGCGTTCGAATGACACCGGATGGGTCGGCGACCCGTTCTCCAAGCGCTCCATAAGGCTGCGGTCGAACATCGCCTGTCACCTTCAGTGCTTGTCGAGCCTACCCTTGAGCGTCAAAGCAAAGTCTGCACCCATGTACTTCAAATGTGGAACGACGGCGATGCCGACGCGATACCAGCCCGGTTCACCTTCGACGTCCTCGACGATGATCTCCGCCTTTCGCAAAGGCCGCCGCGAGCGCACCTCTGCCGACGGATTCTCTTGATCGGCGACATACTGATGGATCCAGTTGCTCAGCTCGCCTTGCAGCTCTTGCCTGCTCTTCCAGGAGCCGATGTTCTCGCGTTGCAGCACTTTGATGTAGTGGGCGAAACGATTGATGATGAACATATAGGGCAGCTGGCTGCCGAGCTTATAGTTGAGCTCGGCCGCTTTGCCTTCCTGGCTGTTCCCGAAATATTTCGGCTTCTGCACGGAATTAGCCGAGAAGAAAGCGGCATTGTCAGCCCCCTTGCGCATGGTCAGCGCGATGAAGCCGTGCTCGGCTAGTTCGAACTCGCGCCGGTCCGAGATGAGCACCTCAGTCGGCACCTTAGTCTGCAATTGTCCCATTGCCTCATAGGTATGCAGATTGAGGTCCTCAACCGCGCCGCCAGACTGGGGGCCGATGATGTTCGGGCACCAGCGATACTTGGCGAAGCTTTCGGCTAAGCGCGTCGCAAAGGCAAAGGCAGCGTTGCCCCAGAGGTAGTTGTCGGTTTCGCCGTCTGAGGCCTCCTGGTAATTAAAGTCCTTCACCGGAACCGTCTCTGGACCATAGGGCAAGCGCAGCAGGAAGCGCGGCAGCGTCAGGCCGAAATAACGAGCGTCCTCGCTTTCGCGGAACGAGTTCCACTTGGCATATTTTGGTCCCTCGAACACCGATTGCAGGTCCTTCAGGCCCGCGATCTCCTCGTAACGTTCGACGCCGAACATGTCCGGTGCAGCAGAAGCTATGACCGGTGCATGCGACATGGCGGCCACTGCGCTCATGTGCCGCATCAGCTTAACATCCTGGCTGCCACTGCCAAACTCGTAGGCCGCTATCATGGCCGCGACGGGCTGGCCGCCGAACTGGCCATATTCTGCGGTGTAGACGTGCGTGTACAGGCCCGACTTGACGATCTCCGGGCTGTCCTCGAAGTCGGTGAGCATTTCGTCCTTGCTGACACTAAGGATTTCTATCTTGATGTTCTGACGGAAATCGGTGCGGTCGACGATGAACTTAAGCCCGCGCCAAGCCGACTCGAGCCGTTGGAACTGGTCTGTGTGCAGCACGTCGTCCAGCTGAGTCGAGATTTTGCGATCGATCTCCGCGATCATCTGATCGACGAGCGCATTGTTGACCTGCTCGTCGGCCCGGTTCGGTTTGATGAGCTCGGCGACAAAAGCTGCGACGCCCCGGCGGGCGAGGTCGTAACCCTCGTCGCGCGGGGTCATCCTGGTTTCGACGAGGACCTGATCCAGCAACGAAAGGTCAGTGGTCGTGGTGGCGACTTCGGCCGGCTGCTGCGCACTTGTGTCGGTCATAGCGCTCGCCCCTCAAGGAATCTCGTTGATCCGCTCACTCGCTCTTGCCGGTGAGCTCGCTCAGGAGCCGCGGCCGCGCGCCGTGGTCTTCGAGCAGATTCTGGATGGCCTTGCGGAAACCCGGCACGTTGCCGAGCGGGCTCTTCAGAGCGATCAGGGCGGCGCGTAGTTCGGTCAAAACGCGCAGTTCGGGGATTTGCTGCACGATACGCTCGGGTTCGAAGTCCTTGAGGCTCTGAAACTGCAGTGACACCGACAGCTTGCCAGCCTCAGGCCGATCGTCGAGCTTATTCTCGGCGGAGATATGAAGAGTCAGTTGCTGGCTTTTGACAACCTCGTTAAAATTGTCCTTGTCGATATTGACGAGCTCGCGCTGGTCAATCGGGCGGTTATCGGCCTGTCCGGTGAAGTCGCCCAGAACCAGCAATTTGAGCGGCAGCTCGACATCCTCCTTGAGGTTGCCGGTTGCCGGCTTGAAGCGTATATTGATGCGCTCCTTTGGAGCGACCGAGCTTTCCTGTGCCATATCAGCTCCTGTTTAAGACTCTGCCCTGATAAAGTCGGCTAGCGACCAAGCTGGCTCTCCCGTGCGATATCGATGCTAGCGACCCTCTTTCGGATTTGCTGGAGCACGGCGCAACGGCGCGGCTCGTCAATCAATTGCTGAGAGTCGGAATGGGTCATCGCGCGAAAGCGCAATTCGGCGACGTCGAGCGCAAGCCGAGGCTCCCAGCGTTCGAGATTACGCTCGGCGATCACCTCTTCCATGTGCTCGAGCAGCGGGACGGCGGTCGTCACGAAGCCGGTTTCGATGCAGAAACGTGCTTGCGCAAGCTGGCCCACGAACCGCGCTCGTTCTCCGCTCGCGCCATCCAGCGCACGTGACAGCTTCTCGAGGGCAGCCTGAGGCTGCCCATCGCCAATCAGCTTATGTGCCTCAACAACCGCTTCGTCGGCAGGATCACGGCCCGGCGACACGTCTGCACCACCGACGGCGGCCCAGGCGCGGGTTTCCTCATCCGCGAACGCCCGGCCGTCATTGAATTGAAACGTCAAGATCCGCGGATAGCGTGTGACCAGCAGGGCTACGCTCGCGCGCACTGCCGCGGCCGCCGGCTCAAAGAGCGGCCCCATTTGCTCCAATGCTTTCGCGGCATGCCGGTGAACGTCGAGCCAGAACGGTGACATCCAGACGATCTCTTCGGCCAGATTCAAGACATCTGCGTGCTGACCGGCCGCTATTTTGGCTTCCAACGCTGCGATGTCCGCAGGCGCAAATATCGTTGTGCGGCCGCCCGTATCCGGCGGCAGGGCGTCAAAGCGCATCCAGGAGCCGACACGATTGAGCAGATAAACCGTCGGGTTTGTGGGGGACGTGACGCGCCGGGCGGCCGAAGCTAGGCGCAGCATATCAGGCAAGTGGTCGATCAAGCCGGCCCGGTCGTCATCGGCGCCAGCCGGTCGTGCCACCTCCGGTGTTGCCGGTTGAGCGACCTCGACCGGCGAAGTGGATTCCGCCGGGGCGACGCCGGCCTGCTCGACAGCTCGGGCCGCCTCCGCCGCACGTTCCGTGGGCACGGCGCTTGCGCGCTTGGCTTCTTCGTAGTGCGGCCGCAGACCCATCAACAACTCGCCCAAAGAGGCTTGCTCATTGACCAGCTTGTCGCGCAGCTGGCGATCGAGATCGTCAAGCGCCTCGTAGGCGGCGAGAACTGCCGGATATTCAGTTTCGATCGGCACATTCTCGGCCACCTCCGGCCCAACGCGACCAACAAGCCAATCGATTGCTCCGACCCGCGCCCGTTCCCGCTTGATCGGCGGAAAGAGCCCCTCCCAATGCGCATCCACCATGTCGCGCAAAACGCCTAGGCCGACCGCAAGGCCCTGGTATCCTCCGGTCCGGAACAGACCGTAGGTGGCCCAACAGACAACCAAAAGGTCCTTTGACTGATTCGACAGGATATGGAGCGACAGCGTGCTGACCTTGCTCCAATCAACCGCAGTCGGTCCGTCGGCGTCCATGCGCCGGACCTCGGTTTCGAGCTGTTCAAATTCGGGCGCATCACGGACATTCGTGCCGGCGGGCGCGGGGCCTGGCACAGGCGCCGCACCATGGCGCGCACGCGAATCGATGTCGTCGCGAACCAGCAACCGATAGTCAATCACCATGTGAAAACCATATGCGAACGCGCATTGCGACGGATCGCGCAAAGTCAACGTCGTACCCGCCGCATACAATAAGCTGAGAGGCGACACCCTTGTAAGCCATCACTACCGTCCTTCCGCAAGCGCTGCCGTATGACGTCCGCCTTCACCTCCTTCAAGCCTTATGCCAATTGCAATGGCTTGATTAGCAAAAGCGATTTTCTCAATCGGAGGCGTCACGGCCCCGACAGCATGTTGCAAACCCGACATCAGAGGTGGTGGCTATTGGGATCGGCTCAGTCATTGGCAGGAAGGAGCCTTGGGCTTAGGCAAACTGCGCCGCGCTCGCCCGCCTCGCGAAACTTTGAAAGAAGATGAGGCGAGGATTTTCAACTCGGTACGTCGATGGATCATCGTTGGAACAATTCATGCCGTACGCGACTTTAAGCGCACTTCCGACTTGCGATGCAGCAGTATTGGGTGAAGGCTCAAGTGTCTTCTCGTGTGAATCGGAGCAAATGATGAGCGATGGGGAGCCTGGACCGTCAAAGACCGCCCAATCCAGAGTTGATGGGACTGAGCGCACGAACGAGCCTGCTGTTGAAGCGAGTTCTTCGGCCGTCGAGGCTCACCGAGCGAGCAGCTCTGCCCCGGAGCAGATGCGCTCTGAACCGCGGGATTTGGGTGCGTCTTCAGTTGGCGTGGATCGTGGTGCGCCAAGCCGCGAAGGACATGAGGCGCGTTCCGGTAACGAGCCCTGGTCGGGTCATCAATCACCGCTTGGGCCGTCCGTGCCCAATCCAAGTGCAGGACCTGCCGTTGACAGCGATCATGACGCCCGCGAGCCTTCAACTGCGGTGGTGAGAACAGCGGTGACCCGCCGCAGGCCCTTATGCAGCGTCCATCCCGACGACAAGGAACGCCTCAATGAAATCCTCAACGATTTCAAGAGCTCTGCGAGAGCGGTCCAGCCTGCCGCGCATCGACTCAAGCCGCGAACCCCCATCGTCATTGCGAGCTCCATTCGCGGCTTTTCTTGTTGGCTCTACGAACAGAAAAAGCAAGGGATTGTTGTTCGGCCTCACGACCGTTCGCTGGACGAAGATGCCGAGCTTTACAGATCAACGAGAAAAAGAAAAAGAATCACTGGGCATCTGGCTTATCTCCGGAACTTCATGTTGGGCACCAGTGCGCCTGAATTATCGCGCCCACGGCTAGCCGCCTATCCTGACGATGAGACTCTCATCCAAAAGGCAGTCGCTGCGGCCAAAGCGGACATTGTGAACGGAACTCCATGGCAGGGTTTCCGAACGCCGCCCGATATTAACAGGGTCGCTAGCCGTCTTCGTGGGTTCAGTGAGTGGCTCAAGACACATGCGAAAAGCGCGATAGCGGGCCGCCTCGACGACCCATCGCTGCAGGAAGATCGTGAGACGTACTTGCGCGTCAAAGATAGCTCGCGCGCCGCGACTTGAATCTGCTTTCGACGTACAACTCGCGACGCGAGTCTCCTGCGTCAGCTATCAGTGACAGCGACTTAGATTTGTTGGAGCTGCTTGAGCAGGAGATGGAAGTCGAGGAGCCACCGTCAACCGCAGGGGACATCGCCCCGCAGCACACCTTGCTGCAGGCGACTCCCGCGGCGGCCGCCATGCGCGATGACGGCTTGGAGCTGCGGACGCACCTGGCGCTGTTGGAACAGGAGATGGAAGTCGATGGGCCAACAGAAATCTGGGAAGGTGATTCGCAGCTCAACTCATTCCAGGAGTCGCTCGAACAACTGCTCGTCGTGCCAAGTACGCCACCGGCGTATGATTTCGGACAGGTCGTCCCCTTGGGCTTCAATCACGGCCCCCAAAGCGCCCCCGACGTCCTGATTGGCGCACTGAATAGAAGAGGCATGCTGCCGCAGTCATGGCAGCAGCCGACAAATCTGATTATTCATGGTCAGCCCTATATGGCGGTGTTGGGGCCATGGAAGACGGAAGTGACCCCCAACAATCCCTTCGGCGCGATCATCGCTCTGCGGCCCCGGTTTAAAGGAGGCTAAAGTCCGCGGCCGGAGGCTGGGCGCGATTCTTCCATCCTACCACCTGTGGCATCCACGCTGGGTCCACATCAGGACGATGTTCTTGATGGGTTTGCAGGCACGTGTCGATCCACCGCTCAGACAGACCGGCCGCGCGGAGAGGTTCGCTTTTAAGTCGGTCCCTCGGTGTCGAGGCGTCCGATGGGCTGGTCTCACAGCCCGACTACCACGATCCGGTGCAGGACGGGGTCGCGTGCGAGCCGTCCGAGTCGTTCACACGTTCTGGCACCCGGCCAAGGTTCTGGTGCCGGCAAGAGGCGCGCCAGCCAGCTCCATCAGCCCAAACGCATCAGCGAGTTGGGGGTCGCGAATGCGCACGACCGCTCAGTCGATCCTGCAGTGCCCGCCGATCGGCGACGAGGTTATCGAGGTGAAGCGGCTCGTCATCAGGCCGCTCTCCTTCCGCCAATCGTCTCGCCAGCGCCCGTGTGCCGTCCACCACAAAGACGCCGCAATCATAACTGTTCCGCTGTTGGGCCATGCGGGCGGACTGAAGGTTGGCGCCAAGGCGTTCCGCGAGTTGTTCTGCGCTAGCGACGTTAGATTTCCCAGAGGAGTCGTAGTGATAGGCAGCTACGTTGTCCCGATTGCGGCGATCAACGAGCAGCAGCGACCAGTGGTTGCCGGCCTTGGCACCTGTGCCATTGTTCACTGGCGCGAGCAGGAAATCGGCGGTGTCGTTCTCACCCTCATCATAGACGATTCCTTGCACGGCTAACAGCAATTCGGTCGCGTCGTCGGTCGAGC
>NZ_PSRR01000315.1 GCF_004296405.1 Bradyrhizobium sp. Leo170
TAATAGCCCGCTTGCGGGGGAGGTCGCTGCGCCCTTGCGCAGCGGGTGGGGGCTCTCGCCCCACGAAGAGTCCCATCGCGGAGACACCCTCACCCCAACCCTCTCCCGCAGGCGGGAGAGGGAGCGCAGTGTTCGTCGCGGACGCAGTTCGACCCGATCTCATCGTGCTGCTGCGGCTTGCGTGCACGTGGGACTACTAAAGATGCAGCCCCTGCGGCTTTGCCGCAGGGGCTTTTTGTTGAGGCAATGTCGGCAAAATGGTAAGCCATACGGCTAACACCAAGAGCTTTCGGATCAAGAAAGCCGTGACACAGCATCAATGTCATCCAAAAGGGAGAGAGACGGAATGTCCGTTATCAAGAAACTTGCGATTCTTTCGGCAGCGTTCGGCTTGCTTGCGGCCACTGCCGGCACTGCGTCGGCACAGAAGAAATACGACCCCGGCGCCTCGGATACCGAGATCAAGGTCGGCAACATCATGCCCTACAGCGGACCGGCCTCCGCCTATGGCGTGATCGGACGCACCGAGGCCGCCTACTTCAAGAAGATCAACGACGCCGGCGGCATCAACGGCCGCAAGATCAATTTCGTCTCCTATGACGACGCCTATTCTCCGCCGAAGACGGTTGAGCAGGCGCGCAAGCTGGTCGAAAGCGATGAGGTGCTGTTCATCTTCAATTCGCTCGGCACGCCGCCGAACACCGCGATCCAGAAATACATGAACTCGAAGAAGGTGCCGCAGCTCTTCGTCGCCACCGGCGCCACCAAATGGAACGATCCGCAGAACTTCCCGTGGACCATGGGCTGGCAGCCCAGCTACCAGAGTGAAACCCAGATCTACGCCAAGTACATCCTCAAGAACTACCCGAACGCCAAGATCGCGGTGCTCTACCAGAACGACGATTACGGCAAGGACTATCTGAAAGGCCTGAAGGACGGGCTCGGCTCCAAGGCCTCCACCATGATCGTTGCCGAAGAAAGCTACGAGACCTCCGAGCCGACCATCGATTCCCATATGGTCAAGCTCAAGGCCACCGGCGCCGACATCTTCATCAATATCACCACGCCGAAATTTGCCGCGCAGGCGATCAAGAAGAACGCCGAGATCGGCTGGAAGCCGCTGCACTTCCTCAACAACGTCTCGGCTTCCGTCGGCAGCGTGCTCAAGCCGGCCGGCTTCGAGAACGCCCAGGACATCATCTCCGCCGCCTACCTCAAGGACGCCTCCGACAAGCAGTGGGACAACGATCCCGGCATGAAGGAATTCTATGCCTTCATGGCCAAGGATTTTCCGGAAGGCGACAAGCTCGATGGCGGTACCGTGGTCGGCTACGGCGTGGCGCAGACGCTGGTTCAGGTGCTGAAGCTGTGTGGCGACAACCTGACGCGCGAGAACGTCATGAAGCAGGCGGCGAGCCTGAAGGATTTCCGTACCGAAGTCCTGCTGCCCGGCATCAAGATCAACACCGGAGCAAACGACTTTGCTCCGATCAGCTCGCTTCAGCTCATGAAGTTCAAGGGCGACAAGTGGGAGCTGTTCGGCGACGTCATCAGCGCTGACGTCGGCGGTTGAAAGCCTCCTGCGGTTACCCAAGGTTAAGCACGCAAAGCTCCTGCGACACATTCGCAGGGGCTTTTTGTTGCCAACATGATTTTCCGCGCTATCAATGCGATGCACCAGAATGGGAGCTTCTGCTCCGAAGGAGTCCTATGCCTATGTTGACCCGACGCCGCCTTGCAACCGCATTCCTCGGCTTTGCCGTAACCGCCACCACGGCCTCTGCCGCACTCGCGCAGAAGCAATATGACACCGGTGCGACGGACACCGAGATCAAGATCGGCAACATCGTGCCCTATAGCGGGCCGGCTTCGGCTTACGGCAGCGTCGGCAAGGCGATGGCCGCATTGTTCAAGAAGGTCAACGACGAGGGCGGCATCAACGGCCGCAAGATCAACTTCATCTCCTATGACGATGCCTATAGCCCGCCGAAGACGGTCGAGCAGGCACGCAAGCTGGTCGAAAGCGACGAGGTTCTGCTGGTGGTCGGCACGCTGGGCACCGCGCCCAACACTGCAATCCAGAAATACCTCAACAGCAAGAAAGTGCCGCAGCTCTTTGTCGCCACCGGCGCGACCAAGTGGAACGAGCCGAAGACCTTTCCCTGGACCATGGGCTGGCTGCCGAGCTACCAGAGCGAAGCGCGCATCTACGCGAAATACCTGACGAAGGAGAAGCCGGGCGCCAAGGTGGCCGTGCTCTACCAGAACGACGATATGGGCAAGGACTATCTGAAGGGCCTAAAGGATGGGTTCGGCGCAGACGCCTCGCGGATCGTCCTGGAGGAGAGCTACGAGGTCTCGGAGCCGACCATCGATTCGCACGTGGTGAAGATCAAATCGGCCAATCCGGACGTTCTGGTGCTTTACACTACGCCGAAGTTCGGCGCGCAGGCGATCAAGAAGCTGGGCGAGATGAACTGGAAGCCGCTCACGATCATCTCCAACGTCAGCGCCTCGACGGCGGCCGTGATGAAGCCGGCGGGCGTTGAGAACTCGCAGGGCGTGATCTCGGCGGCTTATGCCAAGGATGTCAGCGATCCCCAGTGGGCCAACGATCCCGGCATCAAGGCATTCGACGATCTGCTCGCGAAATATCTTCCCGAGATGAACCGGATCGACTCTTCGGCGATGACCGGTTACAACCTTGCGACTACCATGGTAGAGGTGCTCCGTCGCTGCGGCGACAACCTGACCCGGGAGAATGTCATGAAGCAGGCGCAAAGCCTGAAGCAATTTGCGCAAGGCGGACTGTTACCGGGCGTGACGCTGACCACGAGCGCGACTGATTACATGCCGATCGAGCAGTTGCAATTGATGCAGTTCAAGGGTGAACGCTGGCAGTTGTTCGGCGAAGTCCTCAGCGGCGAGATCTCTGGCAACTGATGACGAACCGACGCCCTCTTCTGCGCGCGATCTTCGATGCGGCGGTAGCTGCCGCCCATCCGGACGTCGTGCTGGCGCCGCACCTCCGTCCGGTGCCGAAGGGGAGGGTGATCGTGCTTGCCGCGGGCAAGGGCGCCGCCGCCATGGCGGCGGCGGCCGAACGACACTATCTCGACGCGCTCGAGCTCGATCCGGCGCTCCTGACAGGGATCGCGACCACCCGTCACGGCCATGGCGTGCCGACCCGCCGGATCAGCGTGATCGAGGCCGGCCATCCCGTACCTGACGAGGCCGGGCTGAAAGCCGCCGACGACACGCTGCGGCTGGCGGCGACGGCGACCGCGGATGATCTCTTGCTGGTGTTGATCTCCGGCGGCGGCTCCGCCAACTGGATCGCGCCGGCGGACGGCGTCAGTTTTGCGCAGAAGCAGCAGGTGAACCGGGCGCTGCTCCGCTCGGGTGCGCCGATCGGCGAGATGAACATCGTGCGGAAACATCTGTCGCGCATCAAGGGCGGCCGCCTGGCGCGGGCCGGCCAGCGCGCGGAGATCGTGACGCTCGCGATTTCCGACGTGCCGCATGACGATCCTTCCGCGATCGCATCCGGCCCCACGGTCCCCGATCCGACCACGCTTGCGGATGCACGCGCCATCGTCGCCAAATACAATCTTGCCGTCGACGACGCCGTTCGCCGCGCGCTCGATGATCCCGGCAATGAAAGCTGCAAGCCGGGCGATCCCGCCTTTGCGCGCGCGACGTTCGAGTTGATCGCGAAGCCGAAGGCATCGATCGAAGCCGCGGTCAAGGTCGCGCGCGAAGCCGGCTATGCGACCATCGATCTCGGCGCTGATCTCGAAGGCGAAGCGCGCGACGTCGCCGCCGCGCACGCGCAGCTTGCGCTAGCGGCCCGCAGCGAGGGCAGGCGCGTCGCGATCCTGTCCGGCGGCGAACTCACCGTAACCGTGCGCGGCAATGGCCGCGGCGGCCCCAACCAGGAATACGCGCTCGCGCTCGCCGATCTGCTCAGGGGCATGACCGATGTCTCGGCGCTTGCCGCGGACACCGACGGCGCCGACGGCGGCGCCGGCAGCGCCAGCGACCCGGCCGGCGCCGTCATCGACCACTCTACGTTCGCGAAGATGAAATCGCAGGGCCTCGATCCCAGGGCCTATCTCGAGAATAACGACGCCAGCGGCTTCTTCGCTCAAACCGGCGATCTGCTCCTGACCGGCCCGACCCTGACCAACGTCAACGACGTCCGCGTCATCCTGGTGGACTGAGGCTCGCTGCTGTCGTTCTCGCCGTAAGCACCGGTGTCATTCCGGGGCGCGCGGAGCGCGAGCTATGATGTGCAATTGCACATCAGAGAATCCATCGGGCCGCAGACACAGGTGGAAAAATGGATTCCGGGCTCATCGCTGCGCGATGCCCCGGAATGACGTGGATAGAGCGGCGCATTCCAACCTATCCCCTCACCCTGAGGAGACCGCGCAGCGGTCGTCTCGAAGGGCGAGGCCACCGGCGGGGCCTCATCCTTCGAGACGCGGCCAAACGGCCGCTCCTCAAGATGAGGGTCTGCAGAATCGTAGGATGGGTAGAGCGGAGCGAAACCGATCATTGGCGCGGCATGCTCCATCGCGATGGGTTTCGCTGCGCTCTACCCATCCTACGGCAACTCCGCCCTCAAAACTCGCGCGCGATCTTCGCCAGCATCTCCAGCAGCGCCGCGTGGTTCTCAGGTCCGAGCAATTCGATCAGCCGCGCCTCGTGCTTGTTGGCGACGAGCTTCTTGGCGCGTGCCAGCACCGCGCGGCCCTTGTCGGTGAGCACGAGAATGTGCGAGCGGCGGTCGCTTGCCGAGCGCATGCGCGCGCAGAGTTCGCGGCTCTCCAGGGCGTCGAGCATCGCCACGAAATTCGGCCGCAAAATGCCGAGCGTACTTGCGATCTCGGTCTGGTTGCGGCCGGGATTCTGGTCGAGCAGCAAGAGCACCGAGAATTGTGCCGGCGTGAGTTGCAAGGGCGCGACGCAGCGCAGAAAATCCTCGAACACCCTGAGCTGCGCACGCTTCAGCGAATAGCCCAACAGCCCCGACAGTTCTCCGAGGTGGAGCAGGCCGTCGTCGCTCGAAGCGTCAAGATCCTGCCCGGCGACGGGGCGGGATACCTTGACGGCATCGGCGGCGGTCTTGGGAACAGTCATCGCTCGAGGCTCGCAATCCCGGTAGTCGGGCTCTTGAGATTATATTCGATAATTGTTATTAGTTATATCAAACGTCGGCAGCTTTCAACAGCCGACACCGGACGATCGAACGCTGCGACGCGTCGATCGGCCCGCCGCGTGAGGGGGAGCGCTCGGCCTTGAACACGACGATCATGCTGTTCCTGCTGCAGGACGGCATCACCAACGGCGCCATCTACGCATTGCTGGGGCTGGCTCTGGTCCTGGTGTTTGCGGTCACGCGGGTGATCCTGATCCCGCAGGGCGAGTTCGTCACCTATGGCGCGCTGAGCTATGCCATGCTGGCGACCGGGCAGGTGCCGGGCACCGCGAAGCTCGCGGTCGCGATGGGACTGGTGGCGTTCGGCCTCGATTTGTTCTTTGCGCGGAAGTCGCTGCATGCGCGCCTGATCGCGCGCGCCGTCGCGGTCGACATCGTCTTTCCACTGGCCGTCTGCCTGCTGACCTATGCGCTCGCCGGGCCGAAGACGCCGATCGCCGTGAACATCGCGCTTGCGCTCTTGATCGTGGCGGCGATCGGGTTGTTCCTCTACCGCATCGCGTTCCAGCCGATCGCGCATACGTCCGTGCTGGTGCTGTTGATCGCCTCCGTCGGCTGCCATCTCGCGCTGCAGGGTCTGGGTCTCGTGTTCTTCGGCGCCGAAGGCCTGCGCGGACCGGCGCTCTCCAACGTCGCGCTGACTGCGGGCGCGCTGCGCTTCACCGGCCAGAGCCTTGCGGTCTACGGCCTCACCATTGCGTTCATCGTCGCGCTCTGGCTGTTCTTCGGCTATTCGCTGACCGGCAAGGCACTGCGCGCCACCGCCGTCAATCGTCTCGGCGCCCGCCTCGTCGGCATCCGCACCACGCTGTCCGGCCAGATCGCCTTCCTGCTGGCGTCGCTGATCGGCGCGATCTCGGGAATTTTGATCGTACCGATCACGACGCTCTATTACGACACCGGCTTCCTGATCGGCCTCAAAGGCTTCATCGCGGCGATCATCGGCGGTCTCGTCAGCTATCCCCTGACGGCCGTCGCTGCCATTCTGGTCGGTGTCGTCGAAGCGTTCTCCTCGTTCTATGCCAGCAACTTCAAGGAAGTCATCGTCTTCACGCTGATCCTCCCCGTCCTGGTGCTGCGTTCGCTCGCGGCGCCCGCGGTCGAAGAAGAGAAGGATTGAGCGCGATGACGCAGCGATTGCCTCTCGTCATCTTCGCCCTCGTGATGGCGCTGATCCCGCTGGTGCCGGGCATGCCGCCATTCTGGATCGTGCTGCTCGACAATATCGGCCTCGCCGCGCTGGTGGCGATGGGACTGGTGCTGCTGACCGGCGTCGGCGGCCTCACCTCGTTCGGGCAGGCGGCGTTCTGCGGTTTCGGCGCCTACACCACGGCGGTGCTGACGACCGCTTATGGCGTGTCGCCATGGCTGACGCTGCCGCTCTCGCTCCTGGTCAGCGGCATCGCCGCGGTGCTGCTCGGCATCGTGACGGTGCGGCTGTTCGGCCACTATCTGCCGCTCGGCACCATCGCCTGGGGCATCGCGCTGTTCTATCTCTTCAGCAAGCTCGAATTCCTCGGCCGCAATGACGGCATCTCCGGCATCCCGCCGGTTGCGATCGGCTCCTACGAGATGCTGAGCCCCGGCACGATCTACTATGCGATCTGGATCGCGGTCTTGATATCAGCGGTGCTGACGTTGAACCTGTTGGACTCCCGCACCGGCCGCGCCATCCGCGCGCTGCGCCGCGGCCATATCGCGGCCGAAGCCTTCGGCGTGCAGACGCCGCGCGCCAAGCTTCTGGTGTTCATCTACGCCGCGGTGCTGGCGGGCCTGTCCGGCTGGCTCTATGCGCATTTCCAGCGCGCTGCCAATCCGACGCCGTTCGGTCCACAGGCCGGCATCGAATATCTCTTCATCGCCGTCGTCGGCGGCGCCGGCTATGTCTGGGGCGCGGTCCTCGGCGCCGGCATCGTCGTGATCCTGAAGGAAGTGCTGCAGAGCTATCTGCCTTACATCTTCGGCGGCCAGAGCCAGCTCGAGACCATTGTATTCGGAATCCTTCTGGTGATGCTGCTGCAGCTTGCGCCATCCGGCGTCTGGCCGTGGCTGACGGCGCGGCTGCCGCTCAAGACGGCCCGCAGGACGGCGGACACGTCGTTGACGCTGCCGGCCCGCGAGCGCGCGCCGTCGACGTCTGCCGTGCTCCTGCAGCTCGACAAGGCGCGCAAGCAGTTCGGCGGCGTCACCGCGGTCAACGACGTCAGCTTCGACGTCAAGGCCCGTGAGATCGTGGCGCTGATCGGCCCCAACGGCGCCGGCAAGAGCACGACCTTCAACCTGATCACGGGCGTCTTGACCGCGACCAGCGGCGCCATCTCCGTGCTCGGCAGGAAGGTTGAGAACGCGCCGCCGCAGGAGGTGGTGAAGCTCGGCGTCGCCCGCACCTTCCAGCACGTCAAGCTGGTGCCCGACATGACCGTGCTGGAGAATGTCGCGATCGGCGCCCATCTGCGCGGGGCATCCGGCGCGGTCGCCAGCATGTTCCGGCTCGACCGCGCGGATGAAGCAAGGCTGCTCGCGGAAGCGGCGCGGCAGATCGAGCGCGTCGGGCTCACCGACCAGATCGACCAGCTCGCGGGCTCGCTCTCGCTCGGCCAGCAGCGCATCGTCGAGATCGCCCGCGCACTCTGCGTCGATCCGATGCTGCTCCTGCTCGACGAGCCCGCCGCCGGCCTGCGGCATATGGAGAAGCAGCGGCTCGCGGCATTGCTGCGGCAATTGCGCGACGGCGGCATGTCGGTGCTCCTGGTCGAGCACGACATGGGTTTTGTCATGGACCTCGCCGACCGCATCGTCGTGCTCGATTTCGGCACCAAGATTGCGGAAGGAACGCCGGCGGCGATCAAGAAGAACCCCGAGGTCATCAAGGCCTATCTCGGAGCCGCGGCATGAGTGCGTTGTTGTCGGTGTCCGATGTGCATATCGCCTATGGCAAGGTCGAAGCCGTGCGCGGCGTCTCGCTCGAGGTCAATGAGAACGAGATCGTCACCATCATCGGCGCCAATGGCGCCGGCAAGACCACGCTGCTCAACGCCGTCATGGGCATCCTGCCGCTCAAGGGCCGTACCACCTTCGCGGGCCAGGACATGGCCACGCTCGACATCGAGGACCGCGTCGCGGCGGGCCTGAGCCTGGTGCCGGAGCACCGCGAACTGTTCGCGACCATGAATGTCGAGGACAATCTGCAGCTCGGCGCGTTCCGGATCCCGAAGGCGACCGCGGCAAATTCGTTCGAGCGCGTCTACAATCTGTTTCCGCGCCTGAAGGAGCGCCGCAAGCAGCTCGCCGGCACGCTGTCCGGCGGCGAGCAGCAGATGCTCGCGATGGGTCGGGCGCTGATGGGCGCCCCGAAACTCCTGATGCTGGACGAGCCGAGCCTGGGCCTCGCGCCGATCATCGTCGCCGACATCTTCCGCACCATCGGCGAGCTTCGCGCTGCCGGCGTGTCGGTGCTGCTGGTCGAGCAGAACGCCCAGGCCGCGCTGCAGATCGCCGACCGCGCCTATGTGATGGAGCTCGGCGAGTTCGTGCTCAGCGGAGCGGCCCGCGACATCGCCAGCAACCAGCGCGTCGCCGCAAGCTATCTCGGCTTCCAGCATGAAGGCGAGAGCGCGGTTTGATCTTACTTCCGTCATGCCCCGCCACCGGGTCTCGCCTTCGGCGAGCCCGATGACAGGCTCCGGCGGGGCATCCAGTAGCCAGCAGCCCATCGGTTCAATTCCTGCTGCGGATTACTGGATCACCCGCCTTCGCGGGTGATGACAGTCGTGGATGCGGAGCCGCACGCATCGTCACATCGCCGGGACGTATTTTCCGTCCTTCACCGTGAGCAGGATCCGCAAGCGATCGTCGAGACCGTAACGGTCTTTTTCGGTCCAGTTATAGACGCCCTGCGTGGCGACGATTTCCTTCTCGCTCATCAGCGCCTGACGGATGCCTTCGCGGAATTCCGGCGTGCCGGGCTTGCCGGCCTTCAGCGCGACCGGGATGACGCGCTTCAACACTTCGAAGGCGTCGTAGGAGTGGCCGGCAAACTGGCTGCGGCTGTTGGCGCCGTACTTGGCTTCATAGGCGGTGTTGAGCGTAAGCCCCGGCTTCTTGGTTAGCGCGCTGTCCGGCTGGCTCTCCGGCGCCATCACCGGGCCCGACGCCATGATGACGCCTTCCGCCGCGGCGCCGCCGATGCGGATGAAGTCCATGCTGGCGGCGCCGTGGGTCTGGTAGATCAGGCCCTTGTAGCCGCGTTCGCGCAGCGCGGTCTGCGGCAGCGCCGCCGCGGTGCCGGAGGCGCCGACCAGGATCGCGTCGGGGTTGGCGGCGACCAGCTTCAGCACCTGGCCCGCGACCGAAGTGTCGGGCCGGGCAAACCGCTCTTCGTCGATCATCTGCAGGCCCATCGGCACGGCCTGGGCCTTGAAGTCGTTGAACCAGAGGTCGCCGTAGGAATCGGAATAGCCGATATAGCCGACGGTCTTGATGCCGTGCGCCTTCATGTGCTCATACAAGACCTTGCCCATGATCGGGATCGACTGCGGCATGTCGACCGACCATTTCGCGCGCGCGTCGTTGATCGGAAACGGCGCCAGCCCGAAATGCGGGATACCAGCCTCGTTGGCGACGGTGGAGACCGCGATCGAGGGCGGGGTGGTGGAGGAGCCCATGATGATGTCGGCCTTCGATTCCGTGACGAAGCGCCGCGCGTTGGTGGTAGCAGCGGTCGGGTCGCCGCCGTCATCGAGCACGATCACCTTGAGCGGCACGCCGCCGATTTCCTTCGGCACGAAATCCAGCGCATTGCGTTCGGGGATGCCGAGCGCCGCTGCCGGCCCCGTGGTCGAGATCGAGATGCCGATGACGATCTCGTTATTTTGCGCGGATGCCGCCGTGCCCGGCAGCGCCAGCGCCGCAGCAAGCGAAGCAGCGGCGAGATGG
>NZ_PSRR01000316.1 GCF_004296405.1 Bradyrhizobium sp. Leo170
CCCGAAGGAGGCGATCGCGCGCGCCAGATGTGTCGTCGCGGAGGCCGAGATTGCGCTCGCCTCCCGCGACCTCGGCTTTCCCGCCAAGGCGCTCGACGCCGCGCGCGCGACGCTCGAGGCGCACAGCGATTTCGTCAACGCCGCGCATGCGCGCTATCTCGAGATCCGCCGCCTGCTCCTGATCGGACGCCTCGACGAGGCCGAGCGCAGGCTTGCAGACCTTGATCCCGCGCCCTTCCCACCGGCCTCGAGGGCCGCGCATGAATTGGTCGTTGCCGGCATCGCGATGCGCCGCCTCCGCACCAAGCCGGCCCGCGCCGCACTCGCACGAGCCGAGGCCGCGGCGCGGCAGGCACGTATCCCTGCGCTGACAGCGGAGGTCGAAAGCGCAGCCCTTCTGCTTGGCACACCCGCGGCGCGCCTCGTTGCACGCGGCAAGGAGCGCCCGCTCCTGCTCGATGAGGTCGAGGCGTTGCTCGTATCGAAGTCTCTGGTCGTGGATGCCTGCCGCTATGTCGTGCGCGAGAGGGACGTGACGGTCTCACTCGCAACGCGTCCGGTTCTGTTCGCGCTCGCCCGCGCGCTGGCCGAAGCCTGGCCGAACGACGTGACCAGGGAGACGCTGGTCGCGCGGGCATTCCGCGGCAAGCATGCCGATGAATCGCATCGCGCCCGGCTACGGGTCGAGATCGGGCGGCTCCGCAGCATGCTTCGCACGCTCGCCGACGTCAGCGCGACTAAGCAAGGGTTCGCACTCGTGCCGCACCTCGCCTGCGACATCGTCGTGCTGGCGCGTCCGGTCGAAGAGGACCATGCGGAGGTGCTCGCCTTTCTCGCCGACGGGGAATCGTGGTCGAGCTCGGCGCTGGCGCTGGCGCTCGGGGCCAGCCAGCGCACCATTCAGCGGGCGCTCGACGCGCTCGCGGCCAAGGACAAGGTGCAGTCGTTTGGCCGCGGGCGCGCGCGCCGCTGGATGACCCCGCCTTTGCCGGGTTTCGCGACGACCTTGTTACTCACCGCGCCGCTGCCGAATGGCTAGGGTGCCTCCACTTTCGAACAGCGAGGAGGAAGCATGATCACGTCAGCAGCCGAAATCATCCGCGAATATGGCCCATTCCCGGGCGTCGACAGCGTCCATGGGCTTACCTACGACGGCAAGCTCGTCTGGTTTGCGTCCGGCGACCGGATCAACGCCATGGATCCGGCGAGCGGGGACACGGTACACTCCATCGACGTCCCCGCGCATGCCGGAACGGCGTTTGACGGCCAGCATTTGTTTCAGATCGCTGAGGACCGCATCCAGAAGATCGATCCGAAAAGCGGCCGCGTGCTCGCCACGATCCCCTCGCCCGGCGGCGGCGCAGATTCAGGGTTGGCCTGGGCCGA
Organism: Bradyrhizobium sp. Leo170; assembly: GCF_004296405.1. Taxonomy (GTDB): domain Bacteria; phylum Pseudomonadota; class Alphaproteobacteria; order Rhizobiales; family Xanthobacteraceae; genus Bradyrhizobium. Next base: position 1,387 of record NZ_PSRR01000316.1, read on the forward strand.
AGGCACGCTCTGGGTCGGGCAGTACCGGGAGCGGAAGATCCACCAGATCGATCCCAAAACCGGAGCAATCCTCCGCACCATCCAGTCCAACCGCTTCGTCACCGGCGTCACCTGGATCGACGGCGAGCTCTGGCACGGCACCTGGGAAGGCGACGAAGGCGATCTGACCAGAATTGATCCCAAGACCGGCGAGGCCCTGGAGCGCCTTGCGCTGCCGCCCGGCGTCAGCGTGTCGGGGCTCGAGTCCGACGGACGCGATCAGTTCTTCTGCGGCGGCGGCACCAGCGGCAAGGTCCGGGCGGTGCGCAAGCCCAAGCGAAGCGCGCGGTAGAGCGTTTTCGAGCGAAGCAGACACCGGTCAGGACGCGGCGCGGAACATCTGCGCCGCGTTTCGCGTTTTGAACCTTGAGCTGTCTGCGCCGACCTACGTCCGGGGAGGCAATGGATGGAGGCCATCATGACCGATTGGCACGATACCATGGTCGATCAGCCAGAGACCGACAGCGCGGGCTACGTCACGGGGTGGACCATCAGCGGTCTCGCCCTGCTCGGCACCATCGTCGCCGTTTGGGTGCTTGGCATCTAGGCCGCACCTGATAGCTCCGGCCTATAGGGTGTCCGGCGTCTTCAGCTCGTGCTGGATCTGCTCTTCCTTGAGTTGGCGTTCCGCTTCGTGCCAGAAGCGTTCTTCTTCATCTTCGGGGCTTCCCGCGGCTTCCCACAATCGATAGGCGCGCGCCCGGATTGCCTGATCGTCTATCTTCATTGCCCCAGCTCCTTCCGGACCGTGGCAGCGCTGTTGCCAACCTTGTCGACAGCCTTCTGTAGCTGCTCTCTCGTTACCCCGAGTTCTCTGGCCCAGTACTTGACCTCGAAGTCCTGGTGCATGTTGATCTTCGAACGGTCGCGTTGATCCCTCTTGGTCAGATTATCCATGGCGGTTCCTCTTTCTGCGGATAGAACGCCAGAGCACATTGCATGTTCCCGGTAGGCCGTGATGGCCTTGCTCGCCAGCATCAACGGACGCACTCGCTCCGCTCGATCGGAGCCTCGATTGCATCCGGGAGGATTGCTACGGACGCGGTTGGCCGGCACGAGCGGTCAACGAGCGAACGTATCGACCCCATAGGCTCGGACTGAAGCTGCGGTTTTCTAACCGGCGCCCGAGCCCGCAAGCATCTCCCAGCCGGGTTCCGGTGCGGCAAAAATAACGGGAAGTTTATTTAAGTTAAATCATTTAATGTTTTAATGTGCTATTTAATTAGCAAGTTTAATGCACAGTCAGAACCAAGGAGCAGTCAAATGAAGATCGGGTTCGGCATTGCCGCCGCGATTTTGGCCCTCGCTCTGACGACGGTCATCCCGCCCGTGCAAGCCTGCAACGGCGGGGGGAGTTGCGAGGACGCCCCCGGTCAGAATAAGCCAGATCACTACAGCGGAGCCCCCGGGCCGATTGCTGGCGCAGGCCTTCCGATCCTCGCCATTGGCTACGGTGTCTACTGGCTGATCAGGCGCCGCCGTAGGCAGGATTGATACTTTTCCTGTGGACGCACCAACAAGCGTTGGCTGGCATTCTCCGCCGCGTCGGCCGCCGGGCCCGCGCGGCTTGCCGCTTGTTGGAAATCTGCCTGTGCTCGGCAAGGACCCGCTTGGCTTCTTTGCTGAACTCGCGGATCGGTACGGCGACCTCGTCTCGCTCAATCTTGCCGGATGGCCGGCACTTTTTGTCAACGATTTGCCTGCGATCGAGAAGGTCCTCGTCGAGGACCATCGAAACTACATCAAGCACAAGTTCTTCTGGCGCCATGTGACGGCGGTGTTCGGGAAAGGCCTGCTCACCAGTGAAGGCGAGCTTTGGCACCGCCAGCGTCGCCTGGCTGCGCCTGCCTTCGCCGGCCAGCAACTGCTTGCTTACGACGACGCGATGGTGGCCCTTACTCGCCAGTTGCTTGATGGCTGGAAAGATGGCGAGGTCATCGACATCCATCCCGAGATGATGGGATTGACGCTGCGGATCGCAGCCAAGACGCTCTTCGATTCCGAGGTGGAGCGAGACATTCACGACATGGACCATGCGGTGAACGATCTCATCGTGGAGGTCGCGTCGCGCTACAAGCGCCCGATCCTTATTCCGGACGCGATTCCATTGCCCGGCCACCTCAGATACCAGCGGGCGATCCGGACGATTGAAAGAGTTGTTTCGTCCATGATCGCCGAGCGGCGCGCGAGCGGCCTGGAACATCGAAATGATTTTCTGTCGCGTCTGATGGCAGCGCGCGACGACGCAGGAAAGCCTGTGTGCGACTCGTTGCTTCGAGACGAGGCGATCACGCTCCTTCTCGCAGGGCACGAGACCACGGCTCTGGCCCTTTCCTGGACATGGTTCCTGCTCGGCCAGCATTCGGACGCCGAAGCGCGCATGGCCGCGGAGATCGCCGAAGTGGTTGGCGATCGCCCGGTAACAGCCGAGGATGTTCAGCGCCTGAAATTCACGGAAAGCGTCGTGATGGAGGCGATGCGGCTTTACCCGCCCGCGTGGGCCATCGGCCGGGAATCCGTGCAACCGTTCGACCTTGGCGGCTACTCTTTCAGAGCGGGCACAACCATCTTCATCCTCCCATGGGTCCTGCATCGCGACCCGCATTATTTCGACGAGCCGGAGACTTTCCGTCCCGAGCGCTGGATGGGCGACCTCGAGCGCAAGTTACCCCGCTTCGCCTATATGCCGTTCGGCGGCGGGCCGCGCGTCTGCATCGGCCAGCGTTTCGCCATGATGGAAGCCGTTCTGGCGCTGACGACGATGGCGCAACGTTTCTCGATGGAATGGCTGCCAGATCGCAAGGTGACGCCGTTTCCGTCGATCACGCTGCGCCCTCATGGGGGCGTGTGGCTCAAGATCAAGGAGCGCCGGAAGATGAATGGTCGGAGCGGTGGGATTTGAAACCGCCAGCCCTGGTCGCCCAGCCAGGGTGCTTTCTTTGCCCATTGTGTGAACCATTTCACATTTGGCGTAGCATGGTACTGCTAAGATGCCGGTACTGGGATTTCAGGGCACCAGTTGAGACAAACGCCGCCGGGACGCTGTATTTCGAGCCCGGCGGCGCAATTTTGTGGACCACCGAACGTCGAGGCCGAGCTGAACCTGCGACAGCTTCATATCGATGGTTAGGCAGCGACGGCATTCCCACAGCTTCACAATTGACTTCTTCTGCACATTGGAGGCTCGATGAGCGACGATAAAGTCACCCGTCTGCGGGCCCATAACAACAACATCAGCCGATATCGGCGGCTGCTTGGGACCAATCTTTCGGACCTTGAGCGCGGGTTTATCGAAAGGCGCTTGAACGAGGAAAGGTTGGCTGTGCAAAGCTTGACCAATTCTCCAGTTTCGACTTGTCGCTTGGACTGGAGCGGCCCGCCAGCGTGAACCGACGGTTGTCGGGCGCCTCCGCACGTTGTTACACTCGTAACTCTCAGATCATGGCTCTGCCGCCCAGCGCAGGGTAAACCGTTGGCACATACCGAAGGGTGATCTGATGAAGAAAGACGACGTGACCTGCCCAAAATGTGGGGCAGGCTTCCGCAGGATCGAGCTGTCATCCGAGAAGGGCGAGCCAGGCGAATATCGCTGCCCCGCTTGCGGTACATCGCTGGAGACTTTCAATGGCGACAGCTCGGTCGCTTACCGTTTGACGATCCAGCCGTCCATCAGAGCCTTCAAGGATTAGAGCGTTTTCGAGCGAAGTGGATGCCGGTTCGCGTGAAGAAAACGCGTCAAAACTAAAATCTAGCGCCCCTCGGGGCAGGAACGAAAAACCCGGCAGGTGCGGCTGCCGGGTCATTCGCAAATATGATCAGGTAATACGATGCGGCAATTAAATGCCGAAGCGTGTAACAAGGGAATGAAATTCGAGTCAGTAGGAATGCGGAGACCCCGCTGGTGCACACAGGCGTGCACCGGTGCGAACACCAGCGACCCGAGCGCCGTCTTGAAGGAAGCCCGCCATTTGCGACGGGCTCAAGGCTAGGGAGGCGCGTTTGAGGACGCCACTTCAGTCTACAGCGATTCGCGCTTGTATCGTGTGTTGCAGTTTACACACCCTGCGATGAGGCCAAGGCGCTACAGAGGCCGAACGACGTGCTGACGACGGTCATGCGCGGCGCCGATAAGGAAGACAAGATCGCTGCATGAAAACCTGCCACCGACGGCCCCGGGAAAGCCGCACCGCAAGCTCTCGAGATTGCCTACTCGATCGAGCCGTCACACAAACGCGCCTTACGCGAATTTAAGCCACAGAAGGCCGCGCCCGAGGCGCGAGCGTCCTATATCCATGATCAGAGGAACGCTCAGAGGGTGTCCTAGCCCGATGAGTGAAAGGAAAAGATCGTGTTGATTCTTGAAGGAGTCGCGTTCGCTGTGGGTGTGCTGATGGTTGCCGTGGCAGCGTACTTGACGGCCATCGAACACATCAGAAAGGCGAAGCGGCCACAGTAAGGTTCGTTTCAGGCGCCCTCGTAGAGACCTTGCCGCACTGAACCGGTCGCTTTTTGTTTTTGCCAAGTGAAGAACGAGGCACCTGCGTGCAAGCTTCTCAAAATTCTGCAGTGGCTTGGCACAATTTGCACTCACATCCCGGCAGCGGTTGTGCTTCGTTTGACGTGCGATCTCTCGCTGATCATCTCAGCCCCCTAGCCCAATGGTCGGTTGAGAGGGAGCGACGCCCCGGCGCGATCCCCACGATCCGCCGGGGCACACACTTCCGCCGGCCACATCAGGATGCAGGCTGAAAAGACGCGGATGAGGTTGCGAAGTCGCTCTTCGCACTCCTCCTCTCTTAGCTGCGTCTCGATCAAACCGGCAGCAGTTTCAAGCCTCGATAATCAGCCTACCTGCTTTAGCCAGTGACGATGCGAGTCCATCCGCCTAGATAGGCCAGAGTTGTTGTCGCTTGCGAAGCCTGAACCAAGATCAAGTCGATGAAGACAAACCTTCATCGAGATTGCATCGAGGTTCGCTCCTCAAATGTCGCTCGATACATGCCTCTTGGACATTTTAAATCACGATGGAGGTAGCCCATGTCGATTGTGCAATTTACTCGTTTCAAAACCGACAAGGCCGACGAAATGGCCCAGATTGCCAAGCGGGCGAAGAAGATTTTTGAAAAACACGGTGCCGAATTTCTTCGGCTGTCCCGTTTCCACACTGGCGTGTGGGCAGGAGAATGGCTGGTTACGACGCGCTACTCCAGTTGGGAAGCTTACGGCAAAGTGCAGGAGGCCGTGGCAAAGGACCCGGAATTCACGCAGTTGCAGGCCGAGGGAATGAAGATTGCCGAACTACAGGGCCGTAACATCGCTGTCGGCATCGATCTCTAGTCGAGATGCAGCGCAGCGAACGACGTTAAGCGCGGAGGCCGCCGGAGATATGCCGGCGGCCTCTTCAATTTCGATGGATTGCGCTCATAGTTGCGTTACTCTGCGCTCGGCTCCTTCGCTGCCGCCTCTCCAGCGATCGGGCGTCCCACCCGTCGCCTTTAAGCCTCGCGTGGCGGGAACAATCATGAGCAGGTGCTCGTTATTTGCCGCTGTGGCAAGGAGGCCGAGGCATGAGGATAAAGACCGTCGCTCTCGGAACGGCCCTGGTGCTGTGTAATCTGGGGACGTTCAGTGTTGCAGCCTATGCGCAGGACGCCAGAGTCGTTCGTGAACCACGGGCAAGGGCAATCGTCAGGGTACCCATCGTCAGGGAAACTCCTTACTGGGATTATTATATTGTTCCACGATATCGTTATCGCCCTGAGGACGACCGGGTCGATCCATACGGCCCGCCCGTAGCGCCGGTGATACGCTATGGGAATCAAGAGGTATATATTCCGCGGTGGTACTGAATAAGCGCGTCACTTGAGCCGGCTTAGCAGTCGTTTCGTGTGAGTTCGGATCGCAAATCAGCCATCTCATATAGCGGCCGGATTTCGATCTCGCTCGGTCCCGGCATGGGGTTGGGGCAGCGCTTTACCCAGGCGACCGCCTCGTCCATATCTTTGACTTCCCAGAGCCAGAAGCCGGCGACGAGCTCGCGGGTCTCGGCGAAAGGCCCGTCGATAACCGTACGGCCGGGGCCATCGAACGCAATACGCTTGCCCTGCGAGGAGGGCTTGAGGCCATCGGCGGCGAGCAAGATGCCGGCCTTACGCAGTTCATCATTGAATCTGCCCATCGCCTCGAGCATCTCAGTCGTCTCGGGCGTGGAGAAAAAGCCCTTCTCGCTGTCGTCGGTCGCCTTCACCAACACCATCACACGCATCGTCTGTCTCCTCATTTGAGCCGGCCTCATCGGCTTGGCATCGAAACGACGAACGGGGTTCTCGGAAATCGACGTCGTCCTGCAAATTTTTCCGACAGCGCGAATGACCGCTTCCAGGTCAAATATCGCGATGGTGCGATGGTCCGGATCAAGGCTCTCGGAGACGATGGGCGGGGCAGCTATTGCATGCGGAATCAGCCAAAGGGCGCGACCACCGCTCCCTTTTTGATTTTCAATCTCCGGGTCGAGACTACGGGCAAGTATCCCAGAACCCCTGTCTTTGCGTCCAGTCAGTGTAATACCAGCAAAGACCCGGTGCGGGCGGCGCGCCTGCCCACGCCGCGGCGCTGGCCGCTGCGATAAAGCCGAGCGCAGCACCTGCCGCGATTGCACCGCCGGGACGCCAGGAATAACGAGGCGGGCGAACCCAAGGTCGATGCACGCCAGGCGGACGGTGCGGCGGGCGATGCACGCCGGGTGGACGAGGCCGATGCACGGGACGATGAGCGCCAGGCGGGCGAGGACGATGTGTGCCCGGCGGACGATGGGCACCAGGCCGCGGTCCATGTCGGGCCTGTGCGCCAATATCGGTCGCAACTGCCGCGTTTGCCGGAGTTGGAAGCATCGCGAGATCCACCGGCCACGCCAATGCTATCGCGGCCAGGAAGCCTGCTCCTACGGGTCGACGAACCATCTGTCCTCCGAGCGTTGGATTGTTGGGTCAAACCCAATCCCAATCACCTTGATGACTTTTGGTTCCGCCTCTGGAACACGGGCGATCGACGGTTGTTGTTAGCTTAATTGACAAGCTGGTCGGTATGGCGCCTACCATCGGCCGACTTCCTTCCATGCAGGACGCTTCCCGATAAGTCCCAAGTCGGGCTGTAATCACCATGTGTTCATCGCACAGACGGACCTAGCGGACGGCCGAGAGAATAGTTCAAGGCGGCTGTTTGAATATTGGAGGAAGCGCATTGGCCAAGGGCCTGTTGATACCGCGCATAACCTCCAAAACTTTTTGCAACTCACTCAGTGGTTGTGCCTCCTAAACCGTGTCTCGACAGCGAATGGATTTGGAGGCCCGCGCAACCTATGACTAGCTGGTTCGAACTAATAAAGACCGTTCCCGGTCTCGCCAAGGCTGTCAGCGAACTCATTGGGGACATTAGCCGAGTTGGATCGTCAGCCGCTAAGCTGGCATCCGCAAGAATTGATGAACAGAGGCGAGCTATTGAAGATCGCACCAGCCAGGCCACTGCCGCCACACAGGAGCTAACGGAAGCGAAAACAGCCATCACGCGAGCCATCGCCAAAGCTGCCGTCGAACATATCGAGGCAAATTCTGCGCAGATTGGCGAACGAGCTTTAGTTTACGGTGTCGAGCGCCTCATTCGAGAGCAGAATAACCGCGAGGCGGTGGTGATTAAGGCAATCGAATACGTTAGCGAAAATCCGCCGTCCGATACTTCCACCGAATTGCCTAACGACGACTGGCTTAATTTGTTCGGGCGCTACGCGGAAAACGCAACTTCGAACCAAATGCGGGAGCATTGGGCACAGATTTTGGCAGGGGAAGTTCGAAAGCCCGGGTCGTTTTCATTTGCCACGCTGCATCTGGCCTCCATTTTGGATCAGCAATTAGCCAGAACCATCGAGATGGTTCGGCCATGGATCATCGAAAGTAAACACATTCCGTTGGTCGGACCATTCCGGCGAGGCGATCTGTTCGAAGCCCTTATCGTTCTTGCCAGCATCGGCTTTACTCATCTTGGCGACCAAGCAATCTATGTCGAGGATACGGACAAACCTGAAGAAGCCACTCGTTTCAGGACGGACAAAGCCACTATTGTCGTCCCAAGATATCCGGCGACGATCCGGTTAGCGGGAAAGGAGGTTGATTTGGCAGGAGAGCCCTCACTGCCATCCGCGACGGTAACTCGCAGTGGACTTGAATTACTCAGTATCCTACCCCCAGTAGATCAGGCGTCAGAACTTCCTGAAGCTATCGCTAACTACTTCATCGAACGGGGATGGGATCGCGTGACGGTGGAGAGCCCGACCACTTAAAGCCCTGTGATCCCGTTGCTATCGGGTTCTCGGGTCACCGGGTTGCTTTCCTGTCGGACGTTTTTGCTGGGCGCCCTTTTGTTCTCATCGCGCTGCCGTCGAAGCGCACGACGCCGCAGCGCTGAAGGGAGAACTAAAGGACTTTAAGCGGAAGATTTCGGAGGCTGGCCGGACGACCTACGCCGCTCGCGTCGGTAGCCACGACGACCTGGTGCTGTCGGTCGCTATCACGCTTTGGATGGCCACGCAGGGACCGACGTTCCATCGTCAGGAATTGCGGATTTAGAGCGTGATGAGATTAGGTTTGACCATATCCGGCGTTGCTGAAGTAGTTTGAGCACTCGGCGGGTGTGACGGTGTCGAGAATCGGACCAATGGCATCG
>NZ_PSRR01000317.1 GCF_004296405.1 Bradyrhizobium sp. Leo170
GCCTGTAAAGGGGGCAGCCTGTTCTCCCGCTGGCTAGCACGCGTCAGTAAGGGCGGGACCGCATCATTCACCGGAACGTCGAGCCGGCTCAACGTTCGGACGGAAGCTCGCCAGCAATCCTTTCAGCGCCTCTTGCTAGCGAGCGACCAAGCACGACATTGCGCTCTCGGCCGTGCGCAACGCGCGATGGCTTCGCCGATGTCAGGGGCCGCCCACTGCCACAACGATTACCCTGCCTTCAGCGATCTTTCATTGCCAAGTCCTTATCGTCCCTGTTCAGATCTTTGTCGTCGGCGAGCCCGAGCGTCCCGGAGTCGTCATGCACCAGGTCGCGATCCTTGCCTTCGGTCTTGTCGGCATCATTGACGACGGCCTGGCGCATCTGCGCCGGTTGATGCTTGGAATTCAGCTCCACGATCATGAATCGTGAGTCTGACTCCAACTCTCTCCGCCATAGATTTTGATTCTTTTGATGTTTCCGTATTTTTGACTCGCCGCGTTAGTCCCGAAAATGCGTGCCATTTCTTTTGTCTCTTATCTTGACGCCGGGAGATACAGCGCACCGGGGCAACTTCCGGCTTAGGAGCGGAGAGGGGGGCTCAAGCTCTCGTCATCGAATGCCACACGATCTCGTCTGACCTATGCCGGGGCTGATCGAAAAGCCAGCCCGGCTCGGGAGTTCAATCAGCATCTTCCGCGATGCGCTACGCGCAGACGGTTCGAAGAAGCGCCAGACGCCGTAGGCGAGCGCGAATGCGCCGACAACGACGCGCAAGTGATCCGTCGCAACAGATGGTCAGTCGGGATCATCTCGTCGAGGGTCAAACTCAGAAGAGAGCTGCCCTCCGATCTCGGTCCTGCCGCCCCCTCCTGCCACCTCTTCAGCAGGAATCATTATTCGCTCGGCACCTCAAGCCCTTTCGCTAGCATCGGCCAGAAGAAGACATCGACCGGCCATTTGATCAACTCGTCGGCGATCCGCCATAAGCAATGGCAATGATGATCGGAGCCTTCGCAGGCTTCTGGATTCTGAAGCAGGAAAAATTCAGCCTCGGGAGATTGCGACGATGTGATAGCAATTCATCTGTCACTTGGTGTCGATGAATAAAATTAAACCTCATGCACAAAAAAGGCGGATGCGGGCCGAGTTCTAAAAATAATTTCGCGCGTCTTTGGAACGCGCCAAAGAAAAGCGCGTTAAGCCGCAAAATCCGCGAGATGTTCCGCGGTTTGGAAACTCCACAGGACCGGCTGAATACCGCGGCGACCTAGCCCGGTACACCCCGGCTCTCTCTCGTCGGAGGCGGGCGTCAACTGATTGACGGAGCCAAATCGATGGTTGACCTACCCACGATCACTATAGTTCTCCTGCATGGCGCATTCGCTGAGTCGTTGTCCAACTGGAAACCTGTCCTCGAACTATTGCTCACCAAGGGATACAAAGTGGTCGCGGCTCCGAACCCGTTGCGTGGAGTGAGTAGCGATGCCGCCTATATTTCTTCCATCCTCAAGACGATTGATGGCCCTATTATTCTAGTCGGTCATTCCTACGGCGGTGCGGTCATCACCAACGCGGCCAATGGCAACCAAAGCGTGAAGGCGCTGGTCTATGTGGCCGCCTTCGCGCCGGATGTAGGGGAGAGCGTGGCCACGCTGTTGCGCCGCTTTCCCGGCAGCACCGTCGAGGCGAACACGGCGGCCCCCATTCTGCTCGCGGACGGTAGCCGGGACCTGTACTTTCAACCTGACAAGTTCAGGGCACAGTATGCGGCTGACCTCTCGGAAACTGAAACGAAGCTGCTGGCCCTGACACAGCGCCCGATGGGGAACGCGCCATGACGGAGGTGTCTGATGTTGCAGCCTGGAGAGCCATTCCGTCCTGGTTCATCTTTGGAACGAGGGACAACAGCATTCCGGCTAACCTGCTGAGATTTATGGCGGAACGCGCGGGATCGAAGAAGACCGTCACGATTGAAGGTGCCTCACACGCCGTCATGTTGTCGCACGCTGACGCCGTTGTGGAGCTAGTTGAACAGGCTACATCGGCTGTTCGAGAAGGCGGCAGCACTGCTTCTCCGTAACAAGAGGGCTTCGGCCCCATTCGGGCAGGCGCACACCTAGCCCAATATGCGCCATCTCCTGTTACAGGAGAACGCCATGAAGGTTTCGAACCACTCTCACCCGGGCCGCCCTCACATTGGTGGTCGCGCCTTCCGCAATTTTGATTGGTAGCTTGAGATCAACCAGCCGTGCTGCAGGAGGGACATCGAAAGCCATGTCCTTCGTTAACATAATGCGTATTGTCGCCGGGATCGGTCCCACGTCGAATTCGAAGGGCATTCCGCGCCGGAATTCGCGCTCATGCCCGATGATAAGCCCGAACGAGCGACCATCTATCAGTCGAAACCAATCCACCGAGTAGCGCCTTTGGCGGGTTACCGACTCCGGGCGGGTGATCTGTTGGCGACGACAGCGCGCGATTAAAGCAATTCCCGAGGTGCAAGCTGAAAAGTGCGACGTTACCACAGCAGAGTTGAATCTGGCAGCCTCGACGGTACACGATTTTTGTCCGTTCTTGGTGCTTTTTCCGGACGCAGCGAGAGCATTTATCCGGGGCAAGGATGCAACAAGGAGAGCGCGGTCATGACAATGCGATCTATCGTCGGCGCGGCCGTTACCGCTGTCGCCGTTGCCACTGCAATGCCGGTCGCTGCCCGCGGCGTCGGCGAACCGGTAACGCCGCACTTCCAAAAGGCTATACCCAATATTCTCGGCAAATCACCGGTCGCTGTGGCTATTGACTATAGGCCGGGCGCCGCGTCGGCTTCCCATACCTACGCTGGATCGGCTCCTATGTTCGCCACCGTGCTCCCAGGTGAATGAGGGACCAGGCGGATACGCGTGGATCTCACGATCGCGATCGCCTGATGAACGCCTATAACTGCATGGCGATCAGCTTTCGGAATAGGCCGCAGGCTGCGCTTGGAAAGTAGATGCGCCAGTGGGGCACGGACTGCGACTGGCGAAAAGCCGAAGCCAAGTTCGGAGCCCTTCCGCAATTCACGACGATGATTGATGGACTAGACAATCACTTCACCCACGTCCGCTCGCGTCATTCGAACGCCCTTCCGCTGATCAATAGACATGGATCGCCCGGCTCAGTATTCGAGCTGCTTAAAACTGTGGGCCCGCTTAGGATCGTAGGCGCTATGGCGGATGCGCGGAGGACGCAGTCGTCATGCCTTCGATTTCTGGCTTTGGCTTCGCCGGCAAGCCGAAGGGCACCGGTTCGGTCCCGATCGCATCGCAGGCGAATGTTTCGAACTGTCGAGATGTACAGACCAATTTGCAGGATGGCCTATGCGGCATCCGCACGCTCGCTATGATCAGGGTGCCCTCGAATGACAATCTTTTCACGCCTATGGATGCTTCTTGCGGTCGCATTGCTGCCCGCGATTGCGATCCAAGGGTACAATGAAGTTGAGCTGCGCCGCACGCGCCAGGTCGAAGTACAGAACCAGGCGCTCAACCTGGCTAAACTCGCCGCCAAAGAGCAGCAGCAGATCGTTCAGGGCATTCGGCAAGTGTTGATTGCGCTGTCGGAACTTCCGGCGATCAAGGCGAAGGACAGCAAAGCGTGCAATGTGGCCCTGGCAGGGATGAAATCGCGGTTTCCGGCATTCCTCACTTTCCTGGTTGCCGACCAGAATGGCCAACCTTTCTGCGACACCGACAGTGATCGTAGGCCGGTCAATGTCTCCGGGCGGCCCTACTTTGCGGAGGCGTTGAAGACCGGTGCGTTTACTGTGGGAGAATTCTCGACCGGTCTTTCAATTCACCGGAAGCTCGTTCATTTTGTGCTGCCCTTCTATGGAGAGGACGGTCGAATAGGCGGGGTCGTTATCGCACCCCTCGGCCTTGATTGGCTTGCAGACTACATTGCACGGATGGATGTTCCAGCGGGAGCGGCGCTGGCGATCACGGATCGCAACGGCACGTACCTTGCCCGCTATCCCGATAACGGCAAGTTTGTTGGCAAGAAAGAACCGATTCTTGGCCACGGTCTTACGGCAGATTTGATTGACGTCGACGGCGTCGACAGAATTGTTGGTTTCTCCGGTCTCGGGCCCGATTCCGGAGGGCTGCGCGTCAGTTTTGGCCTCGATAAGATGGGGGCCTTTGCCGAGATCCAGCGTCGCACGCGACACGACATCCTGCTAATCACCTTAAGTGCCATGATGGTGTTAGTTCTGACGCTGCTTGGGGCCCGGCAGTTCATTCATCGCCCGCTTGGTTTATTGCTCGATGCCGCCAACCAATGGCGGCTCGGCGACTACTCCCGCCGCGTGAACATCCGAGATAAGTCCGAAATCGCGCAGGTCGCCGACGCTTTCAATACCATGGTCGACGCGCTGGAACGTCGTGAGCGGGAATTGTCCGACGCGAAGGAGAGAGCGGAGGACGCCGCGGCCCGGCTCACGATGGTCTTCGAAAGCACGACCGACAGCGTCGTCATCATTGATCGCGATTGGCGCATCAGCTTCTTCAACCAAAGGGCTTGGACGCAGATCGCCGAAGGGCGAGAACTCATTGGCATGAACTTGCAGGAGGTCCTTTTGGATGCCTCCAACACGGAAGTCCTCAGCCAGTTTCGAAAAGCCATGTCGGGCCGCCGTCCGGTTTCGTTCGAAGTACACTGCCCTCGGCGTGGCCTCTGGTATGCAATCAACGCGTTCTCTTCGGGCGAGGGTCTCGCGATCTTCTTCCGAGATATCACGGAGGAGAAGCATGCTGAGGAAGCGCGCCAGCTCATTGAGGAGCAACTGCATCAGAGCCAGAAGATGGAGTCCGTCGGACAACTCACGGGCGGCGTTGCTCATGACTTCAACAACCTGCTTGCCGTCGTTTCGGGAAGCCTTGAGCTCATCGAGGGCGCGGCGGATGACGGCAATATCCGTCGGTTCGCCGCAACGGCGCGACGCGCGACTGATCGGGGAGCGAAGCTCACCGCACAGCTCCTCGCCTTCTCCCGCCGGCAAAAACTCAACCCCAAACTGGTCAACGCGAACGAGCTGATCTCTGAATTCGAGGGGCTCGTCCGTCAGGCGGTCGGAGGAGGATGCGAGGTCAGAATGCGAACCGACAAGCGGCTATGGCTGTGCCAGGTCGATCCATCCCTGCTGGAGACAGCCCTCCTCAATCTGGCGCTAAACGGTCGCGATGCGATGCCCGGTGGCGGCGTGCTCGAGATCGAGACGCGGAACGTCGTCCTCGATGAGGGAGCCGTAGCCGAGTGCCCGGCCGGACCATATGTGAGGCTGACCGTCGCCGACATAGGCCACGGGATGGCTCCCGAGATTCGGGATCGGATTTTCGAGCCCTTCTTTACGACCAAGGAAGTCGGCAAAGGCACCGGCCTCGGTCTTAGCATGGTCTATGGCTTTGTCCGGCAATCCAACGGGTATGTTACGGTCGACAGCGCGCCCAATGCCGGCACCACGATCGCGCTCTACCTGCCTAAAGCCACACAAGAGCCTCATGCCGAGCTGGAAACCGAGCAAACTCGAGCTGTGCGTGGAAGCTCAGAGCGAATTCTCTTGGTCGACGACGATGACGATCTGGTGGAAGTCACATCAGCAATGCTGACCACCTCCGGGTATCGGGTTCTCTGTGTCCACAATAGCACCGAAGCCATACGGATTCTCGAGAGCGGTCAGGAATTTGACCTACTCTTGAGCGATATCGTAATGCCGAATGGACCGAATGGTGTTGAGCTCGCACGCGAAGCGAAACGACGGAGCAGCGAGATCAAGATACTGCTTACTTCCGGCTACGCGGACGATGTGCTCGAACGTCACGCAGCGGTCGACGAGTTTCGACTTATTCATAAGCCGTTCCGCCTATCCGAACTAACTCAACGTGTGCGTTCTGTGCTGCAGGAAGACGACGGTTAGGCAGGGATGAAAATGACGGCGCGCCTATTTACCAGCTTGCAATCCGGAGGCAGTCCATGCGTGGACTGGAGCCATACAACGGTCAGGCCGCTGCCGTTCGACCCAGTCGAGCTTTTCCGCCGCGAACGACGTTGATGCTGAGGACCGCATGGAAACGGACCGACATGCTTCCATGGGTGCTATCGCGCCACCCAACAGCCGACGACCGTCCGCCCGCAGCCGCCGTTCACGCCGAGCAGCAAGCTGCATGTACCATGGTGAAAGGGGCGTCGGTGCCAAGCCGAACTGTAAAGCGCGGGACGCGATGTCCATGTCCAACGCAAACTCGGGGAAGCGAAACGACCACTGCCAGACTGCGGCAAGTTAGCTTAGCTTCGTTCAAAAAGCCGGGGCATCAAGCCGATACTAAACCGCATCTCGCTAATGGTTCGCTTTGACTACTGCCGAACGCAGTCCGCGCGCCAATCTATTCGAAGACGAAGCCTTGATCCTGACGGCAGACGAAAAGCGTAACATGCGTATCCGCGCCCGCTGGGACGCGTATTCTCGACCTGCGTGGGGACCCCCTGCCGCCTTCACGCCTGCTTGCCGCCAGGCTCATAGTAAGCCGAATTCAAGCGGACGCGGGGACTTCGCCTGCCGCTTCTACGTTGAGGATGATCTTCCCTTTCGGCGGCCGCAACCGACCTTCCAACATCATGTGAGCGTCTCGCGCACCGGCGAAAGGGAGAACCATGCCGACATGGGTTTTCAGTTCACCGCGATCGATAAGGTCGGCAATGCCGCGCAACCGCTCGGTGCTCACCTCTACGAGAAAAAACGCTGCGGTGACACCGTGGTGTCTTGCGCGGGCTTGGTCAGGCTGGGATACCGCAGAAATCAGCTTGCCGCCCGGGCGAAGAACCTGAAATGAACGTTCTTGCGTCTCGCCTCCAACCAGATCGAGCACCGCGTCGGCATCCTTCACCGCATCTTCGAAACGTTGGGCATGATAGTCCAATACCTTGTCCGCTCCGAGAGACCGTACATATCCGATGTCTTTGGTCCCAGCGGTCGCGATGGAGCGCAGCCGAGCGCGACGAGCGAACCGAACCGCGTAGGTTCCGACGTTTCCTGCAGCTCCGTGGATGACTACCGTCTGACCCGCTTGGAGGTGCGCATGGTCGAATAGAGCCTGCCACGCCGTGACTGCGACAACGGGAACTGACGCCGCTTCCGCATAAGTCGGCGAGCTTGGCTTCTTCGCGAGCATCCCAGCAGAGGCCACCGCGTACTCTGCATAGGCGCCAAGGAACTGGCTATTGGTCACGCCGAAAACCTGCTCCCCAAGGGCGATATCGGAAACACCCGAGCCCAGAGCCGCGACTGTTCCGGACAGATCAGAGCCCAGCGTAAGCGGAAGAGGCTGCGGCAACGCGCTCTTGCCGGCCCTGATCCAGCCGTCCCAGGGACCAACTCCCGCAGCGTGAACTTCGATAAGGACTTCACCCGGGCCAGGAACCGGTCTGGGTATCTTCTCGAGAATCATCGCTTCCGGCGGTCCGAATTCGTGTACTCGCCACGCCAACATGGAGGGAGGAGCTAGGCCGTCGGTCGCATTGCCGACAGGAGTATTTGCCATGTTGGGCTCCTTGCTAGGACATGAGTCAGTTTCTGGTCCTCGCCGAGTTTCAAACACTGCGCCTGCGCTTGACCATTTCCTACAAGCCGCGAACATCCTACGAGGATGATCGGCTTCGCAGGCTTTATCGCGACTCTGAATTCTGGTCTGGTGTCGTCAATGGCTCGTCCGCGGCATCGACGATGAACACGGCCAAAAGGCTGGCGGGCTCGGTCGCGCTGGCATTTTCGCTGACCCTATGATGCGCTCCGGGTTCCTCGTGGAAGCTCTCGCCTGCCTGGTAGACCTTGGCGGGCTCGTTCCCCACCACGCTTCGAATGGCGCCGGTGAGCACATAAGCGTAGATGAAGGCCGACTTGGCGTGGCGATGCGGCGCGGATTTCCCGCCGGGTGGATAGCTCACGACAACGGCGACCAACTTCTTGCCGGGGATATTTGGAATCGCATGCTGAAAAACCGGCTTAACGGTTTCGTTCTCGTGTGCACCTGCAGCCGACACTTCGACCGCTACTAACATAAGTGCTGCACCAAATAGTGCCACTGCTGAGAAAGTTCGCATCACGTGCTCCCTAACAGGTTCGACTTTGTTTGGCCCTCCAGGTAGCGGGCTGGGCAGTCGAAAGCGGAACGATTGCGCAGAAGAAGGCAGTGTTCCCCACGAATGGAGGGTGCGGTGGATCATGTCAACTGGGTGCTACTCACCCGAGATAGCGAGCAGCCTGATCGGAAACAGTACCAAGAGTGGCAACTGTCAATGTACCATAGAGAGAGTTGGCATCGATGTTCAGTTGCAGTGTTATCGGGTCAACTCCAATAGCCGACGACAATCCGCCGGCAGGCGCCGTTCATTGAGATTGGTCACGCCGAGCAATAATCCTTGCTGTCGGGAAGACTGCATGTACCACGGTGACAGGGGGGCGGGGGCCAAGCCGAACTGTAGGGCGCGCGAAGCGATGTCTACGTCTGACGCAAAATCGGGAAGGGACAGAATCACTGCCAGACCCGCGGTTGCTTGCACCTTTACCGGGTCAGACGCCGTCTCTCCCAGGCAATGAAGCAGGGCCTCCCGTCGGGCGGCGTAAAGGCGCTTCGTGCGGCGCAGATGGCGAAGATAACACCCTTCCCGCAGGAACTCCGCCACCGCGCGCTGCACGGCCGCAGCCGGTGCCGGCGCCAAGCAAGCAGCGACCTCACCGAACCGATGACCCTGTTCCGGCGGCACGACCATGAAGCCCAGGCGCAGCGCCGGGCTGATCGTCTTGCTGAAACTGCCGATGTGCAGCACCCGTCCCCCATGATCGAGGGATGCAAGAGCCGGAGCCGCCCGTCCCTTCAGTTGCAGTTCGCTCAGGTAATCGTCCTCGATGATCCAGGCGTCGCTCCGCCGAGCCCAGGCGAGCAGGGCAAGCCGCCGCGGCAACGACATCGTCATTCCGAGCGGCGCGTGCTGACCTGGTGTCACAACTGCCAGTGCCGCTCCGGGGGCAATCTGGATGCCGGCGGCAACATCCAGGCCTTCCGCATCGACCGGGACAGCTGCCACAGACATGCCGGCCAAGCCCAGCGCAGTGCGCGTGAGCGGAAAACCTGGATCCTCGATCCAAGCGCCCATCCTTCCAAGCTGAAGCCCTTGGATCGCCAGACCGAGCGCGCCGGAGAATCCGCCCGTTATGAGCACCTGAGAGGCACTGCAGCGAATGCCGCGGGCCAGCCCCAAGTAAGCCGCGATCTGCTTGCGCAGTTCCGGGTCGCCACGCGGATCCGGATACGCCACCGGCGCCGCCGCGGCTCCGCGGGTCGCACGAGTCAGGATGCGCGACCACAGCTTGAACGGGAAGGCATCTTGAGAGGGCACGCCCATCTGAAACGCCAGCGGCGCGCTTCCGAACTCATGGAAGAGGTCCGGTAGAGGCGGGACTTCCCGCGACCACTCGGGCGTTGAGGATCGGGACGGCCGCTCGGCCACACGCGTTCCTGCCGGCCCGAGACCGATCGCGAATTGCTCCGTGATGAGACGTTCGTAGGCCACACGCACGGTGCCGCGGGAGACGCCGAGCTGAGCGGCCAGATCGCGCCAAGAGGGCAACCGTGCGCCCGCGGCGAGCCGCCCGTCCTCGATGCCCTCTCGGATCGCGCAATAGATCTGGGCAGCCAGCGGGGTCCTTCTGGCACGATCAAGTTGGATGGGGAGGACAGCCATGGCGCGATGGTACAGTCAGAATTGGCAATCTTGGTACTGTTTTATGATCAGGGCAAACCGATCTGTTCGCTATGACCAACGGCCTGAGCGGCTCTGATGCAACTCAATCTTTTGTGGCAGGGCTGTCCAAAGCGGTAGGCTTTCTCAGCCGAGGCTTGGTGCCGCATAAGGAGAACGCTAAGTGATTCAAAGTGTGGATTGGCGCAACTTCGAGAATTCACCCCGAGCGGAGGCGCGTTTTTTCAATCGGACCGCAGCAAATCATCTCGTATCAATCTTCCATGGTATGAGCGAGTTGCGAACGCGCGAAGGCCGTCCACTCGTGGTGGAAGCGGGTCCGGGG
>NZ_PSRR01000318.1 GCF_004296405.1 Bradyrhizobium sp. Leo170
CCAGCACAGTGTTCCCGGGTTACGCTGCGCTCCACCCGGGCTACGGCTACGGCATCACCATCAGAGATGCGCCAGATAATGCGCGAGCGCGGTGATCTCTTCTTCGCTCAGGGGATAGGCGACCTCGGCCATCGCGGCCATGCCGCCGCCGGAGCGCGCACTGGACTTGTAGTCGTGCAGCGCCTTGACGAGATAGTCCTCGCGCTGGCCGGCGATGCGCGCCACCGCCTTGGTGCCGGCATAGCTGTCGGTATGGCATGACGCGCAGCGGCGGCCGGCGGCGGCCTGCTTGCCCTTTTCCGACAGATCGGGATCGTCGTCCTTCGGGCCCTTCGGCGGCGTCAGCGAGGAGAAGTAGGCGCCGAGATTGCGGATGTCGTCATTATTGAGCTGCTCGACGATCGGCTGCATCAGCTCGTTCTTGCGGGTGCCGGCGCGGAAGAACACGAGCTGCCACTGAAGGAACTGATCGGGCTGGCCGGCGAGCGAGGGGATGTTCTCGGTCTGCGAAATGCCGTTCTCGCCGTGGCATGAGACGCACATCTCTGCTTTTTCCTTGCCGGCCGCGACATCGGCGGCGCGGATCGGAGTGACGGTCGCGGTCAGGAGCGCGAGTCCACCAAATAGGTACGAGACGAACTGTCGGCGCATCAGTCAGGCTCCACTCCATCACCCCTGTCATTCCGGGATGCGCGGAGCGCAGGCCCGGAATCCATAACTATCGCTCGTGGTTATGGGTTCCGGACTTGCGCTGCGCGCAATCCGGAACGACGAAATTCAAAACAAAGAGGCCGCGGCCGCCATCCGGCCACCGCAGCCTCCATTCGTTACAGTGTCACTTCTTGCTGTAGCTGATGCGATAGATCGCGCCGGCCCAGTCGTCGGCAACGAGGATCGAGCCATCCTTGTCGAGGATGATGTCAGCAGGGCGGCCGAGATAGCCCTGGTCGCCCTCGATCCAGCCGGACGCCAACACTTCCTGCTTGGCGTTCTTGCCGTCGGGACCGACGATCACGCGCACGATGCGCGCGCCCTGATACTTGTGCCTGTTCCACGAGCCGTGCTCGGCGATCAGGATGTTGTTCTTGTAGTCCGCCGGGAATTGATTGCCGGTGTAGAACTTCATGCCGAGCGGGGCGACATGGGCCCCTAAGTTGAGCACGGGCGGCGTGAACTCCGAGCATTTGTGCCCCATCGCGAATTTCGGATCGGGCAGGTCGCCCTGGTGGCAATAGGGATAGCCGAAATGCTCGCCGATCTTCGAGATCATGTTGAGCTTGTCGCTCGGCAGATCGTCGCTGATCCAGTCGCGCGCGTTCTCGGTGAACCAGTAGCGACCGGTGCGCGGATCGACATCGCCGCCGACGCTGTTGCGCACCCCGAGCGCCCAGATTTCCGCGTTGCCGGTCTTGGGGTCGACGCGGCGGATCTGCGAGAGGCTGGTCGGGGGAATGCCGATGTTGAAGGGCGGGCCGAACGGAATGTAGAACCAGCCGTCCTTGTCGACCGCGATATATTTCCAGCCATGCGCCCATGCGCGGCATAGGAGGGCATGTCGTCATAGACCACCTTGCCCTGGCCGAGATTGTCGAGATTGGCCTCCGCATTGTCGTAGCGGATCAGCTTGTCGACTGCGATCACGTAGAGCGCGCCGTCGCGGAAGGCGAGACCGGTGGGCATGTTCAGCCCCTTGAGGATGGTCTTCACCTCTTTCTTGCCGTTGTTGTCCTTGATCGCGTAGACGTTACCGAGCCCGAACGAGCCGACGAACAGCGTGCCCTTGTCGCCCCAGGCCATCTGCCGCGCGGCGAGCACGTTCGACGCGTAGACCTCGATCTTGAAGCCTTGTGGCAGCTTGATCTTCTTGATCAGCTCCGCCAGCTCGGAGTCGGAGGCGCCGGTCGGCGGTCCTGATGGCGGCGCGAGGCCCTTTTGCGTTTCGGTCTCGTCGCCGAGGAACCAGTCATCCGGCGGATGGGTCCAGAATTCCTTGGTGCCGGATTCGTATTTCTTCAGCGACCTGCCCTTGTCCTGCTGCTGTTGCGCATTGGCAAAGCCAGTCCCCGCCACGAGGGCGATGGTGGCAAGCGCAAGAATGGAACGATTGAAAACCGATTGCATCGCGTTACTCCCCTATCCAGCCGGGCGGCTGGCTCTTTATTGATTCTAACGAGACGATCGTAGTGGCCTGCGAGAGAGAGGCCAGAGCAGAAAATGTTAGCACATCCCTCGCGCGAGAGAAGCGCGAGGCGATGAACGCCGCTTTCGCGCGAGGTCAAGACAAGTTGAGCGGGTTCGCTTGCGCTGTTTCTTGCGAAGCGCCAGCGATGTCATTGCGCCGCAATATTCGTTCGAAGTTAACGCCGCTCGCAGCGTCACGGCCGACGATTCGATTGGCTGGGAAATCAATCGTCGGATGAATGATTGGGCCGCGATCGAGCCGGGTCTCGTTTCTCGCCGGAGATACCTTAGCGTGGGCTTGCTTCGGTCAAGCGAGGGAGGGCAGCAGGCGCGACGACGGCGCGCGGCCGGAGGTTAAAGCCAGTTCGACGGACGGGGAAATTTGGAGCGGGCGAAGGGGCTCGAACCCTCGACCCCGACCTTGGCAAGGTCGTGCTCTACCACTGAGCTACACCCGCATCCTGATGGCGGCGATCACTCGCCGGCAACGGCAGAGCTATGCCAAAAGCGGACCGTGAATGCAACAGGCCCGAAGGCGGCTAAATCGCCTCATTTGAGTGGAAATGGGGACGAAAGGACGGAAAGCAACGCGCCGAGGGGCGTTTCGGTGGCGGCTCGCCGGGTTTTTCGCCTGGGAACCCACTTTTCCCGTCCTCACGCCGCTACGGGCTGATTCGCCTCAAGCAGCCCACAAACTCCGGCCGCATTTGATCGCGACCCTGCATGATCGGCCTGCGGCGGAACGAGCAGGGTACCAGGCGATTGAAATTTGGCGCCAAACCGCCATTTAGCTGACGGGTGTTCGGTTCCGGCCGTGCTAGAACGGGCCCCAATCTCGGGACATCAGGCGAGGATATCGTGACGATAGTTGAGCAGGGCGGCGGTCCGGCGCCGCAGGCAGGCGATCTGATCAAGGAAACGACCACCCAGACGTTCGTCAAGGACGTGATCGAGGAGTCGAAGCGCCAGCCGGTGCTGATCGATTTCTGGGCGCCCTGGTGCGGCCCCTGCCGCCAGCTCACCCCGATCCTGGAGAAGGTGGTGACCAACGCCAAGGGCCGGGTCAAGCTCGTCAAGATGAACATCGACGAGCATCCGTCGATCCCCGGCCAGATGGGCATCCAGTCGATCCCGGCCGTGATCGCCTTTGTCAACGGCCAGCCGGCCGACGGCTTCATGGGCGCAATCCCGGAGAGCCAGGTCAACGCCTTCATCGAGCGGCTGACGAAGGGCGTCCCTGCCGCGGGCGAGCCGAATATTGCCGAGATCCTGAAAGAAGCCGACGCCGTGCTCGCCGAAGGCGACGCCGCGGCCGCGGCGCAGATCTATGCCGAGGTGCTCGGCATCGACGCCACCAATATCGCCGCGCTCGCCGGTCTCGCCAAATGCTATGTCACGACGGGCGCGGTCGACCAGGCCAAACAGACGCTCGGCATGGTGCCGGAGTCCAAGCGCAACGAGCCGGCTGTGAAGGCGGTGCAGGCCGCAATCGACCTTGCCGAGCAGGCGGAATCGGTCGGTCCGATCGGCGAATTGGAACAGAAAGTCGCCGCAAATCCGCTCGATCATCAGGCGCGGTTCGATCTCGCCACCGCGCTGAACGCGATGGGCAAGCGCAGCGAGGCGACCAACCAGCTCCTGGAGATCGTCAGGCGCGACCGCAAGTGGAACGATGACGGCGCACGCAAGCAGCTCGTCCAGTTCTTCGAAGCGTGGGGCGGGGCGGATGAAGCGACCGTCGAGGGACGAAAGCGGCTTTCGACGATCCTGTTTTCATAGAGCATGATCCGGACCCGAAGGGCCGCGTACCGAAAAGTGGAAACCGGTTTTCCGAAATGATCATGCTCAAACAAAGACATGAGATTATGATCCGATTTCGTTCAATCGGATCATAATCTAGTGCGTGCATAACACCGGGGCCGCAGATGCCGATCAATGCCGAATATCGGGGCCCGGCCGAGCTTCCCGAGGTGATCGCGGTCTTTCCGCTTGCCGGTGCGCTATTGTTGCCGCGCGGCCAGATGCCGCTCAACATCTTCGAGCCGCGCTATCTCGCCATGGTCGACGACGCCTTCCGCGACGGCCATCGGCTGATCGGCATGATCCAGCCCGACGTGACGCATTCGCACAATGAGGAGAAGCCGGCGCTGTTCCGCGTCGGCTGCGTCGGCCGCATCACCCAGCTCGCCGAATCAGGCGATGGCCGCTACATCCTCGAACTCACCGGCGTGTCGCGCTTCAAGGTGGTCGAGGAGCTCAGCGTGCTGACCCCGTACCGCCAATGCAAGGTCGATTTCTTCTCCTTCACCGACGATTTCGTCGCGCGCAGCGGCGAAGAGGACGTCGACCGCGAAGCGCTGCTCTCGGTGCTGACGGATTTCCTGA
The DNA here is from genome assembly GCF_004296405.1 of Bradyrhizobium sp. Leo170. Lineage (GTDB taxonomy): Bacteria > Pseudomonadota > Alphaproteobacteria > Rhizobiales > Xanthobacteraceae > Bradyrhizobium. The sequence continues at coordinate 4,567 of NZ_PSRR01000318.1, forward strand.
AAGCGAACAACCTGAAGGTCGACTGGGCCGGCATCGAAGCCGCGCCCAACGAGGCGCTGGTCAATGCGCTCGCGATGATGTCGCCCTATGGCCCGGCGGAGAAGCAGGCGATGCTGGAAGCGCCCGACCTCAAGACCCGCGCCGAAATCCTGATCGCGGTGACCGAGATGGATCTCGCCAAGAAGCGCACCAGCGGTGACCCGCCGCTGCAGTGATTCTCGGCCGTCCCGTCATTCTCCTCTACCGTCATTCCGGGGCGTCCGAAGGACGAACCCGGAATCCATTTCTCGACCAGCGCATGCGGCTTGATGGATTCCGGGTTCACGCTGCGCGTGCCCCGGAATGACCGCGTGTGGGGCTAGCCTAATACCCCGCGACCGCCATCGCCACCACGGCGCTGAGCGCCATCCAGCCGAAATGCCGGCCGCGCGTCGCAACCGCATTGGCGAGGGCCGCGAAAGCGAACACGCAGGCGAGCGTGACGACGATCCAGTGCCGCGCCACCTCCGAGGCCATCCAGGGCGCGGCGAGCAGCAGCACGCCGCCACCGATCCACGCCACCGTGCCGGCCTGCCAGACCAGCCGGATCAGCGTGCGCAGCCGCGCCGGTTCGATCGTCATTTTGGGAAAGACCTTGAATTCGCCAAGGTAACCGTGGATCAGCGCCGCCGCGATCGCGGCGAGGCCGGAACATTGCAGCAGGATATCGCGCATCGTTCGCCTCCATACAGCAGTGTATGGTTATCGCCCGCGCATTGGCGCCTGTCAATACACTGGTGTATGGTAGGCTGCATGACCGATCAGCTTTCCGCACAGGACTGGCTCGACCAGGGCCTGAAAGCACTGGCAAGACGCGGCTTCACCGCGCTGAAGGCCGAACCCTTGGCAAAAGAGATGGGCGTCTCCCGCGGCAGCTTTTACTGGCACTTCGCCGATATCGCCGCCTACCACGCCGCCGTCCTGAAACATTGGCGCGAGATCGCGGCGGAGCGGATCATCGTCGATGTCGAGGCGACGGCGGCGGGTTCTGACGCCCTGGCCGTGCTGCTGCGCCGGGTGTTTTCCGAAAAGCTGGCGCTGGAAAACGCGGTCCGAAGCTGGGCGAGCGTCGACGCTTCAGCACGCGCCGCCGTGCAGGCGATCGACCAGCGGCGGCTCGGCTATGTCGAAGGTCTCCTGAAGCAGGCGGGCCTCACCGACGACGTGGCCCGCGTCCGTGCCCAGATCTTCTATTGGGCGTTCCTCGGCCAGGCACTGACGGAGCAGCCGCTGCCGAAAGCAAAGCAGCAGGCGATCGTCGACGAACTCTTGCGGATGGCGGTGCGCTAATTGGCTGCGCGCGTTACACTCGCCGTTTGAGACATGGTAAGAAGCGCCTGCGAAACTGGAAGACCGTCATGAGCTCCCCGACTGATCATCTCGAAAGCACCGCCGATCCAAAGCTGCTGGAAATCCTGGTCTGTCCGATCACCAAGGGTCCGTTGGAGTTCGACGCGGAACGGCAGGAACTGATCTCGCGCTCCGCAAAACTCGCGTATCCGATCCGCGACGGCATCCCGATCATGCTGCCGGAAGAAGCGCGCAAGATCGAGTGATGGAGGGGGCGAATAGCGAATGGGGAGTGGCGAATAGCGAAGGAGGAGCCTTCCATTCGCCACTCGCTATTCGCCATTCGCGCGCTACAGCGCCTCGCCCTTCAACAGCCGCGGCACTTCCCCCGACAGCCCCGCCGCCTGGCGGATGAACAGGCTCTTCAGCGGCGGCAGGCGGTCGACGACGCCGAGCCCGACGTCGCGCACGGTCCTGAGCAGCGTCGATTCGTTGGAGAACAGGAAGTTCAGCGAATTGGTCGCGACCCCCATCGCCATGGTGTCGAAGCGGCGCCAGCGCTGGTAGCGCTCGAGCACATCGGCTTGGCCAAGGTCGATGCCGAGCCGCGCCGCATCGACCACCACTTCCGCCAAAGCCGCGACATCCTTCAGACCCATATTGAGCCCTTGCCCTGCAATCGGATGGATCAGATGCGCGGCGTCGCCGACCAGGGCCAGCCGTTCGGCGATGAAGGAGCGCGCGACGAAATAGCCGAGCGGAAACGCGCGCGGCTTGTCGAGCGCCTTGACCTCTCCGAGCTGCAAACCAAAGCGCCGCTCCAGCTCGTCGTGGAATTCCGCATCGCTTAAGCCGACGATGCGGGACGCTTCCTTGCGGTTCTCGGTCCACACCAGCGAGGAGCGTTTTCCCTTCAGCGGCAGGATCGCGAACGGACCCGCGGGCAGAAAATGCTCTTCGGCGCGGCCCTGGTGATCGCGCTCATGGCCGACCGTGACGACAATGCCGGACTGATCATAGTCCCAGCCATGGGTGACGATGCCGGCGCGCTCGCGCAGCTTCGAGCGGGCGCCGTCGGCGGCCACCAGCAGGCTCGCTTCGATCACACTGCCGTCCGCGAGCGTCACGTTGACGAGATCGGCATTGGCCTCATAGGTCGAAACCGCGGTCGCGCGTAGATCGATGCCTGCGGCCTCAGTGCGCGCCACCAGCGCGTCGATCAGATGCCGGTTCTCGACCATATGCGCAAACGGCTCGCCGGGCTCGACATCGCCGGCAAAGGTCAGGAACGCCGGCCGGGTGGCATCGTCGAGCCGCGAATCGGTGACGACCATGTCGAGGATCGGCTGCGTCGTGTCGGCGATCTCGGCCCAGATGCCGATCGCCTCGAACAGCCGGCGGCAGGCGGCGACGATCGCGGTCGCCCGCGGATCGCGGCTCGGGCGCTGCCCGAGCGCCGGATCGGCGACGATGATGGGGATTTCGGTGCCCAGCCCCTGGCGCAGCGCCAGGGCCAGCGCCAGGCCCGCAAAGGCGCCCCCGCAAATGACAATGCCTCGCTGTGCCGACATGCAAGTCCCTTACGCGCTCATGCCCTCAGACTGTGCTTGCTACCTGATAACGGCTGGGCGAAACAGGGTCTTGAGGCAAGGTGCTTAATGCCGCGCATCGTCATTCCGGGGCGCGCGCCAGCGCGAACCCGGAATCCAGAGGTTTCGGCGCGAGATTCCAGGTTCGCGTCTTCGACGCGCCCCGGAATGACGGCGGAAAAGGAAGTTTCATGTCAAAAAGCCTGATTGACCTGCTTTCCATCCTGGATCTCGAACCGCTCGAGGTGAATCTGTTCCGCGGCAACAGTCCGAAAACGAGCTGGCAGCGGGTGTTCGGCGGGCAGGTGATCGGCCAGGCGATGGTCGCGGCCTGCCGCACCGTCGAGGGCCGACTGCCGCATTCGATCCATTGCTATTTCATCCTGCCCGGCGACCCGCAGGTCCCGATCATCTACCAGGTCGAGCGGCTGCGCGACGGCAAGAGCTATTCGACCCGCCGCGTCACCGCGATCCAGCACGGCAATGCCATCTTCTCGATCATGGTGTCGTTCCATGCCGAGGAGCAGGGCGCCTTCGATCACCAGGAGAAGATGCCGGACGTGCCGCCGCCGGAAAAGCTCACCGCCGAGGAAGTGTCGAAGCAGCCGATGTTCCGCGAAATGCCGGACTTCATCCGCCGCTATTACGAATCCGATCGGCCGATCGAACTGCGCCCGGTCGAGCTCGGCCGCTATTTCGGCCAGAAGATCGAGGAGGGCCGCATCCATGTCTGGATCCGCACCGCGGCGAAGCTGCCCGACGATCCCGCGCTGCATCTGTGCGCGCTCGCTTATGCCTCCGACTTTTCGCTGTTGGACGCGGTGATGGCGCGCTACGGCCGCACGCTGTTCGACAAGCGCATGATGCCGGCAAGCCTGGATCACGCGATGTGGTTTCATCGCCCGTTCCGCGCCGACGAATGGCTGCTCTACGCGCAGGACTCTCCGAGCGCGCAAGGCGGGCGCGGCCTGACCCGCGGCATGATCTTCAAGCCCGACGGCACGCTGGTTGCGTCAGTGGCGCAGGAAGGTTCGGTGCGCGAGAGGAAGTAGCGCGCGTTAGAATTGCCGCCGCGATGAAACTGCGCTCCCTCTCCCGCTTGCGGGCCGCTTGCGGGGGAGGTGAAGCCAATCGGCATCTCATTCGCCGCGCTACGCGTTCGCCAGCGTGCTGCGCTCGACCAGCGCGAATTGCGACAGGTACCAATTCGCATACCAGCGCAAAGCCCACGGGATTGGAATCAGCAATAAGCAGCCGATTGTGAACACGACGGTTCGCCAAAGCATCTCGAGGCCTGACGCCTTGAAGATGATTTCGCGGCGCGTCCCCTCGATATTGCGGCACATCCACCTCATCCACGCCGTGGTCACCCACGCCCAGCCGATGATGGTGATGAAGGAGATCGCCAACAACAGATACCACCCGGTATAGGCGATGATGCTGCCGTTGAAGGCGATTGGGAGCTGCTGTCCGTTTGAACTGAGATGGCTGGCGATCCAGCGGATGACCACCCATCCGAGCGCCGCCTGCAGCAGCGGCGCAAGCAGCTCGACCGTCGTACTCTCGGTCCAGCCCGTATAGCTCAAGAGCCCTATCGCGACGAACACATACCAGATGTCACCGACCTGTCCCGTGAAACCGAGATTCGGCCGGCCGGGGACGTTGATGTGCGGGATGATCCAGCGATAAAAGCCGGTGGCGGACCACGGCGCTGGGATCACCAGGAGCTGGCCGATGGCAAACCACAGACTGCGTCCAAACAGCTCCCAGATCGGCAGATCGGCTGAGACCGCTCCACCCGCATAGCCGGCCGCAGTCATGATCGGCGGCCCGCCCGCCTGCGAGGGCATCGCTGGACTGGAAGGATCCGAAATCAGTCCGGGAATCTCACCCGCCTTCTGCCAACCGGCCATCCCCTCGGTCCAGACCAGCGTATCCGGCCCGACGGTGCCTCGCATGATGAGATCGCGGAGCTGAAATTCGGGAAACGGGCCCTTTTGCTGGCCTTCGGATGCATAAAACCAGGATCGATCGGCCATGGCATTTCCTTGGAAAACACGATTCTTGGGAACAGGCGCCAGCGGAGCGACTGGCGAAGCAGGAAAGCCGCATTGTGACGGACGATCATGTCCCCTGTACAGGGAGCGAGCTCAGGGTCTGCCAATGTTTTCCCCCTAAACCTGCAACTTTTTTGTGCCATTTGCTCAGAAAGATGCCAGATTGGCCCGGGATCGAAGGCCATCCAAAGAGCAGGCGGTGGCCGAACTTTAAGAAAAATGCGGGCCGCTAGCTATGAAACTTGTCGTCGCCATCATCAAACCCTTCAAGCTGGACGAGGTGCGCCAAGCGCTGACCGAGATTGGCGTCCACGGCATGACCGTCACGGAAGTCAAAGGTTATGGCCGGCAGAAAGGGCACACCGAGATCTACCGCGGCGCAGAATATGTCGTGAATTTCCTGCCCAAATTGCGCATCGAGATCGCGGTCGCATCCGACATCGCCGACAAGGCGGTCGAGGTCATCACCGCAAAGGCACGCACCGGCCAGATCGGCGATGGCAAGATCTTTGTCACGCCGATCGAACATGCGCTGCGGATCCGCACCGGCGAGACCGACAGCGACGCGCTC
>NZ_PSRR01000319.1 GCF_004296405.1 Bradyrhizobium sp. Leo170
GAAAAGTGGGTACTAGACCGGTTGCGCGAGCTCCGCGACCAGATGGTCGGCCAATAGCGACGCCGCGCGCGATAGATTGGCGGCGCGATGCTGCCTGATCTCGGCGCGCGGCAGCGGCGGCATGCCGTCGCGCTCCGAGAGGCGTCGCAGCCGCGGCGGAAAGGTGCCGGCCTTGACCACGGTCACCGCCAAGCCTTGGGCTGCGATCGCCTCGACCGCCGCGAGGCTGTGGCTGACGAAGGCGAGCCGCCACGGCCGTTTCGCAGTGTCGAGCGCCTGCATCGCCCAGCTCCGGAACAGACAGCCCTGCGGATAGAGCGCCACGGGAAGCGGGTTCAGCTCCTCGACGCGGTGCTCCGGGCTCGCCGCCCACACCGCCTGCTCGCATCGCAAGAGTTCGCCCTCGCCGCTCCCTTGCGGATGCATGGCGATGACGAGATCGTAGGCCTCGCCAAGCCGGTCGGTCATGGAGGACGTCAGCCCCGTCTCCATCTCGATATGGATCAGCGGATAGTTGGCGACGAAGCTGGCGAGCAGCGGCGGGACCAGTAGCGTGCCGTAATCGTCCATCACGCCGACGCGGACGCGTCCCTCCACCTTGTGCTCCCGGACGCGGCCCATCGCCTCCTCGTTCAGGCTGAGGATGCGGCGCGCATAGCCGAGCAGGCCCTCGCCGGCTGCGCTCAGATCGACATTGGCTTTAGTGCGGTGAAACAGCTCCGCCTGCAGCCGCTCTTCCAGCCGCTTCACCTGCATGCTGACCGCTGATTGCGTCCGGTTCAGCGCCACGGCCGCGCGGGTGAAGGAACGGTGGTCCGCCACCGCAACGAATGCCTTCAGGAGGTCCGGATCCAGGCTCATAACGAATGGTGATTTTATCTATCAGATAAATTCCATTCCCTGATTAGCGCCTGTCCCCTACCGTCGGCAAGAGCCAAAAAGGGGATCAAGCCGGATGAGACTTGATGGGTGAGACTTGGGGTGTCCTGGCCGCGGTGCTTTCGAGCGCGCGCGGCGGCACGTCGATCGGGGCAACGCGCTACCTTGTCAACGCCATCGACCCGCTCGCCATCGGCTCGTTCCGCTTCGGCATCGGCTTCCTGTTGCTGCTTCCGTTCGTCCTGATCCAGCGAAGAGGCTGGCCGGCGCGGCGCGACTGGCTGGCGGTGATCGGCTTGGGCCTGCTGTTCTTTGCCGCATTTCCGATCCTGTTCAACGCATCCCTGATCTTCACGACGGCGGCGCGAGGGGCGCTCGCGCTCTCGACATTGCCGTTGCTGACGATGGCGGTCGGCGCGGTGCTTGGCAGCGAGCAATTGACGGTGCGAAAGACCACGGGCGTACTGGTGACGATCACAGGCGTCGCCATGGCCCTGCTTTCCGGCCTCAGCGCCGCGCCGGAAGGGGCGTGGCGCGGCGATCTCCTGATGGTCGCGGCCGCGCTCTGCATGGCGCTCTACAGTATCTGGTCGAAGCCCTTCATCCGCCGCTCCGGCCCCATCCCGTTCACCACGATGGCCATGGCCGCCGGCGCCGCCTGCCTTATCCTCGCCTCGCTCGCGCGCGGCAGTTTTGCCCCGGTCGCCGCTTTCGGTGTCCCGCAATGGTTCGGCGCGGTCTATCTCGGGGCCTTCGGCGCGGCGCTGACGTTCTACCTGTGGGCGTTCGCGCTGGAGCGGACGACACCGACCCGCGTCGCGATCTCGGTGACCGTCAATCCGATCGCGGCATCGCTCGTCGGGGCCACTGTGCTGGGTGAGCCGCTGCGCTGGAATCTGGTTGTCGGCATCGTGACCGTGTTCGCAGGCATCTGGATCGCGACGACGCAATCCAGCCCCGTCGAGGCCGATCCGGCAGTGCAGAAGCTACGCTGACGGCGGAGAGCTATATTCCGCGCCAATGCGTCGCAACGCGTTTACCGTCTTGCGCCGGAACCCGACCGCAACCATCATGTCTGGTTGAGAGCGGCCGCCGCCGCGACCGGATATCCCCCTTGAACATCTCCCTCTACACCATCTCCGTCTGGGTGCTGCCACTCCTGATCGCCATCACCTTCCATGAGGCGGCGCACGGCTTCGTCGCCCACCGGCTGGGTGACAACACCGCCTGGCAGCTCGGCCGCGTCAGCTTCAATCCGCTGAAGCATATCGATCCCTTCGGCACCGTGGTCCTGCCCGCCGTGCTGTTGCTGTCGCAGTCGCCCTTCCTGTTCGGCTATGCCAAGCCGGTGCCGGTCAATTTCCGCAACCTCAAGCATCCCCGGCTCGACATGGTCTGGGTGGCGCTGGCTGGCCCCGCCACCAACATCATTCTCGCTCTGGTTGCCGCACTGGCGTTCCACGTACTGCCATTCCTCCCGCCGGATAGCGCGCGCTGGATCGCGGACAATCTCAAAAACGCGTTCCTGATCAATATCGTGCTCGCGATCTTCAACATGATGCCGATCCCGCCGCTGGACGGCGGCCGGGTGGCGGTCGGGCTCTTGCCCCGGCCACTCGCCGAGCCGCTCGCGCGCCTCGAGCCCTATGGGTTGCTGATCCTGATCGGGCTTTTGATCCTGCTGCCCCTCCTCGGTTCGCAGCTTGGTCTCAATCTTGATATTATTTCCGCGATACTGCGGACACTGACCGGCTATGTGATTGGTGCGCTTCTCTTCATCACCGGCAACGCCTAGGTTGAGAAAAAAATCGCGAGGGCCTCTTGATCAAAGCTGCCGATATGCTGATCGCTCGACGTGCGGACACCCGCGCCAGGGCGGACCTCGCGACGTGGAAAATGCTCGCCAAGCTGAACGGCACGTCGTCCCTGTCGGCCGACGCGCAGAACTTCCTCGCTACCTACAACAAGCTCCTGGCGCAGATGCCGGAGCTTGAGGCGAGCGAGGCCACCATCAAGCTGATGTACAAGAGCTATTATGCCGAGATGGGCGGTGCCGGTACGCCGCCCGACGTCCCCGCCCCCTCCCGCGAGCCGGTCGCCGACCGCGGCAACGTCACCGCCTTCCGCCGCCTCCCCGCCAAGAAGCCGGGGGTATCAGGTCCAACAGGCAAACGGCCACTCCCGGTGGCGCTGATCTTCGCCTGCCTCGTCGTGGTCTATGTCGGCATCCGCTATTTCTGGCGCTAGTTCAGTAGAACGGTAGGGTGGGCAAAGCGAAGCGTGCCCACATTATTCTTGCACCGCCCGTGAATGGTGGGCACGCTCCGCTTTGCCCACCCTACGGGCTAATCCGCCCAGTGTCCCAACCCGTTACTTCGGCTTCTTGAAGTTCACGTCGAGGCTGAAGGCGAACTGGTCTTCGGTGAGTTCGGCTGGCGGCGCGGGGACGGGGTCGGAGCGGCGAACCATTGAGATGGCCGCGTCGTCGAACGCTTGGTCGCCTGAGGACTCCGCGACCGCGACGTTGACGATGTTGCCGCGGCGGTTCAGCACAATGCTGACTTTCACGGTGGTCGCCTTGCTCTTGTTGTGCGGATAGCGCTTGTGGAGCTCGAAATAGGCGCTGATCTTGCGGCCCCAGTCGGCGGTGAGCTTCTGCCTGTCCTTGCCGATGCCGCGATTCGGGGCCTTGGCCTGCTCGGCCTCCGGCGCGTTCTCCTCCAGCGTCTGCCGCGCGGTTGCTTCCTGGGCGGGCGCCTCTTCGGAGGCCTGGGTCTGGACGGCCTGGACCTTGGGATCGTCTTCCTGGGGCTTCTTCGAGTCGTTCTGCGTGACGATGCGGTCGGGGTCTTCGGACTCGATCGGCACGTCCTTCGGCAGGTCGGTCTCCTTGACCTCGGCCTTCTGCTCGGAGAGCTGCGGAGCGGCCTGCGACGCATCGGCGTCGGGACCCGGCGGCAGATTCTCGTCCTCGACCTTGGGCGAGGCCATCTCCACCGCGAACTCGGCGGCATTGGCCCCGAGGCCGTCGCCGACGTCATCGCCGCGCAAATTCGCAAGCGCCAGCGCTGCGCCGCCAACATGCAGCGCAAGCGCCGTCACTGCGGCGCAAATCCATAGCCGTCGGGAAGGCCTTTGCTCGAGATCGAGGTCAGACATCGCTGTCCGTCGTCAGGGTTTTGCCGGCTCGGCGGCTTGCGGCGCGGCAGGCGCGCCGGGAACGCCTTCGAGCGTCACCAGCTTGACCCTGTTGTAGCCGCCCGAGCGCAGGATTTCCATCACTCCCATCAGCTCGCCATAAGGCACCGCGCGATCCGCGCGCAGAAATACATACTTATCCTTGCTCATGTCGGCCAAGGTATCGAGCGAATGCACCAGCTCAGTGCGCTTGACCGCATTTTCGCCGATCGCAAGCGTCAGGTCCGACTTGATGCTGACATAGGTCGGCTTGTCCGGCTTCTTCTGCGGCGTCGCGCTCGACGTCGGCAGATCGATCGGCAGGTCGACCGTGGAGAGCGGTGCAGCCACCATGAAGATGATGAGCAGCACCAGCATGACGTCGATGAATGGCGTGACGTTGATCTCGTGCGATTCCGCGAAATCGTCGTCGTCGCCGTCATTGTCTGCGATCGAGACAGCCATCGCCTACTCCGCCGCCGTGCGCGAATGTGCGCCGCCGGTCATACTGACATTGGTGCGGTCGAGGTCGCGCGACAACAACCGTGCCGCCGCGCCCGAGGCACGGCCGACCAGTTCCAGATAGCCCTTCGTCACCCGCGAAAAGTGATTGTAGATGATCACGGCCGGGATCGCCGCGACAAGCCCGATCGCGGTCGCGAGCAGCGCCTCGGCGATGCCGGGCGCGACCACCGCGAGGTTGGTGGTCTGCGATTTCGAGATGCCGATGAAGCTGTTCATGATGCCCCAGACGGTGCCGAACAGACCGACGAAGGGCGAGGTCGCGCCGATGGTCGCAAGCAGGCCCATGCCGACGCGAATGCGGCGGCCTTCGGCACGCACGATCTCGGCAAAGCTCGACGCCGCGCGTTCCTTGATGCCGGCGTCGCTGGAGATGCCGGCCGACAGTCGCCCTTCCCGCATCGCCGCGGCGATCAGGGTCGAGAGCACGCTGCCCTTGGCGCCGAGCGCGAACTGGGCTTCAGCGAGCGAGCGCACATCGCTGATCTTGGCGAGCGCGGCGCGCAACTTGCGCTGCACGACGGTGAGCTCAATCATCTTGGCGATGAACACCGTCCAGGTCACCAGCGACGCAAAGGCAAGACCAATCATCACCGCCTTCACGACGATGTCGGCATTCCAGAACATCACCCAGGGCGACAGTTCCTTCAGTCCGGCGATGGTCGCCGATTTCTTGCCCTCGCCTTCGGCAGGCGCTGCACTGACGTCCTGAGTTCCCTGCGAGGCAACCGGCGCGGCGGCGGAGGGTGACTGCGCCGGCGTCGTCGCCTCTGCCGGTGGTTGCGGCGCGGCGGGAGCAGTCTGTTGCTGCGCGACAGGCGTCGATGGAGCGGGAGCGGCGGGCGCCATCTGCTGCTGCGCCGACGAGGATGCCGTCAGCGCGACCAGCGTCAGCACGGAGAGTGCAACAAGTGTCGCGCGGGTAGTTAGAATGTTCATACTTCGGCCCAGTGGCGTATCAAGTTGTGATAGATGCCGGTCAATTTGACCGTTTCGGGGTCGTCTCGCCCAAGCCGCTCCACCAAGGCCTGGATAGCGGTGTCCAGATCGAAGATCAGACTGCGAGCGTGCGCATCCCGTACCATGCTCTGCAGCCAGAAGAAAGACGCAACCCGCGCGCCTCGCGTCACCGGCGTGACCAGATGCAAACTAGAAGCAGGATAAAGAACGAGGTCGCCGGCCGGCAGCTTCACTTCATGCGAGCCGTAGAAATCTTCGATGACGAGCTCGCCGCCATCATATTCATCCGGCTCCGATAAAAACAGCGTAACCGAGAGGTCGGTGCGGATCCGCAAGCCGGTGAGGTGGTCTCCCCTCACCGCGTTGTCGACATGCAGACCGAAATGATGACCGTCGGCGGCGACGTAACGGTTGAACAAAGGTGGAAAGATTCTAAGTGGGATCGCCGCCGAGATGAAGCGCGCACTGGCCGTCAGCGCCGACAGCACGCGGCTGCCAAGCTGGCGGGCGACCTCGCTATCCGGCGGCAATTGCTCGTTGCGCTTCACCAGCGCCGATGCGGCGCCTGCCGTCGAACGTCCATCCTCCCACGCGCTGGCATCCATGATGCGGCGGAAGTCCGCCACATCGGCCTTGCTCAGCACATTCGGAACGCAGATCAGCATGCCCTGTCGTTTCAGAACCGTGCCGATACGACGAGATAGGCGGCGCGACCTGGCGCCTCGAGCACAAACGGAGCCGGGCTCTGATACAACGCGTCGTAATAAAGCTTGTTGAAGATGTTGTTCACGAACAGTTTGACTCTCCAGTTCTTGTTGAGCTTCGCCTCCGCGAACGCGTCGAAGCGCCAGTAGCTCGGCAATTGCGTGCCCTGGTTCGCTGCGAGGAACGTGCCGCCATAGATCTTGGAGCGATAGACCGCCTGCCCGCCGATCTCCCACATGTCCGTGAGTTGGTACTTCGTCAGCAGGCTGAACGACTGATGCGCGACGTTGGCGAGCGGCAAGCCGACATTGGTCGTGTAGAGAATCGTATTCGCGGGCGGAACGAGCGATTTCGTCACCTCGGACTGCATCAGCACCAGTCCGCCGAACACGCTCCATTTGTCCGTGATCTTGCCGCCAAGGCCGAGGTCGATGCCGCGGATGCGGTAGGCGGCACCGGCACTGATGCAGGGCACGGTGCCGCTTGTGTTCGCGGGATAGGGACAGGATGCGGTGGCGGTCGCCGGCGTGATATTGACCGATTCACGCGCGTTATCCTTCTCCGTCTGGAACAACGCCGCCGTCACCAACAGGTGCCGATCGAACAACTCCCATTTGGTTCCGAGTTCGATCGCCGTGTTCTTCTCGGGACCAAAGATCTGATTGGTGTTACCGTTCAGCACCGGCGAGAGTCCGCCATACGCCGTGCTGGTGCCGTCGAACTCCGCACCGACAGGATTCGAAGAGGTGGCATAGGCCGCATAGACACTCGCGATCGGAAGCGGCTTGAGCAGGATGCCCAAATTGAAGTTCGGCAGACCGAACTCGGCCGACTGCCTCCCGAACACGTTCGGAACACCGTTGACCGTGCCGAAGCCGCTCGTGTTGATCTTGTAATCATCGTAGCGGATGCCGCCGTTGAGGATGACGAGATCGTGGTAGTTGACGGTGTCGAGCAGGTAGCCGCTCGTGGTGTCGATCCCGATCTTGGTCGGGAGACCTGCAAGCGTCGGGGTCGTTCCGAACGGCAGGAACGTGTATTGCGGGTTGAACACGCTGACACCCGTGACCGAGCCCGTGCCCGAGAAAGGCGCGCCAATGGCTTCCGAACTCAAGCCGGTATACTTGTCGATGCTGGAGCGCTCCTGCGACACTTCAACACCGGCGAGCGCCGTATGGCGCCAGCCTCCGGTGTCGAATTTGTAGGTGGCTTCGGTCTGATTGGCCAGCATATCGGTGGTCTGATAGCGGCTCTGCGGATTGGCCGACAACGTCGAGAAAATGAGCGGGTTCACGAGGACCGGCGCCTCGGGCAGCGTGCCGATGTAATTCAACAGCGAGTGCGAGGCTCGGGTCTTGTTGCTGATCAAGAGGTCCGGCGTGACCTGAACTTCGGCGTTAATGGTGCCGATATCCTGCTTCACCTGCGAGAAGTCGCGATCGGTGAAACCGTACCAATTGTTGCGGTTGACGCCGAAATCCGGGAACGGGCCGCCTGCCTTGCTCGCCGTGCTCGGCCGGAAATAGGGCACACCGAAATCCGGCAGGCCATGAATATCCGTGTGAATATAGCCTGCGGTCACCTTCACCGCATCGATCGGCGTCCACTTCGCCGCAACGAATCCACCACCGCGGTCGTCGGACACGTAATCGCGGCCGGCAACGCCCGCGTCCTGGAACAGGCCGCCCGCGCGCACGGCAAGCGTCGGGCTGATCACCTGGTTGACGTCGAGCGTGACGCGCTTGGTGCGGTCGGTGCCGAACGTCGTATCCATGTTGTAGAAGCTGCCCTCCGTCGTCGCCTGCTTGGTGACGATGTTGATGGCGCCACCGGTGGTGCCGCGGCCGGCAAATGAAGAGCCGGGACCGCGCAGGATTTCGACCTGCTCGGTGAAGAAGTTCTCGCGGACGCTGACGCCGGCGTCACGCACGCTATCGATGAACACGTCGTTGCGGGCATCAAAGCCGCGGATGAAGAAGCGGTCGCCGAAGGCGTTGCCGCCCTCGCCGGTGCCGAGCGTGACACCGGCGGTGCTCAGCACGGCCTGCCGCAACGTGGTGGCGTTCTTGTCGTCCAGCACTTGCCTGGAGAGCACCGTGATCGTCTTCGGCGTGTTCAGGATCGGCTCGGGGAACTTTCCTGACGCCTGCACGCGATCGACCTTGTAGGGCGCGGCGGGATCCGCATAGGGATCGCGATCGGCGTTGAGCCCGCCGGCGTTGGGATAAGGCACGGCCGCAACCCGCGTCTGCTGCGTGCGACGTGACGCGCGCCTGAGTGCGGTGCGCGCGCGGACCTGATCCGGTGTCGGCTTGGTGTTGGCCGGCCGCGGCCGCGCCACCGGCGCTTCCACGTTCACGGGCGGCAAATTGGGTTGTTGCGCTTCGGCGCCGGAAAACGATGCGACCGCGATCAGGCCCGCGACCGTCGACACTTTCTTGCCCGAGCAGCCCTCAAGCCGTTCGCCGACCGAGTTGATCGCCACCTCGAAACGCAGCGACCTCGGTGCCTTTACATTGCTCATCACTCGCCCCCGCGACGAATTCTGGTTTATGCGCTCTGAAGCGCGACGACGTGTCCCAGGGCGGGTGGTATCGGCGACGAAATTTCGGGTCAACGCGAATGCATGGATCGCTCGTTTGAATCGATCCAGATTGACCTGCCACTGAGTATTTCCTCCAGAAGGAGTTAGAGTCCGGCCCGAAGAAGGACGGACAGATGAAGCGAGCAAGGTTCACGGAAGAGCAGATTATCGCGATATTGAAGGAGCATGAGGCTGGGGCGAAGACGGCTGATCTGGCTCGCAAGCATGGGATCTCGGAAGCGACGATCTACAATTGGAAGGCTAAATTCGGCGGCATGGACGTTTCCGAGGCGAAGCGGCTGAGGACCTTGGAAGAGGAGAACGCGAAGCTGAAGAAGCTTCTGGCCGAGCAGATGCTCGATACGGCCGCCCTTCGCGAGCTGCTTTCAAAAAAATGGTAGGGCCCGCCGCCAAGCGCGCTGCGGTCGCGCATCTGCAGGCCGTCGTGAGCCTGTCGGAACGGCGGGCCTGCTCGATCGTGGGCGCGGATCGGAAGATGATCCGTTATCGCTCCAGCCGCCCTGCGGACGCGGCTCTGCGCGGCCGGTTGCGCGATCTCGCCAACGAGCGGCGGCGTTTCGGCTACCGCCGGCTGTTCGTCCTGCTGCGGCGGGAGGGCGAGCCATCGGGGATCAACCGGATCTACCGGCTTTATCGCGAGGAAGGGCTCACCGTCCGCAAGCGGCGGGCTCGCCGCAAGGCCGTGGGGACCCGGGCCCCGATCCTGGTCGAGGCCAAGCCAAATGCCCGCTGGTCGCTGGACTTCGTCCACGACCAGTTCGCCAATGGCCGACGCTTCCGCATCCTCAACATCGTCGACGACGTCACCAAGGAATGCCTGGGCGCCATTCCGGACACGTCGATCTCGGGGCGGCGCGTGGCCCGCGAACTGACGGCCATCGTCGAGCGGCGCGGCAAGCCAGGAATGATCGTGTCCGACCATGGCACCGAGTTCACCTGCAACGCCATGCTGGCTTGGTGCAAGGACGCAGATATCGATTGGCACTTCATCGCACCGGGAAAGCCGATGCAGAATGGCTTCGTCGAGAGTTTCAACGGCCGGATGCGCGATGAACTGCTCAACGAGACCCTGTTCTTCGATCTGGATGACACCCGCGTCAAGGTCGCGGCTTGGGTCGCCGACTACAATATCCGGCGGCCTCACTCGTCGCTGAAATACCTGACCCCC
>NZ_PSRR01000320.1 GCF_004296405.1 Bradyrhizobium sp. Leo170
TGCGGGCCGCAGCGCGCGCGCTGCCGGCGCCGAGCGAACTGTTGGCGATCCCGCGGCAGCGGCTGGATCACCTCGGCGCAGCACTGCCGCGCGGGTTGAAGGCGAATACGCACGCGCATTTCCGCCGCTTCGCCTCCACCAGCGGCCGGCTGACGCTGCGGGTGCTGCACGGGCAGATTTCGCACGCCAGGCAGCGCCTGACCGTCTCAGGCGAGCGCATCGCCCTTTCCGCGCGCTCGCTCCTGCGCAGCCGGCGCGAGCGCTTTACGGGGCTGGAGGTTCGCTTCAAGGCGTCCAAGCTCGCCAATGCGCAGGCGCAGCGCAATGCGATCGCGCGGCAGCGCGAACGCACCCATCGGCTCGCCGAGCGCGCGCAACGCGCCATGGTCACGCTGCTACAGCGGCTCGACGCGCGCGTCGGCCAGAGCGGAAAATTGCTGGCCGCCCTCTCCTATCGCAGCGTGCTCGCCCGCGGCTTTGCCCTGGTGCGCGACGAAGCGGGACATCCCGTGCATGCCGCGGCCAGCGTCGCGCCGAATGCGCTTCTGTCGATCGAGTTCGCCGACGGCCGCGTGGCTGCTACCGCCGATGGCGACCACTCTGTCGCCGCGGCGCCGACGCCCCAGCCCAAGCCGGTGACGCGCGACACGAAACCCGCGCCAAAGCGGGTCGCAAAGCCGGTCGACCAGGGCAGCCTGTTCTAGCCTGTAGCCCGGGTGGAGCGGAACGCGTAACCCGCGACACCTGTGTCCGCGTTGCGAGCGGCCCCGGGTTACGCTGGCGCTTCACCCGGGCTACGGCAGTAGGGAGAGAGCCCTCACCTGGCACTAACGCGAGAGCCAGGCGGCGACCTGTTTCTGCGCGTCGGTGCGCGCCTCTGCGTCGGTGCCGATGTGGCCGACCTCGGGCATTGCGGCATCGGCTGTTCCGGCAATCGCACGCAGCGGCAGATTGGCGAGATCGAAGTCGTGATAGGCGCCGGGATAGGTGATGATCCGCGCCAGCGCGCTGCGGCCGCGCGCGCCGTCGACCATCTGGTGGCAGGCCGGCGGCGAGCTGACATCGTCGTTGGCGCCGATCATAACCAAGGTCGGCACCCGCGTGCTCCAGCCGAGCCTGGAGGACAGCCGGCAATCCGGATAGAACGCGATCGCCGAGCGGAAATCCGGCTCGGTGCTGCGCGAGGGGAGTTGCGGCCGCACGGCCCACAACAGCGCACTGGCGCCATTGGCCCAGCCGATCAGGCTGATGCGCTCATGCGCCACCCAGGGCTGCTGCATCAACCATTGCCGCGCCGCCATGATATCAGCGACCCGCTCGCGGCGCGCCAGCACGTGCCGTTCCCGATCCTTGACCCGGCATTGCGGGCCGACCTCGCGCGAGCCGTAGCTGTCGGGCAACAGCACGGCATGGCCGGTCCGGAGCAATTGTTCCGCCCAGTCGCGGTAGCGCGGCAAGACCGGCTCCGAACGCCCGGCGAGGCCGCCGCAGCCGTGCAGCGCAATCACGGTCGGAAACGGGCCGTCGCCGTCGGGCTTGTAGAGCTGCGCGTGCAACGTGAGATTGGTGGCGGGAATATCGACCTGATGGGGCGCAGGCAGCGGCGCGGCCGTCGCAGCGGAAGCCACGGCAACGAGCGTCAGGAAAATGGCTGCTGACAAAAACCGCATCTCAATTGGCCGCATCATGGTGGCGCTGCTGACCGAGCGGACCACGGGTGCGAAACTATCATGCAGTCTGGCCGCAATTCATCACAAGTCGGTGGTTTAACCTGCGGACATTACAGCCTATTTATGATAGGTATAAACCGCAACCCCAACGAGGCCTCGCGTTAAGGCCGGGCGGAGAGTTTCATAGTGCTGAACAAGTTCGGTCCCTCGGGTCATGGCGAAGCGCAGGTGCAATATCTCGATGGCGATTTCCGCGTGGTCTCGCCCGGAACTTATGTGCGCTGCTCCATCACGGACGTACGGATCCCGCTCGACGAACTGAAATATTGGAGCGTCGATCTGCAGGAGGCCTATGCGACCCCGACCGCGGTGCTGCAGCGGCATTTTCCCGCAGCGCTGAAGCAGGGATAGTGCTGCCGTAGCCCGGGTGGAGCGCCAGCGTAACCCGGGGCCCTCTCAATGCGGACACAGATGTCCCGGGTTGCGCTTCGCTCCACCCGGGCTACGAAAGGGGACGTCAGCTACGGAGCCTGTTTCCGCGCGCTTTGGACAGGCTGTCTGAGACGAATTTGCGCAGCAATGCTGCATCCTCGAACTCCAGTGTCACCGCGAACGGCACCACCGCCTGCGCCCAGACCGGTAGTTCACCGCGCTGCTTGAGCCGCGCCAGATCCTTCTCCGTGGTCACCAATGTCAGCCCGTCGCCTCTCGCCTCCGACACCAGGCTATCGATGTCGGCCTTCGAGAACACGTGGTGATCGGGGAAGGCGCTCTCCCTGACAACGTCGACGCCGCTGTTGCGGAGGGTGTTGAAGAAGCGCGCGGGATCGCCGATACCGGCAAAGGCGAGCACGCGGCGGCCCTGCAGCGACGTAAGCGATGCATCGTCCGGCCGAAGCTGCGCCGCCAGCACGGGCTTTCCGCGCACGGCAATCTCCGTCGCCAGCATCTTCGCAGCAGTACCGTCGCCGACCACGACGAGCGCGTCGGTGCGCGCAACCTGCGGCGCCAACGGCGCGCGCAACGGGCCGGCCGGAAACACTTTCCCATTGCCAAGGCCACGTTGGCTATCGATCACGATGATCGAGGCATCCTTGGCGACCGCCGGGTTCTGGAAGCCGTCATCCATCACCAGTACGCTCGCGCCGAGCGACTTCACCAGCGCGACGCCATCAGCGCGATCGCGCGCGACCACGACCGGTAGCCGCTCGGCCAGCATCAACGGCTCATCGCCGACATCGGCGGCGGAATGGCTGGAAGGATCGACCTGCACCGGCCCGCGCAACTCGCCGCCATAGCCGCGGCTGAGCACAACAGGCACTTCGCCGAGTTCGCGCAGCAGCTTCGCCAGCGCCAGCACAGTCGGCGTCTTGCCGGCACCGCCCGTATGATAATTGCCGACGCAGAGCACGGGAATGCCGGCGTCGATCCCCTTGCGCTGCAGACGCCTGGCGGCGATGGCGCCGTAGAGCGTGGCGAGCGGCTGCAACAGATGCGATTTCCAGGATGCCGGACCGTGCCAGAAGGCCGGCTCACGCATTGGCGGCTCCCATCTCGATCCGTAACTGCAAGAGATACGGTTCGAGCGCCGCAAGTGTTCGCTCCAGCGCGCCGCCGAGCTGCTGCACCACATGTTCGGCGGCCCCAAGCGAGGCTTCGCGCGCCTTGGCATTGTCCAGCAACTGGCCGAGCTGCTTCACCAATGCTTCCTGTGTCTCCGCGCGCCGCGCGCCACCGGCACGGTCGAGCGCCTCATAGACATCGGTGAAATTGAACACGTGCGGACCGTGTACGATCGCGGCGCCAAGCTTCACGGCCTCGATCGGATTCTGGCCGCCGTGCGGAACCAGCGAGCCGCCCATGAACACGATCGGCGCCAGCCGATAGAACAGGCCGAGCTCGCCCATGGTGTCGGCGACATAGATATCGGTGGTCGCAATCGGCAGTTCCTCGCGCGACCGCAGCGCACTGTGCAGGCCGGCGGCCTCGACAACGCGCATAACCGCTTCGCCGCGATCGGGATGGCGCGGCACGATCACGGTGAGCAGCGAGGGAAAGAATCCCGCAAGCGCGCGATGCGCTTCCACGAGCTGCTCTTCCTCGCCGGGATGGGTGGAGGCCGCGACCACGATCGGCCGGCCGCGCGTCACCGCCATCAGCCGCTCCAGCTTGGCAGGATCGGCCGGCGGCGCCGCGACGTCGAGCTTGAGATTGCCGGTGATGACGACATTGCGGCTGCCGAGCGCCGCAAAGCGTTCGGCGTCTATTCTCGACTGGGCCAGGCAGATGTCGAAACGGTCGAGCAGGGCCGAGATCGTGTGCGACATCCGCTGCCAGCGCGGAAACGAGCGCTGCGACATCCGTCCGTTGATCAGCACCATCGGCAGGCGGCGCGCGGAGCTAGAAAGGATCAGGTTCGGCCAGAGGTCCGACTCGATGAACAGCGCCAGCGACGGCCGCCAGTGGTCGAGGAAGCGCGCGACATAGCGCGGGGTATCATAGGGCACATATTGATGGATGACGTCAGGCGGAAAGCGCTTGGCAACGATCGCCGCCGAGGTGACGGTGCCGGAGGTGAGCAGGATGCGCAAATTGAGCTCGCGCAGTTTCTCGATCAGCGCCGCCGCCGCCAGCACCTCGCCGACGCTGGCGCCATGGATCCAGACCAGCGGCCCGTGCGGCCGCACATCGGCGCTGACGCCGCGCCGTTCGCCAACGCGAGCCGGATCCTCCTTGCCGAGCTTCAGCCGCCGCCGGATCAGCGCAGGTGCGAGCGGCACCATCGCGGACGACAGTCTTTGGTAGACCCGCAACGTCATCGGCAGCGAGTTAGCCAAGAGCTCCCTCCGGACGCCCGACGGCCGCATAGGCCTTCCGGGTCGCTTCGTTCAGCAAGGCCTCCACCCTGAGCCGCAACGTTTCCATCATCTCGGCGTCGGCGTCGGGCGGCACCTCCACGGAATCGATGCCCACCAGTGCGCCCCGTCCGAATGGCAAATTAATGGTGGTGGAATCCCAGTTTTTCAACCGGATGAACCGGCTGGTCACCATGGCAAAGGGCATGATCGGCCGGCCCGACTGGCGGGCCAGCATGATGACGCCGAGACCGGCGACCCGGGCCTGCTTGGGCACGTCGGCGGTGGTCGCGACGTTCCACTTATCCTCCAGCGCCCGCAGCATCTCCTTGAAGGCGCCGACGCCCCCCTTGCGGTGGAAACTGCCGGAATGGTCGCCCGACCCCCTGATGGTGCCGACGCCGAGCCGCTCGGCCGCGATCGCGTTGAACTCGCCGTCGCGATGCCGGGAGACCAGGACCTTGGCGCGGTGGTTTCCCCTGACCCGGATGAAGGGGGTCATCAGGTGCTGGCCATGCCAGAACACGAAGATGCAGGGCATCTGCGGTTCCACCTGCTCGTATACGTCAGGCGGCTCAAGGCTGAACCTGTTGGTCAGCCAGACCAGCCGCAGATATTCGGCCGCAAGCAGGCCCAGCGCACGCTGCACGAGGCCGCTGCGCAAAAAATCGCGAATCAGACGTTTCAAAGGGAGGGCTTTGTGTCTTGACCCGGATCGAGCAGCCGATGGAGGTGGACGATGAAATAGCGCATGTGGGCGTTGTCCACGGTCTGCTGCGCCTTCGCCTTCCAGGCCACGTGAGCGCTGGCGTAGTTCGGATATACGCCGACGATCTCGACCTTATCGAGATCCTTGAAGGTGTTGTGCTGGAGGTCGATCAGCTCGCCACCAATGACGAGATGCAATAATTGCTGCGGCTGGGCACTATCTGACATAATTGTTTTTCCTGATGAGATGCCCGGCAGGGAAGTCCTGTGGCGCGAGGCGATCAGTGCAACGGGCGGTTGCGAAAATGCTCGACAATACGTGCATGACGATCATGTCCCGCCGCCACCAGCACCCCATGCGCCAGCTCCCGGCGATTATACTCAATCGCATCCCCCGAGAGCGCCGTCATCTTACCATCCGCTTCCTGCACGATCAAATTCGCCGCCGCAAGGTCCCAGTCATGACTATTGCCGCCGGCGAAGGCGGCATCGAGCTCGCCATGCGCGACCCGGCATAGCCTGAGCGCCAGCGAACCGATTCGCGGATGCAGCGTGATCTCCTGCGCCGAAGGGCTCAATCGCTGCAGGAGCGGCTTCGGCCCGGCCATGCGGGGGAAATCGAAATCGGTGCCCGCGGTCGCGCGCACCGCGATGCCATTGCGCGTGGTGCCCTGCCCCCGCGCGGCAAAGAAGAACTCCGCGGTGGCGGGCGCGAATACCGCCGCCAGCACGGGCGAGGCATTTTCAACCAGCGCCACGCTGACGCACCAGTCCTCGCGCCCGGCGAGATAGGAGCGGGTGCCGTCGATGGGATCGACGATCCACACCAGGCGCTTGCCAAGCCGCGCCTGGTCGTCCGCGCTCTCTTCCGAGAGCCAGCCGTAATCGGGCGTCGCCGAACGCAGCCGCTGCTCCAGCAGGTCGTTGACCGCGATATCGGCCTCCGACACCGGCGATGAGGCGCCCTTGATCCAGTTCTTCAACTCAGTGCGAAACAGCGAGAGCGCCAGGGCCCCCGCTTCCCGCACCGTCTCCGCCAGCAGGGCGGCGTCGCGCGCCAGGATCCCGTCGTCCGTATCAGCGTCCGCCAAGCGTCAGTCCCTCGATCCGCAAAGTCGGCGCGTTCACGCTGTAGCGGAATTCCAGATCGTTCGCGGCGACCAGCGATTTGAACATCGCCAGCAGATGCCCTGCGATGGTCACTTCGCTGACCGCATAGGTGATCTCGCCGTTCTCGATCCAGAAGCCCGAGGCGCCGCGGCTATAGTCGCCGGTCACGCCGTTGACGCCCGAACCGATCAGGTCGGTGACGTAAAAGCCCTGCTTGATGTCGGCGATCAGTTCCTTCGGCGTCGCCGAGCCAGGCTCGAGATGCAGATTGTAGGCCCCCGGCGACGGCACCGAGGAGACGCCGCGATGCGCATGTCCTGTCGTGGCCATGCCGAGCTCGCGCGCGGTCGCGCAATCGAGCAGCCAGGTGGTGAGCACGCCGTCATCGATCAGGGCCGTCTTCTTCACCTTGACGCCTTCGGCATCGAAGGTCTGCGAGCGCAGGCCGCGCACGCGCAAGGGATCGTCGATGATGCGGATATTGCTCGCGAACAATTGCTGACCGAGACGATCCTTCAGGAAACTGGTCTTGCGCGCGATCGATGCACCGTTGATGGCGCCAACGAGATGGCCGACAAGCGAGTTCGCAACGCGTGGATCGTAGACGACGGGGACCTTGCAGGTCTCGACCTTGCGCGGATTGGTGCGCGCCACCGCACGCTCGGCCGCTTTGCGGCCGACGCTTGCAGGCGAAGCGAGGTCGGATGCATGCAACGCGCTCGTGAAATCATAGTCGCGCTCCATGCCGGTGCCCTCGCCCGAGATCGCGGTCATCGAGATGCCGTGGCTCGAGCGCAGATAGGAGCCATGGAAACCGGTCGAGGTCACCAGCACCATGCCGCCGATGCCGGAGGAAGCCGACGCGCCGCCGGATTTCGACACGCCCTTGATGGCGAGCGCCGCCGCTTCCGCCTCGGTGGCGCGGCGTTCGAGTTCAGCGGTCGAGGGCACATTGCGGTCGAGCAGGTCGAGATCGGGGAAGTCGCGCGCCAGCAGCGCAGGGTCCGCGAGCCCGACATATTTGTCGTCGGGCGCGACACGCGCCATCGCGACCGCGCGCTCGGCAAGCTTGGCGATCCCGTCGCCAGTGACATCATTGGTGGAGACCACCGCCTGGCGCTGACCGACCAGCACGCGCAGGCCGACATCGTCGCCTTCGGAGCGCTCGGACTCCTCGACGCGCCCGTCGCGCACCTCGACGCCTTGCGAAACGCCGCGCACCGCGATCGCATCCGCCGCATCCGCGCCGGCGCGCTTGGCCGCCTCGACAAGACGCTGCGCCAGTTCACTCAAAACCGACTGGTCGAACAGGTCGGTCGCGGACTTTTCGGCAGGCGATGGTGAAGGGTTCACGAACAGATTCCTGACATTGAAGGGCTCAACGCAGCGCGGCGCGCCAAACCCACCAAGTGGGCCGGATTTGCAGCGATTTCAAGCGTTTTGCCGCGCGATGAAGAAGAATTGCTCGAGCGCGGCAAGGTCTTGTCAAGCATGCGCGCCTTTGACGTCTCTTTAACCAGCCTTCTCAAGCTGATCGGGAAACGGCTGCGCTAAGGTCTCGCGCATCGACCGGGAACATAATCCCGGCGGGGAGATAAAGCCGTGAGGCGTCAAACAGCAACAAGCGGGCTCAACCCCGCCGGGTCGGGCCGTGTGCAACGGCTCGACCCGCTTTCTCTACCGCTCAGCTTCCATGCGCAGGATGTCCGCGCGGACGGTGGCATGCGGCAGGTTGAACTTCACCACGAACGCGTCGTGCTGCGCCGTGCCGTCAAGGGCATGCGGATGGCGATCAATGTTCGCGTCTGCGACTTCATCGGCGTCGCGTTGCGCGACCTGGGCGACGAGCAGATGCTGACGCTCGTCCACCGCGATCCGTCGCTCGCAATTCCGCTTGGCGTCAGTTCCGATCGCGACGAGATCGAAAGCGCCTGGCAGATGTGGAGCGACGTGCTCCGCCTGCCGCAACTGAGCGAGCAAGCGCCGCGCGAGCCTGCGGCCCGGCGCAGGCGCCGCAACGTCATCCACACGCGCCGCCCGCGCTTCCTGGTACGCCGCCGCCGTGGCGGCCCGCTTGATGCGGGGAATGTCCATCGCGGTGAACACGAGATCATCGCGCGGGATTGAACGTGACCCGGGACGACGGCCCGCGCCACAACACACGCTGTCATTCCGGGGCGCCGCGAAGCGGCGAGCCCGGAATCCATTTCCCCACCAGTGCATGCGGCCCAATGGATTCCGGGCTCGCGCCAAGAGGCGCGCCCCGGAATGACGAGAGAGTGGTGATTTCTGCACGCCCCGCAACAACGCAGAAGCCTCAGCGCATCGCGGCGTCAGCGAGCAGGCCGGCGAACAGGATGAGGCCGGCGTCGCGGTTTGACTTGAAGACGCGCAGGCACAATGCGGGATCGCTGATGTCGAGTCGTCTTATCTGGATCGCCAGATGCAACGCGAAGGCGGCGAGGCCGATCCACGCGAACCAATGCGCGCCAGCCAGCACGAGCGCCATCCCGATCAGGGCCACCGCGAGCGAATAGAACAGCACGAGCGCCTTGTGCGTGGCCGCGCCGAACAAGCGTGCGGTCGACTTGATGCCGATCAACGCGTCGTCCTCGGCGTCCTGATGTGCATAGATGGTGTCGTAGCCGATCACCCAGGAGATTGAGCCGGCATAGAGCGCAAGCGCGGTGAGATCGATGCGCTCGAGGATGACGGCAAATCCCATCAAGGCGCCCCAGGAGAAGGCGAGCCCCAGCACCACCTGCGGCCACCAGGTGATGCGCTTCATGAAGGGATAGACCGCGACGATGACGAGCGAGGCGATGCCGGTCGCGACCGCAAAGCGATTGAACTGCAGCAGCACCACGAGACCGATCAGCGCCTGGGCGACCAGGAAGATCAGCGCCTGCGTCACGCTCACCTGCCCCGCCGGAATCGGCCGCGACCGCGTCCGCTCCACTTTCGCATCGAGATTGCGATCGGTGATGTCGTTCCAGGTGCAGCCCGCACCGCGCATCACGAAGGCGCCGATGAAGAACAGAAGGATGACAAGCGGGAGTTGGTGCAGGTCATGGGCGATGCCGGCGGCGAGCGCCGCCGACCACCAGCACGGCATCAACAGAAGCCACGAGCCGATCGGCCGGTCGAAGCGGGAGAGACGCAAATAAGGCCGCGACCAGCGCGGCGCGTGGGTATCGACCCAGTTGCCGGTCGCATCGGCAACACGGGCGGTGACGTCGCTCATCGCGACAGCACGTTGCCGTTCAGCGTGTCAAAGGTGCTGCCGCCCTTGCGCGTCGGCACTGCTTCGGGCGCGGAGGCGGACCCCAGCACTTCGCTCAAGGACGGCCCGGCCGGACCGCGCGCCTGCGTCGCCATCTGCTGCGCCACCGCGCAGACCTTCTTCTGCATCGCCTCGGTGTTCTTGTGGCCATTCTGGAGCTGCTCGAGGATCTGCGGCGGGATTCCGCATTTCGCCGAGTTGTCCTTGACGTATTTCATCATCTTCAGCTCGGCCTGGCTGTAATTGCCGATCAGCTTGCAGGCCTCGTCCGGACCCGCCTTCTTTTCACCGGCGGCCTTGATCAGCTTGCCGCGCCGCTCGGTCTCCTCGCGCAAGGGGACGAAGCCCTTCATGCAGGCATCCGACGGGCCCGCGCCCCCGGACGGGGG
>NZ_PSRR01000321.1 GCF_004296405.1 Bradyrhizobium sp. Leo170
AGATGCGGCGCGCCGCGTGCAGGTCGAAGTTGAAATCGGCATGGGTGCCGCCGAGCCGGCCGACATTGACGATGCGGCCCTTGACCTTGGTCGCAGCGAGGTTCTGGTTGGCGACCTTGCCGGAGACCTGGTCGACGATGAGGTCGACGCCTTCGCCGCCGGTTGCCTTCAGCACCTGCTCGACCCAGCCGGCGTCGCTGGAATCGATCGCGAGGTCGGCGCCGAAATCCTTCAGCCGGCCGCGCCGCATCGCGTCGGTCGAGGAACCGATCACGAGCTTCGCGCCCTTGAGTTTCGCGATCTGCAGTGCCATCAGCCCGACGCCGGAACTTGCGCCCTGGATCAGCACGGTCTGGCCGGGCTGCAGCGCGCCATTGGTGACGACGGCGTTGTGCATGGTCGCGAGCGCGACGGGCAGGGTGGCCGCCTCCTCGAAATTCATGTTCGAGGGCGCACGGAACAGCCGGCCGTGATCGGCAAGCGTGTATTCGGCAAAGGCGGCGCCGCCGGAACCCATGATCTTGTCGCCGACCTTGACGCCCTTGGCGTCAGGTCCGAGCTCGGCGACCTCGCCGGCCCATTCCATGCCGAGCACGGCGCCGACGCCTCCCGCGCTGCCATGGGCATGGCCCTTGGTCATGCCGAGATCGGCGCGGTTGAGGCCGCAGGCATGGACCTTGACCAGCACCTGCGTGCCCTTCGGCGTTGGCTTTGCGACGTCGGTAATCTCAGCGCCATTGGCGCCATACACATAGGCTTTCATCGGCTCTTCTCTTTGGTTGGGCTCAAGGCCACTCTATTCGGCGGCCTGGCGCTGCGCCCCCGAGATCATGCCTTCGAGGCGGCCGCGGATGATCGCCTCCGCATCGCGTACGATGCGCGATACCAGTTCGGCGCAGGTCGGGATGTCGTGGATCAGGCCCTGCACCTGGCCAGCCGACCAGATGCCTTCCTCGGCATCGCCGGTGGCATAGACCATCTTGCCGCGGGCGCCGGCGACGAGTTCGCGCACGTCCTCGAATTTCGCGCCTTCCTTCTCCATCGCGACTACCTTGGTGGAGACCGCGTTCCTGGCGACACGCGAGGTGTTGCGCATGGTGCGGAAGATCAGCTCGGTCTCGCGCTCGTCATTGGCGACGATGCGTTCCTTGACGAGCTGATGGATCGGGCTTTCCTTGGTGCACATGAAGCGTGTGCCCATGTTGATGCCGTCGGCGCCGAGCGCCAGCGCAGCCGCCAAGCCGCGGCCGTCGCCAAAGCCGCCGGAGGCGATCATCGGGATCTTCACCTTGTCGGCGGCGCAGGGGATCAGGATCAGGCCGGGGGTATCGTCCTCGCCGGGATGGCCGGCGCATTCGAAGCCGTCGATCGAGATCGCGTCCACGCCCATGCGCTCCGCCGACAGCGCGTGGCGAACGCTGGTGCATTTGTGCACGACCTTGACGCCGTGCTTCTTGAACTCGTCGACATGCTCCTGGGGCTTGTTGCCCGCGGTCTCGACGATCTTGATGCCGCTCTCGATAATGACCTGGCGGTATTCGGCGTAAGGCGGCGGTTTGATCGCAGGCAGGATGGTCAGGTTCACGCCAAACGGCTTGTCCGTCATCTCGCGGCAGCGCGCGATTTCCTTGCGCAGATCATCCGGTGTCGGCTGCGTCAGCGCCGTGATCATGCCGAGCGCCCCGGCATTGGCGACGGCCGCGACGAGTTCCGCGCGTCCGACCCATTGCATGCCGCCCTGCACGATCGGGTGCTCGACGCCGAAAAGCTCGGTGAAGCGTGTCTTGATCATTACTGCCCTCTGTTTCCCCGGCGCGGACGGTCGCGCGTTGTTTATCGAGAATTCGGGCAGCAGGATGCCGTCGCCCCCTGCAAAAGTCCACGGGGGCGGGTGATGGTCAGGGCAACGCCATCATGCAAAAGCGCCGCGTTGTTTCCGCAAGGCGGAACAAGTCGGATCGACCCAAAGTCCCCGAATTAAGGGGTTCACGCCACTGGCTTCAGGTGACGTCGCCTATTGCCTGAATTCGTTCGTGAGCTCGCCGATGCCGTCGATCGCCACCGTCACGGTGTTGACTGGCTCCTTCATGACGCCGACGCCGATCGACGTGCCGCAGGCGATGAGATCGCCGGGCAAGAGCGTCATGTCGTGCGAGATCTTGCTGACGAGCTCCTGCGCGCTGAAGATCATGTCTGATATCGGGTAGTTCTGACGCTCGGCGCCGTTGAGAATGGTGCGCACGACAAGGCTTCCCGGGTCGATCCCTGCGGTGATGACGGGGCCAAACGGGCCGTAGCCGTCAAAGCCCTTGGCGCGGGCCCATTGCGCAAACGTCTTGTCGCGGTTGAGGATGTCGTTGGCGGTGACGTCGTTGACGCAGGTGTAGCCGAAGATGAAGTCGTCGGCTTCATCAGGAGAGACGTTGGTGCAGGGCTTTCCGATGACGATGCCGAGCTCGCCCTCATAGGTGGTCTTGCCGTCATAGGAGAGGGGGCGTTCGATCACGGCACCCGGCGCGGTGACGCTGGTGGTCGCTTTCAGCAGATAGAGTGGCTCGGCCGGCTCAGGCTGCTGCAGCTTGGCGGCGAGCGCGTGAAAATTATTCCAGAGCGCGACAATCTTGGTCGGCTCGGAAGGGGCGAGCACCTCGACGTCCTCCAGCACGAGTATTCGTCCGTTCGGCTTGGAGGTGCCGAACATCTCGCCGTCATGTACGGCGATGCCGGATGGCGTCAGCACGCCGAAGCCGGTCTCACCCTGGCGGCGGAAGCGAAGCCAACGGGTCACGTTACGCTGCAACATCACGTGACCGCCGCAACTTTTGCTTCCGGCGATGGAAGCACCGTTCCATCGTAGAGCCCGGCGATCCGGGCGCGCTGGGCAGCGAGCGCCAGCATCGCATCCAGCGACGGCGTCGGAATCCCGGTCAGGCGTCCCATTTCCTGCACCACGGTGACCAGTGGATCGATCTCCATCGGGCGGCTGCGCTCGAGGTCCTGCAGCATCGAGGTCTTGTGGGCGCCGACCTTGCGCGCGCCTTCGATGCGGCGTTCGACGTCGACACGGAATTTGACGCCAAAGGTTTCGGCGATCGCCTGCGTCTCCAGCATGATCGCTTTCGACAGCGCGCGGGTCGGCGGATCGGAGCAGATTACGTCCAGGGTCGCATGGGTGAGGGCGCTGATCGGGTTGAAGCAGACATTGCCCCACAGCTTGAGCCAGATCTCGTCGCGGATGCGCTCGAGCACGGGGGCCTGCATGCCCGCCTTGGTGAAGACGTCAGACAGACGCTGCACGTCCTCGGTGATCTCGCCGGAGGGCTCGCCGAGCGGAAAGCGGTCGCCATAGACGTGCCGGATGACACCAGGCGCCTCGATCTCGGTGGCGGGATAGACGATGCAGCCGATCGCGCGCTCGGGGCCAAGCTCACGCCACTGCCGGCCGCCGGGATCGATGGTCTCCAGCGTCGAACCCTGATGGGCGCCGCCGTGTTTGTGGAAATACCAATAGGGGATGCCGTTGACGGCGGTGACGATACGCGTGTGCGGGCCAAGCAGCGGCTGCATCCGTTCGAGCACGCCAGTGATCGAATGCGCCTTCAGGCAGATGATGACGAAATCCTGTGCGCCGAGTTCGGCCGGATCGTCGGTGCAGCGGGGATGCACGATGCGCTCTTCATCGCCGATCAAGAGCTTCAGCCCGTTCGCCTTCATGGCTGCGAGATGGGCGCCGCGTGCGACCAGGCTCACATCTGCGCCCGCGCGTGCAAGCTGCACGCCGAGATAGCCGCCGATCGCGCCGGCGCCGTAAATGCAAATCTTCATGGGATGTTTCGCAAAAGAGGCGGGGTTGATGTTTCAGCGCGGGGCCATGCGCCGGTGCCGAGCATGTCTCAGACCGGCGCGCTGACGCTGAGGTGCTTTCAGGCCGGGATGGCTTCCCGCGCGGCCATCACCTGCTCGTCGAATGCAGCTGCGATGTCGCGGATGCTGATGACGCCGATCAGGCTGTAATTGTCGATGACCGGCACGTGGCGAATGTGGTGCTTGTTCATGAGGTGGCGGACATGCTCGAGCGTGTCGCGCGAGCTGCAGGACACGAGTTGCTGCACCGAGATGAAATGCGATACGCGCATGTTGGCGCCCGCCGCGCCATGCTCGGCGATGGCGCGCACCACATCGTGCTCGGTGAACATGCCCACCGCGGTGTTGCCCTCGGTGCGGACGACATCCTTGACCACCAGCGCGCTGATATTTCCGGAACGCATCAGTTGCGCGGCGATCGCCACCGTCTCGTTCATGCGAACCGTTGCAACACGTGCGGCTTTCTTGCGCAGAATATCTCCGACTTGCATGGCAACCTCCTTGGGTTCGTTTACGATTGCAATTCTGGTATACAAAATGCCAATTGTCAACGCGGCAGGAGCGGATACATAGAGAAAAATGCAGTAAAAACAGTAAGTAGCGCTGACGCTTTCGATCCTGCGGGCGGTGGCGTCTGATCGATCCATCTCGTTGTATTTTGTATTCCTTTCATTCCGGGCAAAAAGAAAAGGCGCACCGAAGTGCGCCTTCGCTCGTCACAACGTCTGCGCTCACGCTGTGGTGACGCTGCGCGCGGTCGCCTGTGCCGCCGCTGTCTCGTTGCCCAGGATGAAGGCGCGTCGCATCGGCTTGATCACGAACAGCGCCATCAGCGCCGCCGTCGCGTTGAGAGCTACGCCAATCACGAACACGGCGTGCCAGCCGAAATTCTTGGCGAGGATACTGGCGAGCGGCACCAGCAGCGAGGCGGTGCCCTTCGCCGTGTACAGCATGCCATTGTTGGTGGCGGCGTACTTCACACCGAAGGTGTCACCGCTGGTGGCTGGAAACAGGCTGTAGATCTCGCCGAACACGCCGAAATAGACCGCGGTCGCGAGCACGAACACGACCGGATGGGCGCCATAGGTCGAGAGCGTCAACAGCATCAGCGCCGCCGTGCCGAAAGCGATGAACATCGTGTACTCGCGGCCGATATTGTCGGAGATCCAGCCGAACATCGGCCGACCGAATCCGTCGAAGATGCGATCGAGCGAGATCGCGAATGTCAGCGCCGCCATCTGGATGCCGGCCAAAGAGACCGGCGTCTTGGCGATCTGGAAGTCATCGGCGATCGGCGCGATTTGCGCCGCGGTCATCAGGCCGCCGGCGGCGACCATCACGAACACCAGATACATCACCCAGAAGATCGGGCTGCGCAGCACCTGCGGCGGGGTGAAATCAATCTTGGTCTGCGGCAAATTGAGCTGCTTCTTTTTCGGAGGTATCGCGACAGACGGCGGGCGAATGAAGAAGGCGAGTACGAACACGATCAGGCCTTGCCCGATGCCGAAGTCGAAGAAGGCTGTCTGGTAGCCGCTGGCGGCGATCATGCTTGCGATCGGCACCACGGTGAGCGCGGCACCCGCGCCGAAGCCGGCGGCGGTCGCGCCCGCAGCGAGTCCCCGGCGGTCCGGAAACCATTTCAGCGCATTGCCCACGCAGGTGCCGTAGACCGCACCGGCCCCCATGCCGCCGATCACGGCGGCGGTATAAAGCAGCGCCAGCGAATCCGCATAGGAATTGAGGACCCAGGACAGCGCGATCATCACGCCGCCGAACATGATCACCATGCTCGGCCCGTATTTGTCGACGAACCAGGCTTCGACGGGGACGAGCCAGGTCTCGGTCACCACGAAGATCGTGAAGGCGAGCTGGATGCCCGCACGGCCCCAATGATGCTTCGCGTCGATCGGATCGACGAACAGTGTCCAGCCGTATTGCAGGTTGGCGATCATCGCCATGCAGACGATGCCCATGACGAGCTGAAACCAGCGGAAGCCGTTGGGCGAAGGTGTTGAGGGTGCGGTGGCGGCGTTGCTTAAAACCATCAAGTCCTCCCGAGCGCGTGCTTGCGGTTGCGGCCTTCTGTCGCGAGTTTGTGACTTATCGTCGCAAGCACCGGGCGGATGTTGGTATACTATATCCCACAATGCAAGCCGAACTTGTGTTGCAGTGCGGTACAAGCCATACCGCGGCTTGGCGGTCACGGCGATTTCGGAAAATCGGAAGCGCAGCAAAAAAAGCGCCCGGCTGTGGGCCGGGCGCTTCATGCCAACTGCGTTGCGCGATCTACGACGCGCCCGATTTTTCCACCACGACCTTGCGCCACGGTTTCAGCGCCAGGATGGCGAGCAGCGATGCCAGGATGTTGGCGCCCGCGGCGATGAGAAAGACATTGTCCCAATTGCCTGCGGTCTGCTGCATGTAGTTCGCAATCGGCACCAGCAGCGCGGCCGTGCCCTTGGCGGTGTAGAGCAGGCCGGCATTGGTGGTCGCGAATTTCGGGCCGAAGGTGTCGGTGCAGGTGGAGGGGAACAGCGAGTAGATCTCACCCCAGGCGAAGAACACGAAGCCCGACAGGATCACGAACCAGATCGGATCGTGGCCGAACATGTAGAGCGCCCAGATGCCGATGCCCTCCATGCCGAAGGCGATGAACATCGTGTTCTCGCGGCCGATATTGTCGGAGATCCAGCCGAAGAACGGACGCGTCAGGCCGTTGAGGACACGGTCGATGGTGGCGGCGAAGGTCACAGCGGTCATCGTCACGCCGATCAGGGTCACCGGGACACTGTCGATCTTCCAGTCCACAGCGATCGGCTTCAGGTTCGCCGTCACCATCAGGCCGCCGGCGCCGACGATCACGAACATGAAGTACATCAGCCAGAAGATCGGCTGCCGCAGCACTTCCGTCGGCTGATAGTTGCGCCGGCTCTGAACCAGATTGGCGTTCTGCGCGACCATCGGAACCTGTCCGGACTTCGGCGCGAGCAGGAAGAAGGAGAGCAGCACGATGATGATGCCCTGGCCGAGACCGAAATAGAGGAAGGTGGTCTGGAAGCCGGAGTCCTTGATCATCGCCTGGATCGGCGCGACCGTCAGCGCCGAGCCTGCGCCGAAGCCGGCCGCGGTGATGCCAGCCGCCAGACCGCGCTTGTCGGGAAACCATTTCAGTGCGTTGCCGACGCAGGTGCCGTACACGCCGCCGGCGCCGATGCCCGCGATGATCATGCCGAGATAGTAGCCGTTGAGCGAGGTCGCCTGGGCATTGATGGCCCAGCCGATGGCGCAGAGGATGCCGCCGATGAGGACCACGATGCGCGGGCCGTATTTGTCGACGAACCAGCCTTCAATCGGCACCAGCCATGTCTCAAACAAAACGAAAAGGGTGAAGGCCCACTGGATAGAGGCGCGATCCCAACCGAATTTTTTCTGAATGTCGGGGACGAAGAATGTCCAACCGTATTGATAGTTGGCGATCATCACCATCGCCGCGACGCCGATCGCAAGTTGTGTCCAGCGAAAGGTATCGCTGACACGGGCCGCTGGCGGAGCCGTAGCCTGCACCATCTCTGTCATAGGTCCTCCCAAGGCGCGCCCCTGTTATCTTATGTCCCGGACGCGCGGCGGCCATCTTGGTATCTAATATGCCAACATTCAAGCGTCGGTACGAACCGCGCGCAAATGTCGCAGGCGAGCGTCGGTACTCGGAATCAACAACTTGGTTCAACCGAACGGGTTCACTTCGAACCCAAGACCATGGTCCACAGCGCGATTTCTATCGATGCTCTGAAGCGACTGGATTCACGCAAGAATCATCGCGGGTGATCTGAAGGTCACCTTTGGAAAGCGAGCTCGGCGCGCCCGCTTTGGACTGACGGATTCAGGAGGTATGTGAGCGGGTAGGTCGGACGCAAGAAGTGCGATAACACCGATCGCCCAGCCCGTTCTGAGCTTTGGTATTTTATATCCCAGCATCGAAGAAAGCTGCGCCTCAGGCGGCCGCTGTTCGCAGCCGGCTGTAGCCTTCCTGAATCGCGGACCAAAAAAGGGCAACGAGCCCCAGGACCATGATCGTGCTGACCAGCCCATTTGAGAAAAACACCGCGAGCGAACCTTGCGACCCGAGCAGCGATTGCCGGAATGCCTCCTCCGCCTTGTCGCCGAGCACAATGGCCAGCACCAAAGGGGCGAGAGGATAGTTGCACTTCTTGAGCAGATAGCCGAGCACGCCGAAGACCAGCATCAGCATCACGTCGAATGTGCTGTTGTGAACCGAGTAAGCGCCGATCGCGCAGAGCACCAGAATGAGGGGCGCGATGATGCTGAACGGCACGCGAAGTATAGCGGCGAATATGGGTACGCAGGTGAGCACGACGAGCAGGCCCGCGAGATTGCCGAGATACATCGAGGCGATCAGGCCCCAGACGAATTCCTTTTGCTCGACGAACAGCATCGGCCCGGGCTGCAGGCCCCAGATCAAGAGGCCGCCGAGAAGAACAGCGGCCGTCGGAGACCCGGGCACTCCGAGCGACAGCATTGGCAGCAGTGCCGAGGTCCCGGCGGCGTGAGCTGCCGTCTCCGGTGCGATCACGCCCTCGATTTCTCCCTTGCCGAAATTCTTGCCGTTCTTCGCGAGCCGCTTGGCGATGCCGTAACTCATGAAGGATGCCGGCGTTGCTCCGGCCGGCGTGACACCCATCCAGCACCCGATCAGGCAAGAGCGCAATGACGTCACCCAGTACGCGGGCAGTTCTTTCCAGGTTTGCAGCACGACGCGCAGGTTGATTTTCGCGTTGCCGCCGCGGAAGCTCAATCCTTCTTCCATCGTCAGAAGGATCTCGCCGATACCGAAAAGACCGATGACGGCGATCAGAAAATCGAACCCGTTGAGCAATTCGGTGATCCCGAACGTCAATCGCAACTGCCCGGTGATTGAATCGAGTCCGACGGCCGCAAGCGCGAAGCCAATCATCATCGCGGCGATGGTCTTGAAGGGCGGCTCCTTGCTCAGGCCGACGAAGCTGCAAAACGCGAGGAAGTACACCGCGAATTTTTCCGCAGGACCAAATCGCAACGCGAAGCTTGCGACCAGCGGGGCCACCAGCGTGATCATGGCGACGGCGAACAGCGCGCCCACGAACGAGGAGGTGAAGGCTGCCGTCAACGCTTCGCCAGGCTTGCCCTGTTGCGCCATCGGATAGCCATCGAAAGTCGTCGCTACCGACCAGGGTTCACCCGGTATGTTGAACAGGATCGAGGTGATCGCCCCGCCGAACAACGCGCCCCAGTAGATGCAGGACAGCATGATGATCGCCGATGTCGGCGGCATGCTGAAGGTCAGCGGCAAGAGGATCGCAACGCCGTTTGCGCCGCCCAGCCCCGGAAGCACGCCAATGATGACCCCGAGCATGATGCCCACGACCATCAGCATCATGTTGTAGGGCTGCAGGGCTACGGCGAAGCCGTGAAAAAGATTGGCGAGTTCTTCCATTTCGATACGTCCTGCAACAGCGAACCGACCACAATGCGGCTTCTATAGGCCGAGCCATTCCTCGATAGGACCTTTGGGAAGGGGAACGAGGAACCAGCGTTCGAAGACAAGATAGGTGATGATGGGCATGCCGAACGCCACGGCAACGGTCGGGAGCCATCGGTAGCCGCCAAGCCACCGCATGAACCAGCCGATGAAAATGATCGAGGCGACATAGAGCCCGACAAAGGGCATCGAACCGACATAGATCGCGGTGGGCACAACCACGCTCATCACCTGGCGAAGCTGTCCCCACTCCGCGAACAATCGGTCGTCATTGTCGCGCAGCGCGCTCCAGAGATTGATGGCGCTCGCTGCGACGATGGAGATTCCAATGTAGAAGGGAAAGAAGCCCGCACGCGGGCCCTCCGCGCCCCAGGTGATGCCGGCCTTCGAACTGCCGATGATCACGATAATGCCGAAGGCTGCGATCAGCAGTGCCATGCCGGTTTCCACTGCCTTGTGTGCCGGGCCGGCAGCGTCTGATCTACGCGCAGTCATAGGGCCTCCAGGCTGAATCGTGAGTTCGAGATTCGAGCATTTTCGGTTCTGATGGAATCAGAACCGAAGCTCTAG
>NZ_PSRR01000322.1 GCF_004296405.1 Bradyrhizobium sp. Leo170
TCCCCATCGGCGGCCGAGCAGCATCGCCTGCCGCCGGATTCCACCGTCAAACAGACGCTGGAGCTGCCCGGGCGGACGCTTCGTTTCATCGCGACTGCGGGCTCGATCCGCATGTTCGACGACAAGGGCGAGCCGCAGGCCGACATCGCCTACACCTCCTATCAGCTCGACGGCACAGATCGCGCCACGCGTCCGGTGACGTTCCTCTTCAATGGCGGCCCGGGGTCATCCTCTGCTTGGCTGCAGTTCGGCAGTGCCGGGCCATGGCGGCTGCCGATCGATGCGGAAACCGTCACGGCGTCGGCCTCGCCCGAGGTCAGGCCCAACGCCGAGACCTGGCTCGATTTCACCGACCTCGTGTTCATCGATCCCGTCGGCACCGGCTACAGCCGTTTCGTGGCGACAGGCGAGGATGTGCGCAGGCGGTTCTATTCGGTCGATGGCGATGCCAGTTCAATCGCGCTTGTGATCCGCCGCTGGCTCGAGAAGCACGAGCGGCTCTCCTCGCCGAAATATGTCGCGGGCGAAAGCTATGGCGGCATTCGCGGACCGAAGGTTGTGCGCAATCTGCAGATGCAGCAGGGCGTCGGCGTGAAGGGCCTGATCCTGCTCTCGCCACTGTTCGACTACCGCGAGTTCACAGGCACGAGCTTTCTGCAACACGTCGCGAGGCTGCCAACCTGTGTCGCGGTGGCCCGCGAAGCCAAGGGCGAGGGCAGGGGGGCGGTCAAACGTGCCGATCTCGCCGATGTCGAAGCTTACGCGCGTGGCGAATTCTTGGCCGACCTCGTCAAGGGCGAGGCAGACAAGGAGGCCACCAACCGTCTCGCCGACAAGGTCGCCGCTTTGACCGGCATCGACCAGGCCGTAAGCCGACGGCTCGCCGGGCGCTTTGACCGCGGCGAATTCCGCCGCGAGTTCGACCGCAAGAGCGGCAAGGTGACCGGCGGTTATGACGCCTCGGTGCGCGGCCTCGATCCCTATCCGGACTCCGATAGCTACCTCTTCGGCGATCCCTCGGGCGATGCGCTGGCGGCGCCGCTGACGAGTGCCGCCGTCGATGTCCTGACGCGCAAGCTCAACTGGCGGCCGGACGGCTCCTATGAACTGCTCAACCGCGCGGTCACGCGGGCCTGGAATTTCGGCCACGGCAGCCCTCCGCAGTCGCTGTCGGAGCTGCGCGAGATCCTTGCCACGGACGCGAAGATGAACGTGCTGGTCGCGCACGGCCTGTTCGATATTGTCACGCCCTATTTCGGCTCGAAGCTGGCGCTCGATCAGTTGCCGCCCTTTGCGTCGGCGCCGCGGGTCAAACTCGTGGTCTATCCGGGCGGCCACATGTTCTATTCACGCGACGCCTCGCGCCAGGCATTTCGTGCAGAGGTCGAAGCGATGATGAAGTAGGGCGTGCGTTCATCAAGCCGGCGGCGAACTAAGCCACAAGCAGGTCGCGTTCTGCGCCTACAGTAGATCGGCGTTTCTTAGTGCAAGAGGCGCGGGGCAGAATGAGCAAGCAGGCGGCGGCCATGAAAGTAGCCGACGCGCTCGTCGAGCAAATCCGTCCGCTGCTCGCAGGAAAGGGGCCCGGAAGTGCAAGGCGCGCCGATCGGTCAATTGCTGGGGATCTTCATTGCCGGCCATCCGCCGGAATTTCGCGAGCAATCGCGCAACGTTCTGCTTCATGCGCCTGGTGGATCCGGAGACAACCCTCCATCAAGAAAAAGATAAATGTGGAAGACCTAAATCCGAAATTTGCGCACTGCTTTATGCGATTTATCACACTTCGGGCGTCGCTCACACCAATACGTTGAAGGTTACTTCTCAATCCTTGACCGGGGCATCATCGGAACGTATCACCACGTCAGCCAGCAGCATCTTAAGCGGCGCTATCTGGCTGAATTTGCTTTCCGCTGCAACGAGCGCGCTTCGCTCGGTGTCACCGACAAAGATCGTGCGGCGCGCTTGCTGAAAGGCATCGTTGGCAACCGTCTTACCTATCGACGACCTAACGAAGATCACTCACAAGAAGCAGGCGGCTATAAGCCTCCGGTAAGGCCTTCACTGAGCGCGTACCATAATTCGGACGACGCATAGTTCATCTTAGAACTGAAAGAGCGGCGCCAACGTCCCTGAGCTCAGCATGCATGGGCATAGAGCGGCTCGTTCATGGAGCCAAAACGCAAGGGTCAGGACGAGCTCTCTAGACGAGGCGCTTGCTCAAGGGACATGGCGGCCTGCAGCTGAGCCGTCAGATTCCGCTACCGCTCGATACGACCGGCGCGCAGGCAATAATTGCAGGCAGTAAGATCTGCATGGAGAGAGGGGCGTATCATACCCTCTCTCTCCGCGCCGAGACGACCCTCTACATAAAGTCATCGTCCTCCCAATCCGGCGAGACATTTCTCGCGCGCTCGGAACGTTCCGTATCCCTGCCTTCACTCTCTTCCGCTTTGGAAAGGTAAAGGGGAGGTTTGTTTGTTCGCTGCCATTCACCGTCGCTGTTCTTGATCCACTTGTCGGGATGCCGGGTAGGGTCAAGCACCATCATCGAGTCACCTATCTCAACAAAACCCAGCGCTGCTGCACGGGCTTTTGCTTCCGGATTCACGGGATGAGAAAGGACTAACGGCTTGTCGCCGTCTGACCGAAGCTGATGCTCCAGCAAAATGTCGCCTGCGTTATCGACGAGGGGATGCGTAACCCGAAAGTCTACCGTCGATGTGATTTCAGACCGTCCGGGAAACTGTTCCCGCCAGCGCGCGCGTGCCTTTTCCCCTTTGAACACATCACGCATGTTAGCTCCACCTTCCGTTCGGAGAAGTCCAACGCTTTTGTTTCCCAATTGATAGCTGAAGTGTCGTGCGTCGTCCGAGCCTTCTTTCCTGCCATGATTATAGGCAACGTCCGCAGCGCGCTCCGCTTTCAATGCCACCGAACGCGAGTATTGCTGAGGATTGGCGGCGATATGCTCGATTTCATCCCCATAGAAATCTTCCAATTTGTCCTGAAATGAGGACCTTGAGATCTCCACGATGGGTGGTCTGGTGCTCAGTGAGTACGGCCGTGCTGTCGCCGAGGATGAATCAGTGTAGGACTCCCGCGGCGCTATCTGCATATGGGAGAACACGTCCTCGAAGCTTCGGCCTTGATCTGTTTGCCTACCGTCGATAGCAGACTGTGTCATTCTATCAGAGTCGGAATTGCCCATCCATGGAAAGCTGGGTGAGGCATTTATTCGATTGTACATGGACGTTCGCGCTCCTATCTGCGAAAGCTGTATTGAGTGTCAACCTGCTAAGGCCGAGCGGAGCTTGATAGCCAGCCTTCCTGACGAAAAGCTGACAGCAGGTTGTCGGGCGTCTTGCAAGTCAGGTTGTACCGTAAGCGTATGCTACGGCTGTTCTGCCAGCGCACGTCGTTCGTGCGAAAGCTGTTGGAGGCTGGAGTTCCCGCTGTCTGCTTTCCCAGCAAGTGCGAGCGATAGGCCAAGATTGTTGCGCAACATCTGATTGCCTGGGGCGGCTGCGAGAGCCTGCCGATATAGCGCTTGGGCCTCATCATGGCGCCCCTCGGCGTCGAGGACCACCCCCTTTGCGTTCAGGGCACGCAAGTCACCAGGGGCTGTAAGCAAGATCTTGTCGGCTACCTTAAGCGCCTCACCCGCGCGTTTCTGTGCCAGAAGGGTCTGCGTAAGTGAGATTGCCGCATCGACATTGTCTGGTTCTTGCTTCAGAGCCTCGCGCAAACTCTCCTCGTCGGTAACCCGGAGGAGGGCGTGCGCAATGCGCTCGCGCATAGCAGGATCGATGTCCTTAGCGCCGAGCAACTCTGGCCGCGGCGTCGCTTGTACTGAGATGGCTGGGTGATCCGAGCTGGTGCAACCTCCGACCACAAGAATCGCGAACAAGGCGAGGAGAGTTAAGCCCGAGGGCGGATGGAACGCATACCATCGAGCAGCGGATGTTCTCGCAGGTGAATTCATGCTGTCCATTGTCACGACCGACTGCTGTGCGCTGTTAGCCGGCTGTGGCGAGCTGGCTGCGTTGGTCTCCTGCCGGAGCTTTTTCCTTGGGACCTGTAAGCTTGAGCGAGCCCACTGGCTGGACCGTGAAATCGGAGGCGAGATCCTGATAGGACAGAACAGGAAGATCGATCCCGTTGCGGGTGAGAAAGCCGCGCACGAAGCGCCGGATATCCAGCGAACTCAGGATGACGGGCTGGCTCTGACCTGGTGGCATGCCTGAATGAATCTGACGCAGTTGCGACAACAACATCTCGCTCTGCCGGTCCTCCAGCGCGAGGTATGGCCCGACGGCAGTTTCTCGCACCGCACTGCGAATCACATCCTCAGTTTCACGTTCGATGATAAAGGCGGGCAGAACACGGTGAGCGTTGGCGTAGCGATAGCAGATTTGCCGTTTCAGGCCGGAGCGGACGTATTCGGTGAGCAGGACAGCGTTTTGCTCGCGTTCGCTCCATTCGGCGAACGCTTCCAAGACCAGGCGGGTGTTACGAATCGGGATGTCCTCGTCGAGCAGACGACGCAGGACCTCGGCGATCCGGGGAACTGGAGTCGTTCGTAGCACTTCCTTCACCAGATCAGTATATTCCTGCTCCATCCGGGCGAGCAATTGTCGCGTCTCTTGAATGCCGACCAAGCGCTGCGCATATCGCGTCAGTACGGAACTGACGCGCAAGGCGATGATTTCGCTCGGACGGTGATGCCCGATTCCGGCCGCTTTGAGAGCCGGTGCATGGCTCTGTTCGATCCAGATCCGGCCAGTGTCTGGATCTTGCCGATACGGGATGCCGCTCAATTCAATGTTCGCTCGGTCGTCGGTGAGGGCGAGCTGCGTCGGGTCGACTCGATCCCGTTCAACCGGTACCCCTTCCACATCCAGCCTGAACTCGGACTGGGCCAAACGTGGATCCACCTGGACTGGAATGCGGGGAATCGTGATGCCAAGATCGGCTGAGACCAATGCCGAAATGCGCGCGATGTGCTGCCCAACTTCCTCTTTGTCCATCGCATTTATCAGGTTCGGCGCAACCAATAGCGCGACCGGAAGCGCCTCCGCAGGTATGGTTTGCTTTTGAGCCTGCGCTGGACTCGTAGTCGGAGCACTAACGTTGGCGGCCGTCTTAGAGCCGGTGTTCGCGCCTTGCACACCGCCCTTGACATAGCTCGCCCCGGTAAAAACTGCAGCCAGCATGAGAAACGGGGACAAGGGGAAACCAGGTATCAGCCCCATGAGAAGTAAGACGCCGGCTGCCAGCCGCAATGCCGGGGTACTGGCCGTGAGTTGGTTGATGATATCGGCACCAAGCTTGAGCTTGGAGGGCCCATTTACACGTGTGACGATGGTTGCAGCCGTAACCGACAGCAGGAGCGCCGGAATCTGAGAAATCAGCGCGTCGCCGATGGTGAGCAGCGTATATTGATGCAACGCCTCATCAATGGACATGCCCTTCGAGAGCAGTCCGATGCTAATTCCTCCGAGCATGTTGATGCAGATGACTATGAGTCCGGCGATGGCATCGCCTTTGACGAACTTCATGGCGCCATCCATCGCACCATGAAGTTGACTTTCCCGCTCCAGTGAGGCTCGCCGGCTGCGTGCGTCGCGCTGATCGATATGACCGTTGCGTAGCTCCGCGTCGATAGCCATCTGCTTGCCTGGCAGAGCGTCGAGGGTGAATCGTGCGGAGACTTCAGCGACGCGCTCGGCTCCCTTCGCGAGAACCATGAACTGCACCATGGTCACGATCAGAAATATAACAATGCCGACAGCGATGTTCCCCGATATCACGAACTCACCGAAGGTGTGAATGATGCTGCCGGCGTCTCCTTCAGCGAGGATCAGCCGCGTTGTCGCGATGGTCAGCGCCAGACGAAAGACGGTAGAGATCAGGATGACGCCCGGCAAGGATGAAAAATCCAGTGGCGTACTGAGATAGAGAGCAACCATCAGCAACAGAACGGCAAAACCCAGATTGAAGCCGATCAGCATATCGATCACGACGATCGGGATCGGCATGATCATCATTCCGATTGCCAGAAGCAGCATGAACGCGACCATGAAGTCCGCGTGGAATGGCGCGCGCACGATAAGCCTACGAAGAAGGTGTGCCATGAAGAGCCTTCTTATTGTTGTTCCGTTGGCGCTGTCCTGCCACGCAAGGATACATAATCTTTGAAGACCGCCCGCGCCTCGTCCATACGGCCGGCGCGTCGCAGCGCGTGACTGCGCAGAAGCGTCAAGGGCAGACGCGAAGAGGGATCCTCATCAAGCATGTCGAGTCTATCCAGCACATTAAGTGCTTCATTGCCAAAGCCCTCCGAGATGAGAGCATAGGTAAGAATGCGAAGCAGGTCGACGTCTCGCGAATCTTCATGGGCAAAGAGCCGCAACAGAGCGAGAGCTCGTGCGCTCTGTCCACACGCAAGGTGGACGAAGGATATTGCGCAGACCAAATCGCGCTCTTGCCCGGAGATTGGCAAGACATCGCCGGTTTTGATAGCTTCGGCCGGCGACGGTAGACTGGCGAGGTGCGATCCGCCCGAATTGACCATGCTAGCCCTTGATCAAGCTGTTCTGGTTCTGCCGGAGCAGGATCAGCCGGCGGAGCTCCTGCTGCAGTGCGTCGATCCCTTCGCGCGCCACCGAGTTCTCCGCTCCGGCCCATAGCCGGTCGGCCAAGCGCTCCAGGAGAACACCGTGCTTCTCTGCTCGCAGCACGTCCGGATCACGCAGGCGTGGGGTGACGAAGGAGAGCAGACCTGTCGCGAGATTGCGGCCATAAAGTGAAGCGAGTGCCGCACGGGGGTCGATCTCAGCGATCGGGACGCGCCTCTCGTTGAGGCTGACACGCGAGACGGCATCGATATCGTCGACCTCAAGCGAGGCCTCGATTGACAGATCGGGTGCCTCAGTATCCGGCCAAATCGACCCGTGCCTGTTCTCGCCGCCGCCATCAGTGCGATCGATCTCTAAATGATGGACTTGAGGGAGGGCCGGCTTGTTCGCTGGCTCATGGTCTTGGGTGTTGAGCCTTTGCGAAGAGGTGCCAAATCCGACAGGATGCTGCGGCAGCTTGGTCATGACATTCTCCTTTCCTGCGGTACTGGAGCTCTAATAGGGGAGAGCAGCAAGTCGTCCATTCCGGCTAAGCAGTACGCGTCCCGCCTCGATTCGATCCACCGTCCATCCATCATTCAACAGCGCCCCCACGAAGTATTTTTGGCCGCCAATAAGAAGATAGGGGTGGACTCCGCGCCACACCGCCTGGACAGCTATTGAGGAGGGAGGCTTATCCTCCTTTAAGATCACCCCGTTTACGAGTGTCAGCGAGCCGTTCGTATGCTGATCGAACCAGCGCTGAACCTCCTGCCACCTAGTGACTAACGCAGGGGTAACGGTGCCCTCCGCGCTGACTACACCTGGTCCAGGCGCGATTTTGATATTGAGAAGTCCCGCTTTATTCACCTCCTCTTGCAGCAGTTCGGCGGCTGCATCGAGGGGGCGATCATTAGGACCGTTGAGCGTCAGCTTGGCTGGAAGTGGGGCGCCAGGGGGCGCATCGGGGCTCACTGCACCGGCACTGCCGTCAAACAGGAAGCTGATTGCGAGAGTGGCGATCCCGACAGAGCTCAGCAAGACCAACGAGACTGCGATTATCGAAAGACGGGATAGGCCGATTGATCCTCGTGCCGAATCCTGTGTGCAACGAATGGACATCGTGCCCGCATGAATGACAGCAGGAAGAGAAATAACAACCCGCTTGCCTACGGCAATATCTCCGTTTCCCTCTATGCTGACTCCGGCTGCTAGGGCCTCGATCTCAATCGAACCGTGCAGGGGGGTGAGACGGAAGTGATTGGACTCGAGCCCCTGTTCGACGAAGACGATATCAGCATCGAGGCCACTTCCGATAAGACTCGTTCCGACCGGCGCTTCACCACTCACCCCAGAATAAGGCCCTGATAGCACTTCGAAATGAACGGAAGCCGGTTCATTCACGGAGATTCTCCTGAGAAACGAGAGAAGCCGTACGGCGTTGCCGTACGGCTGGTTCCGAGTTCGTCAAGCTATGGAGAGCCTCCCGCACGCGAAAAGAGCCGGCCGTGAGCCTCCCTCTTGCAGCGCTAGCTAACGCGCTCGTCGGCAACCTTCTTTTCGGACGAGAGCTCGGTCGTAATTCTGCGCATCATGATGCTCTTGGCCTGAGCCTGTTTGCTGACACGCTCCAGCTCGGCGAGCTGCGCTGCGAAATCGCCGTCCCCGGTAGCACCGGCCTGCTGATTCGCCGCGGGTCCAAATCCGGCGGGGGAACCACCAACGGGAGAAACCATATCGAGTCACCTTTCTGTTTGGAAGTTACTGTTACTGATCACCTGCCTCACGCCGCAGCTAGCGTGATGAGGGCAGGAAATGCAATCATGACATGTGCGCTTGGCGCGTCATTCGAGAGAGTCAATTCGCCGTTGCCGTGGTTGAACTGCGGCTTGCTTCCTGCGGCAGGGCCATTGTCCTTGGCGACCTTGTCATCATCAACCTTCTCCGGCTCCAATTTGTGAATAACCCTCTCGAAAGCTTTGTCGAGTACCCCACCGACAGCGGAGCCAATCGCCGCGCCCTGCGGTCCACCGAGGTATCCACCAGCCGCGCTTCCGATCATTTCTCCAATCATCGCATTCTCCTATCTTCATCTCCATTACGGTCAATAGACGACT
The DNA here is from genome assembly GCF_004296405.1 of Bradyrhizobium sp. Leo170. Taxonomy (GTDB): domain Bacteria; phylum Pseudomonadota; class Alphaproteobacteria; order Rhizobiales; family Xanthobacteraceae; genus Bradyrhizobium. The sequence goes on from NZ_PSRR01000322.1 coordinate 8,735, forward strand.
CCTCGCCTAGAGATCAGCGCTGACATCCTAGGAGCATTACCTTTCAAGAAGCTGACGAGTCTTCGAAGGGCCGAGGAATGAGTCGATGTCGCCAAATTTATCTTTCATCGGAAAATGTGTCGGTACTCTCGCTTCAGCCGATGTTGTCGCGCAAGACGCCGTACGTCTTGCGCTTCAAAGCTTGAGCGGTTGCAACTCGTTGCTGGCGTATAAGCTGTGCCAGCTGTCGGTCCAACGAGCATGGTTCCGAGCAGCTCGACTGCAAAGCTGGATCGCCTGGTGCTCATCAAGCGCCGTGCACAACGTCCTTAAGATATCTGCCGTGGCGCTTGCCTCGAGCAATCAAGTGGTAGACAAATCGACTGCGGCGTACGTGTGCAAGTGCCTGGTCTCAAGACTCGAGCGAAATCAGTTTCGAAGCGGCGTTTGTACCGAACATGGCCGTCCGAGGCGCCTAAAGACCGCCTCGAGCATTCACGCGAGAGGCTCGGCCGAAGTTCTTCAGAGATCGTGGATGCTCGCCCTCCGCACGTCCCAAGATGTCGTGTTCCGCCGCCCATCATGAAGAGCGTTTCGTTGCGGTCGCGAGCTCTCAGCGTTAGTTCAGGCGATACGCAAGCGGATGTGCTGGTGGACGATCATCCTATCGTCAGCTTTTAGACAGGTACTCCGGATACATTTCCTGCGACTTGGTTACGCTCGACGTGAGAGTCCCGAATTGCCATGCGGCAAGGGGTTAAGAGAAGTGGTCCGCCGATCAAGACTGTTGTCACCCGCAACAAGAAACGCGAGAGCGCGTGCTGCTGGCCGTGGCGTGGGATTGGTTTTGAAGGGCCTTGGCGCAACGTGCCAAGTTGATTGTGCGGGTGGTCCTCGCAGTCTGTCGCTGCCTTCAATGCAATAGGAGTGAATGAAAATGCCGTATCTTCCCGTAGTGGGTGGTTCCAATCCGGCGGTGGGGCTAGTGCCTGAAGGTGCGCCCGCCGTTCCAATGTTCAACGTGGTGTTGGGGCAGTACGCCGGCGCCGTCGGCGTCCCGGTGGGGGCCTACCAATACCTCCCGGTAAATACTTCGGCCCTCGTTGCACCCGCCGTCCTCAATCCGGTCTACGTTGCTCCAACCCTTCTCGCCCCGCCGCCGCCTCCCCAGTTCGCGTCGGTCGCCCAGAACCAGGGCTCGTCGTCCTCAATTGATCCGGTCTGGACGCATGAGGTTCATGACGGCAAGGCCACCAT
>NZ_PSRR01000323.1 GCF_004296405.1 Bradyrhizobium sp. Leo170
CGCAGCCGGCTGCGGTGGCGCAGGCCGTTCTCGATCAGCGCCAGGAGCTGGTCGACCGCGAGCGCCAGCGCGGCGGCGGCGAGGCAGCCGAACACGACGAACACCCAGTTCTGGGTCTGCAGCCCAGCAAAGATGTAATTGCCGAGGCTGGTCTGCCCGATCGGCGTCGACAGCGTCGCGGTGCCGATCACCCACACCGCCGCCGTGCGGATGCCGGCCATCATCACCGGCAGCGCCAGCGGCAGCTCCACCATGAACAGCGATTGCCGCGGCGTCATGCCGACGCCCTGCGCCGCCTCCGTCAGCGCCGGGTCGACGCCCGACAGGCCGGTGATGGTGTTGCGCAATACCGGCAGCATCGAATAGAGCGCGAGCGCCAGCACCGCCGGCAGGAATCCGAAGGCGGAGAAATCGAAGCCGAACCAGGACAGCGTCAGCGCCGCCAGCACGAGTAGCAGCGGATAGAAAAGCGCCAGCAGCGCGAGCCCCGGCACGGTCTGCACGATGCTGGCGAAGCCGAGCAGCGCGCCGCGCAGCAGCGGCCGGTTGCGCGCGACGATCGCCAGCGGCAGGCTGACGATGAGCCCGAGCGCGAGCGCAGCCAGGCTCACGCGCACATGGTTGCCGAGATAATCGGGCAGATGTGCGAGCGCCTCGGTCCAGCGCGGATCGGAAAACAGGCTCATGCGGCGCCGTCCCCCGGCAGCAATTTGCCGAGCCGTTCCGCCTGCCGCCGCGGCGTGTGCAGGAGTTTTTCGACGTAAGGGTCGGTGCTCTCGGAAAGCTCCACCGGGGTGCCCTGCGCGAGCAGCCTGCCTTCGTGCATGACGGCGACGCGGTCGGCGAGCAAAAGCGCCTCCGTCATGTCATGGGTGATCATGACGGTGGTCAATTTGAGCCTGCGGTGCAACTCGCGGAAATCATCGCCGAGCGCATCGCGGGTGAGGGGATCGAGCGCGCCGAACGGCTCGTCCATCAGCACGATGCGCGGCCGTGCGGCCAGCGCCCGCGCGACGCCGACGCGCTGGCGCTGGCCGCCGGAGAGCTCATGCGGCAGCCGCTCCCGATACTGCGCGCCATCGAGCTGCACCAGTTCGAGCAGTTCGTCGACACGCGCGGCGATCTCCGCCGCCGGCCAGCCGAGCAGCTTCGGCGTGATGCCGATATTGGCGCCGACGGCAAGATGCGGAAACAGCCCGCCGCTCTGGAAGACATAGCCGATGCGCCGCCGCAAGCGGATCGGATCGACATTGCGCACGTCCTCGCCTTCGACCATGACGCTGCCGCTGTCGGCCTCGATCAGCCGATTGGCTAGCCGCAGCAAGGTGCTCTTGCCCGAGCCGGAGCGGCCGACGATGGCGAGGAACTCGCCCTCGGCAACCTCCAGCGAGACATCGTCGACGGCGACCACGCCGCCGTTGGCGAAGGTCTTGCCGACCTTGGTGTAGGCAATGAGTGGTCCGTTGGACAATGCTGTTCAAACCTCGCGCTGCGGCCCCATCCGGGAGATCACAGATCAACTAGCACGTCGCGATGCCGCGTTGAACTTGTCCGCACGAGAGGCTAAGGCATCCTCCCGAACAGGGAGGGAACGTGGTGGACAAGGCCAAGCCCACAGCCAAGCCCACAGCGGTGGCGCTCGAGGATGCGACGGTGGCGTTTCGCCTTGCGGACGCCCGCGTCTACACCGCCGTCGAGAAGGCGCGCCTTGCGGTCGCGCATGGCGAATTCGTCGCGATCGTAGGCCCCACCGGCTGTGGCAAGTCGACCTTGCTGAACGTGGCCGCCGGCCTGCTCAAGCCGGCCGCGGGCGCGGTCAGGATCTTCGACCAGCCGCTCACCGGATTGAACCGCGATGCCGGCTACCTGTTCCAGGCCGATGCGCTGTTCCCCTGGAAGACCGCGATCGACAATGTCGCGATCGGGCTCGAGATCAAGGGCACGCCGCGGCGGAAGGCGCTGGAACAGGCGCAGGCCTGGCTGACCTCGGTCGGGCTCGGGGCATTCGCGAACCGCTATCCGCACATGCTCTCGGGCGGCCAGCGCAAGCGCGTCGGCCTTGCGCAGGTCCTGATCCGCGATCCCAAGATCCTCTTGATGGACGAGCCGTTCGGCCCGCTCGATGCCCAGACCCGGCAGGTGATGGGCAATCTCCTGCTGGAATTGTGGACCGCCGACCGCAAGGCGGTGCTGTTCGTCACCCATGACCTGGAGGAGGCGATCGCGCTCGCCGACCGCGTCGTCATCATGTCGGCCGGCCCCGGCTCGCGCATCATCGGCGACTGGCGCGTGGAGCTACCGCGTCCGCGCGACATCTTCGAGGTGCGGCTGGACAAGCAGTTTCACGAACTACATCGCGAAATCTGGGGCGTGCTGAAGGAAGAGGTGATGAAGGGTTACGCGCAATCAACGCAAGCCGGGGGAGCCGACTGATGTCCCGCGCCGCGCTTTTGCTCTGCCAGGTCCTGGTCGCCGTCGTCGCGCTGGCGATGTGGCAACTCTTTGCCACCGTGCCGGTGTTCGGCCGCATCTGGCTTCCGCCGTTCTTCTTCTCCAATCCCATCGACGTCGTCAGCCAGATCGTCAATTGGTTCTCGACCGGCGTGATCTGGAAGCATCTTGCGATCACGCTGTGGGAATCGATCCTCGCTTTCGTCATCGGTTCGGCTCTCGGCATTCTGGTCGGCTTCTGGTTCGCGCGCCAGCCGCGCGTCGCCGCCGTGTTCGACCCTTACGTGAAGATGACGAACGCTCTGCCGCGCGTCGTGCTGGCGCCGATCTTCGCGCTCTGGTTCGGCCTCGGCATCTGGTCCAAGGTCGCGCTCGGTGTGACCCTTGTTTTCTTCATCGTGTTCTTCAACGTCTATCAGGGCGTCAAGGAAGTGAGCACGACCGTGCTCGACAATGGCCGCATGCTCGGCATGAGCGAGCGGCAATTGATGCGGCATGTCTATTGGCCCTCGGCGCTGTCGTGGATGTTCTCCTCGCTGCATACCTCCGTGGGCTTTGCGGTGGTCGGCGCCGTCGTCGGCGAATATCTCGGCGCCGCCGCCGGCCTCGGCTATCTGATCCAGCAGGCGGAGGGCGTGTTCGACGTCGCCGGCGTTTTCGCGGGCATGTTCGTGCTGTCGGCCTTCGTCATCCTGATCGACATGGCCGTGACGCTGGTCGAGCGGCGCCTGCTGGTCTGGCGACCAACGGCGGCGCGCGAAGCGTAGAATCGTAGGGTGGGCAAAGGAGCGCAGCGACGTGCCCACCATCAAGTGCTCCGCTCGTGATGGTGGGCACGCTACGCTTTGCCACCCTACGGGAGCTGCGCCTCGCAATAACGCGGAGCTTCTCAACGCCCGCGCGCTGCTTTATCCTGCACCCCACGGAACGGAGACGATCATGAGGAAACTGTTTGGCCGGCTGGCCGGCGCGCTGCTGGCGCTGGTGCTGACGTCGGGTCTTGCCGCAGCGCAAAGCAAGGTCACGATCGCGGTCGGTGGCGGCGCCTGCCTGTGCTATCTGCCGACGGTGCTCGCCAAGCAGCTCGGCGAATATGAGAAGGCGGGGCTCGCGGTCGAACTGGTCGATCTCAAGGGCGGCTCGGATGCGCTGAAAGCCGTGCTCGGTGGCAGCGCCGACGTCGTCTCCGGCTATTTCGATCACTGCGTCAATCTCGCCGCCAAGCGGCAGGAATTGCAGGCCTTCGTGGTCTATGACCGCTATCCCGGCCTGGTGCTGGTGGTGTCGCCCAAGCACACCTCAGAGATCAATTCGATCAAGGACCTCGCCGGCAAGAAGGTCGGCGTCAGCGCGCCCGGCTCCTCGACCGATTTCTTCCTCAAATATCTGCTCAAGAAGAACGGGCTTGATCCCACCAGCGCCTCCGTGATCAGCGTTGGCCTGGGCGCGACCGCGGTCGCAGCGATGGAGCAGGGGCAGATCGATGCCGCCGTGATGCTCGATCCCTCCGTCACCGTCCTGCAGGGCAGCCATGCCGACCTGAAGATCCTGAGCGACACCCGCACCCAGCACGACACGCTCGCGGTGTTCGGCGGCGAGTATCCGGGCGGCGCGCTCTATTCGACCGCGGCCTGGGTCAAGTCACACGAGAAGGAGGCGCAGGCGCTCACCAATGCGATCCTCGCCACGCTCGCCTGGATCCATTCGCATTCGCCGGAAGACATCATGGCCAAGATGCCCGAGGAGATGGTCGGCAAGAACAAGGAGCTCTATCTCGCCGCCCTGAAGAACACGATCCCGATGTATTCGGAGACCGGCAAGATGGACCCGAAGGGCGCCGACGCGGTGCTGGCGGTGTTCAGCGAAGGCTCGCCGGAGGTCGCCAAGGCCAATATCGACGTCAGCAAGACCTACACCAACAGGCTGGTCGAGCAGGCGAAGAAGACCACGGGGACGGGTGCGAAGTAAGCCCGCCTGATGACGCCACCTTCCATTCATCGGGTCACCTCGCTGGACCTCAAGGTGCAGCCATGGGCGTGGCCGTTCGCGCAAGCGCGCCGCGCCGAGATCGATGCGCATTTCGCCGAGGCGCAGCGCGAACGGCCGAACCTCTGGAACGGCCGTATGCTGCTGGGGCGCAGCGCCACGTTCGAAGGCGAGCGCTTGAGCGCGAGCTATTTCGAGACCGATTTCGCGAGCTTCCTCGCCTGGCGCGACTGGGGCTTTCCGGACAAGGGCGTATTCAACGGCTTTGGCATGGGCGCGCTGCTCTCAAGCGACGGCGCGTTCGTGCTCGGCGAAATGGGTCATCACACCTCGAACCCCGGACGGGTCTACTTCCCGTCGGGCACACCCGATCTCGACGACATCAGGGGCGACATGCTCGATATCGCCGGCAGCGTCGCACGAGAGGTGGAGGAGGAGACCGGGCTCACGCCCGCCGACTACCGCCCCGATGCGCATTGGGATTGCGTCTTCACCGGCGTCGCCATCGCCATGATGCGGATCCTGTATGTCGACATGCCCGGCGATACCTTGCGCGCGCGGATCGAAAGCAATCTCGCGCTGCAGGAAGAGCCCGAACTGGCGGCGATCCGCCTGGTGCGCGATTTTAGCGATTTCACCGCCACGATGCCGCGCTTCGTCACCGCGTTTATCGAGATGCATCTGAGCAGGTAAGAAAGGGCCCATGGGCAAGAAATCGAAGCTGCTGGCCGACGAGTTGAAACCTTTCGTGGCACCGTTCCGCGTCGACGGTTCGGACCACTTTCACCTCAAATCGCTCAAGACCAACGAGAAAGGCGGCATCGACAAGGTCGTGGGCGAGGAGATCATCGAGGCCAATCGCAGGCGGCTGAACGATTTCCAGGAGAAGCTCTACGCCCAGGACCGCTGGTCATTGCTCCTGGTCTTCCAGGGCATGGATGCGGCCGGCAAGGACTCCGCGATCAAGAGCGTGTTCGAGGGCGTCAATCCGCAGGGCTGCGAGGTCACCTCGTTCAAGGAGCCGTCGTCCAAGGAGCTCGACCACGACTTCATGTGGCGTTCGATGATCGCGCTGCCCGAACGCGGCCGCATCGGCATCTTCAACCGCTCCTATTACGAGGAATGCCTGGTGGTGCGCGTGCATCCCGAAATCCTCGCCAAGGAAAAGCTGCCGGCGCGGCTCGTCACCAAGAACATCTGGCGCGAACGCTTCGAGGATATTTCGGCGATCGAGCGCTACCTCTCGCGCAACGGCATCGTGGTCCTGAAATTCTTCCTCAACGTCTCCAGGCAGGAACAGCGCGCGCGCTTCCTGGGGCGGCTGGAGGAGCCGTCGAAGAACTGGAAGTTCTCGATGGCCGACGTCAATGAGCGCGCGCTGTGGCCCCGCTACATGGCCGCCTACCAGGACATGATCCGCCACACTGCAACCCGCACCGCGCCCTGGCACGTGGTGCCGGCCGACCACAAATGGTTCGCCCGCGTGGTGATCGGCTCCACCATCGTCAGCGCGCTCGAGAAGCTCGATCTGCATTTCCCGAAGGTCGACAACTCCGAACGCAGCGAATTCAAGCACGTCCGCGAGGCGCTGCTGGCGGAAGGGAAGGGTGGGGCGGGGAAGGCAGGGAAGAAGGCCAAGTAGCCTCCGCCGTCATTCCCCGCGAATGCGGGGAATCCAGTACACGGTGACCTCTCGGCTCAAACTCCGGTCTCTAGAATACTGGATCGTCCGGTCAAGCCGGACGATGACAGCGCGTTCTATGGCTGGCGCTCCCGTAGGGTGGGCAAAAGCGCAGCGTGCCCACCATCCACGGGCGGTGCAAGAAAGGTGGGCACGCTTCGCTTTGCCCACCCTACACCTCGCGGCAATTAGGTCAGCCGCACTGACCATCTTTTTACCGTTGCGGCGGGGCGCTCTCTTCGTCTAGAAACGCGCTCGGAGGTGGCCTCGGCAACCAACCGTCAACGGTTTTGACCGAGGATTTGGCCTCCAAAGGGTACTGGCAATGCTGATTCGCAGCGAAAACGATGGAATCCTGACGGGAACGGCTCAAGTTGCCCCCGCGATTCCGGCTGCGTCGCTGCCGACCCTCCTTCTTGGCGGGATTCTGCTTCTTATCGGCCCCTGAGGGCCGTCTGGGCGGTTGCGCCTGGGCACTCAGGGGTTGCGTGAGAACACCAGAAACCCTTTAGCGCTCAGTGATAAGATAGCGCGACCGACCCAAAGGAACTTTGCAGATGACCACCGCCAACAAGTCCGAGAAGGACCGCGTAATCATTTTCGACACCACGCTGCGTGACGGCGAGCAGTGCCCCGGCGCCACCATGACCTTCGAGGAAAAGCTCGAGGTCGCCGAGCTGCTCGACGAGATGGGCGTCGACGTCATCGAGGCCGGCTTCCCCATTACATCGGAAGGCGACTTCCAGGCGGTCAGCGAGATCGCCCGCCGCTCCAAGAACGCCGTCATCGCCGGTCTGTCCCGCGCCCATCCGAAGGACATCGACCGCTGCGCGGAAGCCGTGAAATTCGCCAAGCGCGGCCGCGTCCACACGGTCATCGCGACCTCGCCGCTGCATATGCGGGTGAAGCTGAACATGACGCCGGAACAGGTGATCGAGACCTCGATCGCCAACGTCAGCCGCGCCCGCAACCAGATCGACGACGTCGAATGGTCGGCCGAGGACGGCACCCGCAGCGAGATGGATTTCCTCTGCCGCATCGTCGAAGCCGTGATCAAGGCGGGTGCCACCACGGTGAACATCCCCGACACCGTCGGCTACACCACGCCCGACGAGTACACCCACTTCATGCGCACGCTGATCGAGCGCGTGCCGAACTCCGACAAGGCGATCTTCTCGGTCCACTGCCATAACGACCTCGGCATGGCCGTGGCGAACTCTCTGGCCGGCATCGTCGGCGGCGCGCGCCAGGTCGAGTGCACCGTCAACGGCATCGGCGAGCGCGCCGGCAACGCCGCGCTCGAAGAGATCGTGATGGCGATCAACGTGCGCAACGACAAGTTTCCCTACTGGAACAGGATCGACACCACGCAACTGACCCGTGCCTCGAAGCTGGTGTCGGCGGCGACCTCGTTCCCGGTGCAGTACAACAAGGCGATCGTCGGCCGTAACGCGTTCGCGCATGAGAGCGGCATCCATCAGGACGGCGTGCTGAAGGATGCCTCCACCTACGAGATCATGCGGCCCGAGATGGTCGGCCTGAAGCAGTCGTCGCTGGTGCTCGGCAAGCACTCCGGCCGCCATGCATTCGTCCACAAGCTGGAGGAGATGGGCTACAAACTGGGTCCGAACCAGCTCGAAGATGCGTTCGCGCGGATGAAGGCGCTCGCCGACCGCAAGAAGGACATCTATGACGAGGACATCGAGGCGCTGCTCGACGAGGAGATCGCCGCCGCCTACGACCGTATCAAGCTGACCTCGCTGACCGTGATTGCCGGCACCCATGGCCCGCAGCGCGCGACCATGAAGCTCGACGTCGACGGCCAGACCAGGATCGAGGAAGCCGAGGGCAACGGCCCGGTCGATGCCGTCTTCAACTGCATCAAGCGCCTGGTGCCGCACGACGCCAAGCTCGAGCTCTATCAGGTGCACGCGGTGACCGAAGGCACCGACGCGCAAGCCGAGGTGTCCGTGCGCCTCGCCCATGACGGCCGCTCGATGACCGCGCGCGCCGCCGACCCGGACACGCTGGTGGCGTCGGCGAAGGCCTATCTCGGCGCCCTCAACAAGATCGTCATGAAGCGCCAGCGCGACATCCCGGCGGCAGTCGCGGGCTGATAGCGTCTCCATCACCGCGAATCGTAGGGTGGGCAAAGCGAAGCGTGCCCACCATTTACGGCCGGTGCAAGGGAAGGTGGGCACGCTGCGCTTTGCCCACCCTACGGCTTCGGTGTGAACGCGAGTCTCCGCATTAACCTTAATCCCTGATCTTTTCCGTTCACTGTTCCGAGGCGCTCACTTCCGCCGCCAAGCCGCCGCATTGAAACTTAGCCTTCGATCTCCGATGAAACGCGAGATCAGATGAGGGCGGCTCTCATCCTTGTTGGCCTCGGTACGCTTGCGGTGATGGAGATGCAGACTCCGCCGCGCGCGACGAAGTCTGTCGAGACCCAGCCTGCCCAGGCAACCCTGAGCTTCGCGGCATCTGGCGATACGCTGACCGCAGCAGACCGGAACGAAATCCCGCATACACAGCAGCAGGCGTCGGCCCAGCAGATCTTCTCGCCCGAACCAATTGCACCGCCGGTTCAATCCGCTGCGGCTGCACCGGAACCCGCGCCGATCGTTGAACCGCCCGAGCGCGCAGTCCCCGCCGCAAAACCCGCTGTCGTGCTGCCGAAACCTCGACCGAAGCAACTGCCCAAGCACGAGATTGCCAAAGCAACGGCAAAGACGACGCGTTCCAAACCGACTGTCGAGGCCAAGTCCTGTCAGCCCGGCGCCTTCGACGGCCTGTTCAAAGCATTGAGCCTGCCACTGGGATGTCAGACCTAGCGCAACAATCCTTTGCCTTCGAGGGCGTGGCTGACGGCAGGCCGCCGCACCCCATGCCCAGGTCCATGTCCACGTCCATGCCCACGTCGAAGCCGGCAGGCCGTGCTGATGAAATCAGGCCGCCTGACCCGGATGAGCGTCGGACCATGGTGCGGACGCGGCAATGGTGGTCGGTGGAAGTCATTGCCATCCTGCTGGCGATAGCGATAGCGATCGCGTTCGGCGTCACGGCAAGCCTGTTCTTGTTTCGCGACGTTCAGTTGAAGGACGAGGCGATCGACCAGGCCGCGATCAGGGCGCTGGTCGAGCGCATCATCACGGCTGAATCAAACGGCGACCCGAATGCCAGGAACAAGCGCTCGAGCGCGATCGGAGCCGCTCAGTTTCTCGACGACACATGGCTCGAAGCCGTTCGAAGACACCGGCGCGATCTGGTCCAGGGACGCAGCGACAAGGAAGTGCTGGAGCTGCGTCGAGATGTCGGGCTTGCCCGGGAAATCACCGCACGCACGATCGAGCGAAATGCCGCGATGCTGAGCAAGCGCGGCCTGCCGATCACGCCGGGCTCTCTCTACCTCGTGCATTTCGCCGGACCGGCAGGCGCGGTGGCATTGCTGACCGCGGCCGAAAACGCCGACGCCGCTTCCCTTATGGCCGCGGCCGACGTGACAGGCCGGACCACCCGCGAGAAGCTGGTCAACGCCAACCCGTTCCTCAAGATGCTGACGGTGGGCGATCTCAAAACCTGGGCCGATCGCAAGATGGCGGTGGGCAATTCACCCGGGTGATCGTGAGACGCTGTCATTGCGAGCGAAGCGAAGCAATCCATGCCTACGCTTGCGGCACTATGGATTGCTTCGCTCCGCTCGCAATGACGATGTGGATACTTTGGGTGCGACAAATCAACCCGACGGGCAAATCAGCAGAAACGTGTCCATCCCTCACGCGAAAAATAATCCGCTTTCGCCGTCGGGCAAATCAATGATTTAACTCCGCGCGTCTCACCCGAA
>NZ_PSRR01000324.1 GCF_004296405.1 Bradyrhizobium sp. Leo170
CGCGTGCCGCCCGATGGATTCCGGGCTCGTCCTTCGGACGCCCCGGAATGACAGCGAGGTGTCCCCGGGTTGCGCTTCGCTCCACCCGCTGCGGGGTCACTCTAGCCAGCCGGCTTGAGCACCGGGGTCCACTTCTTGATCTCGTTGTTGACCAGCGTCCCCAGCGCCTCCGGCGTGCGGTCGGCCGGCTGCGGGATGACGCTGCCGAGCTCGAGCAGGCGCTTGCGGACGGTTTCGTCGTCCAGCGCCTTGACGGCTGCCGCGTTCAATTTGGCGATGATCGGCGCCGGTGTCCCCTTGGGCGCGAAGATCGCGTTCCAGGCCTGGGCCTGGAAGGCCGGCAGACCGGCCTCCGCCGTGGTCGGAACATTCGGCAGCGACGGGTTCCGCTCGGGGGTCGCAATCGCATAGGCCTTGATGGTGCCGGCATTGATCTGCGGCACGGCGTTGACGATCTGGTCGCACATATAGTCGACCTGCCCGGCCACCAGCGCGTTCATCGCTGGGCCCGTGCCGTTGAAGGGCACGCCGACCGGTTCGATGCCGAGGACCGAGTTCAGGAGCTGGCAGGAGACGTGGGAGACCGAACCGACGCCGGCATGCGCCGCGTTGACCTTCTCGGCGTTGGCCTTCACGTAAGTCACGAATTCCTTCAGGTCCTTCGGCGGAAAGTCCTTGCGCGCCAGGATCAGGATCGGCGTGCCGGCCAGGAGCCCGACCGGCTCGAAGCTGTTCTCCGGATGGTAGGCCAGATTGGGATAGAGCGGCACCGAGGCCGCGTGCGTCCCCATGTGCCCCGTGATCAGCGTATAGCCGTCATTGGCGGTGCGCGCCGCGCGTGCGCTCGCCGTGGTGCCGCCAGCTCCGACCACGTTCTCGATGATGATGCTCTGGCCGAGCGTTTGCGCCATATGGCCGGTGACGATGCGCGCGATGACGTCGGTCGGGCCGCCAGCCGCGAACGGCACAATCATGGTGATGCTGCGCGTCGGATAGTCCTGCGCGCGTGCTGGCGCGACGACAGCCGACAGCAAGGCTGCCAGCGCGAGAGAAGCACTCGCAAGCGAGCGACCATACCAATTCATCGAGATCCCCTGATGTCCGTTAAACGAAAATGCCGGCCAAACGGCCGGCATTTCCTTTCATAACGAACTTCGGGGAGTCGATACGACTTCCGCCTGCGACACGCCGACGCAGGCTAACCTCAGCCCTCGGACTCCACGAACACCTCGTCGCGCTTGGCGCGCAGGGTCGGCAGGACCGCCAGCACCAGCAGTCCCGCGGCGATCGCCAGCAGCACCGCCGACAACGGGCGGCTGACGAACACGCTCCAGTCGCCGCGCGAGATCAGGAGCGCCCGGCGCAGGTTCTCCTCCATCAGCGGCCCGAGCACCATCCCGAGCAGCAGCGGCGCCGGCTCGAAATCGTGCTTGATCAGCCAGTAGCCGACCAGGCCGAACACGCCGGCAAGGACGACGTCGACCGGAGCGTTGTTCACGGAGTAGATGCCGATCGCGCAGAAGATCACGATCGAGGGGAACATCAGCCGGTACGGCACGCGCAACAGCCGGACCCAGATGCCGACCAGCGGCAGGTTGATGATGACCAGCATCAGATTGCCGATCCACATCGAGGCGATCATGCCCCAGACCAGATCCGGCTGCTTCTGCATCACCTGCGGCCCCGGCACGATGCCGTGGATCGTCATCGCGCCGACCATCAGCGCCATCACCGCATTGGGCGGGATGCCGAGCGTGAGCAGCGGGATGAACGAGGTCTGCGCCGCGGCATTGTTGGCGCTCTCCGGCGCAGCTACGCCCTCGATCGCGCCGCGGCCGAACCGCGACGGATCCTTGGCGAGCTTCTTCTCCAGCGTATAGGCGGCGAAGGAGGCAATGACGGCGCCGCCGCCCGGCAGGATGCCGAGGATCGATCCCAGCACCGTGCCGCGTCCGATCGCGGGCGCGGAGTCGATGAGGTCCTTTCTCGTCGGCATCAGGCCGGTGATCTTCTGCTGCACCAGATCGCGGCTCATCTCGGCGCCGTGGTCGAGGTTGCGGATGATCTCCGCGAAGCCGAACACGCCCATCGCCACGGTGGCGAAGCCGAGGCCGTCGGCGAGCTCGGGGATGTTGAAGGCCATGCGGGAAGCGCCGGTCTCGATGTCGGAACCGACCATCGACAGCAGCAGCCCCATCACGATCATCGCGATCGCCTTCAGCACCGAGCCCTTTGCCAGCACCACCGCAAAGATCAGGCCGAGCACCATCAGCGAGAAATATTCGGCCGGCCCGAACGCCAGCGCGAGTTTTGTCAACGGCGCGCCCAGGATGGCAATCAGGACGGTGGCGACGCAGCCGGCGAAGAACGAGCCGATCGCGGCGATCGCCAGCGCCGGGCCGGCGCGGCCCTGTTTTGCCATCTGGTGGCCGTCAAGGGCGGTGACGACCGAGGTCGCCTCGCCCGGGATATTGACCAGGATCGAGGTGGTCGAGCCGCCATATTGGGCGCCGTAATAGATGCCCGCGAGCATGATCAGCGCGCCGACCGGCGGCAACCCGAACGTGATCGGGAGCAGCATCGCCACCGTGGCGATGGTGCCGATGCCCGGCAACACGCCGACCAGCGTGCCGACAAGCGCGCCGATCAGGCACATCAACAGATTGATCGGCGAGAAGGCGACGGCAAAACCGTGGGCGAGATTAGCAAAAAGATCGACCATCACGCCCTCACTGGATCAGGAAACGCGGGAACATCGGCATCGGCAGCCCCAGCACATAGGGGAAGAGGAGCGCGCAACCGAGCGTCAGGCAGGCGCCGACGATGACAGCCTCGATCCATCGTGTTTCATGCGTGCCCAGTGCCGCGATCATGAAGCTTGCGAAGGCCGACACCACCAAACCGAGTGGACGGATCGCCAATGCAAAGAAAACGATCGCGGCGCAAACGAACAGCGGTCCGCGCCAGGAATAGTGCGCCAGTCCCGGTCCCTCGGTGAACAGCCCCGTCACGGCAATGCCGGCGCCGAGCCCAACCAACAGCACGCCGAACATCCGCGGTGCGGTGCCGGCGCCGAAGGAGAAGCCGCGCATGCCCTGCAGATCGCTCGAGGCCCATAGCGCCAGTAGCGCGAGCGCCATCAGCACGATGCCGCCGATATAATCCTGCGGCGCGCGAATCTTGACGAACAGCGTGACGATCGCAACCGCAAACAGCGGATAGGAATAGATCAGCGCCAGCAGCACATCCGAGGAAAAGCCCTTCTTGGCGTCGGCGGCGACCGATCCGAACACCGCGTTGGGGGCGGCGGACAATAGCGCTCCGCCATGGGCGAGCAGCACCTGCGCCGGCCCGCGGCCCGTGCCCAGTCCGAAGATTGTGCCCAACGACCACACCAGCTCGAAAAGCTGCGGCGCCAGCGCCAGCACGAAAATGCCGATGGCGGCGTTCGTGTTACGTGTGCTTGATGCGGTTTGGCCCATCGTTTCGGCCATGCATGTCTCCTCCGTGCCCGCACCGCGGGCCCTGTTATTCTATCGGCTGGATTTGCAACCCGCCCCGGCCTTGCCTAGCGATTTTCGTCAAATAACGCCAGCGAAACCGAGGACGCCCCCGGCCAGCAACAGCCAAAAAGGGTTAAGCCGCGTCGCAAAGGCAACAATGGCCGTTATCACCGTCGTAAGAGCGGCAATCCAACTTTGGTCGGAAGTCCGGGCCAAAATGAACCCACTCGCGGCCATCAGCCCGATCGAAAGCGGAACCAGTGCCGCCTGGATGATCGCCGGCCAGCGCGAATGGCGCGAGCGCGTGAGCAGCCCGCTCACATAATAGGCAAGCAGCGCGGTCGGCCCGCACATCGCGAGTGTCGCCGCCAGTGCCCCCGCGATGCCGGCGACGGAGTAGCCGATCAGGGTCACGATCAGCACGTTCGGCCCCGGCGACAATTGCGAGATCGCGAAGACGTCGGCGAACTCCTTGTCGGTCATCCAGTGGTGGACTTCGACCGCGATCCGGTGCATTTCGGGAATGGCCGCATTGGCGCCGCCGACGGCAAACAGCGACATCAGGCCGAACGTCCAGATCAGCGTCGCAATCGGATTCATATCCTCATTCATGCCCGCCCCCGTTGGCGAATCAGCAGCGTGACGGCTAGGCTCGCGGGGATGGCGACCAGCAGCACCTCCGCCAACGGCAGCCGCAACACCCCGATCGCTATGAAGACCGCCATGAGGACTACGAGCCCGGCGATATCGCGCCGCTTCACCAGCGGCATCGTCATCTTGAGCATCACGGACAGCAGAAGGCCGACGGCGACGCATGCTACGCCGGCGAGCGTCCGCCGCAGCGCTTCGAGCTCGCCGTAATGCTTGTAGAGCGCCGCCAGCACGATCGCGATCAGCATCGGCGGGCCGACCAGCCCGGCAAAGGCCGCGATCCCGCCGGCGAGCCCCCGGAAGCGGGAGCCGAACACGAACGACAGATTGACGATATTCGGCCCTGGCAGGAAATGGCACAGGGCGAAGGTCTCGTTGAACTCGTCCGCGGTCATCCAGCGGTGCTGCTCGACGATGCCCCGGCGCGCCCAGACCAGGACCCCGCCGAAGCCGGCCAGGGACATTTTTGCAAAGGCCACGAACAGTTCCCCCAGACTGGGCTGGATGGGCGGGGTCGAGGCGGGAAGGTCCGCCACGGGAGCGGCGGCCGGCGGAGAATCGGAGGACATGGCAAGACCCTAAAATGCCGCATCCCGCCGGCCAAGGCGATAAACCGAAGCCGTTCCATGCATGAAACGCCGGGATGGGGCCGCCAAGGGCCTGTTTTTCCGTTGCTTTACCCCCTATATTGGGAGTGCCGGCTTGCCGGCTATGGAAATAAATGACCGTCGAAATAAACCATTCGGACCCGGGGGCGGTACCCGGCGCCTCCACCAGAGCCCATGCGGAACCGAGAGCCGTGGGTTCCGGCGGGGGCGAAATAGGATCGACGAGGGCGTAAAGGGCGTGTTTTTTCTCGGTATGGTTCCGCCGATATCGGGCCAATGCAATAGTTGCCAACGACAACTATGCTCCGGTTGCTCAGGCTGCGTAACGCAGTTTGAAAGACCACTTTAAAGCCCTAGCGGGTTAAGCTCCGCTAGGCGGGGTTCGGAGGCACCTGGCAACAGAAGCCTCCACTTCACATTTGCATGGTAAAGTGCGTGCATCCCAAGCGGGTGCTTGCGCCGCAAATTCGATCCGGAAGGCCTGCTGACCTTGGCTTGTGGCCGGGATACCATATAGCTAAAGGCGAGTCGGGCGACCGGCATGCGGCCGGCCATTTTTGAACGCGACAGGACCATCATGGCGACCGATCACATCCGATATGACGTGCTGGCGCGCGACGCGCTGCGCGGGGTGGTGCGCCACGTGCTGGCGGACGCCGCGGAGCACGGACTTCCCGGCGAGCATCATTTCTACATCACCTTCATCTCCAACGCCGACGGCGTGAAGATCTCGCCGCGGCTGCTCGCGCAGTATCCGCAGGAGATGACAATCATCCTGCAGCACCAGTTCTGGGACCTGGTGGTGACGGACGATCGTTTCGAAGTCGGACTTTCGTTCGGCGGCATTCCGGAGCGGCTCGTCGTGCCCTTCGCCGCCATCAAGAGCTTCCTCGATCCCTCCGTGAAGTTCGGCCTGCATTTCGAACCGTCCGAGGAGGAGGTCGCGCCCGAGAAGCCCGAGCCCAAGCTGCCTGCGGCTTCGCCTGCACCATCGCCGCCTGCGCAGGCGGCCGAGACCGCTTCGGAAGAGAAGGAAGACTCGGAAAAGCCGAGCGAAGGCGCCGAGGTGGTTCGGCTCGACCGCTTCCGCAAGAAATAATCTAAACACGCATCAATCGTCGACGCTGTAGAATGAACGTTACGCCGCTTCACGGCGCAACGGACATTGGCAATGGCTCGATCAACATCCTCCTCACAAAAAAACAAAACCATCCGCGTCGAGACCGACAGTTTCGGTCCGATCGACGTCGCCTCCGACCGCTATTGGGGCGCGCAGACCGAACGCTCCCGGCAGAATTTCCGCATCGGCCGCGACCGCATGCCGATCGAGATCGTGCATGCGCTCGGCATCGTGAAACTGGCGGCAGCGCTCACCAACCGCGAGCTCGGCCTGATCGACGCGCGCCGTGCCAATGCGATCACGCGCGCCGCGAAAGAAGTGATCGAAGGCAAGCTCGACGATCATTTCCCGCTGGTGGTGTGGCAGACCGGCTCGGGCACGCAGACCAACATGAACCTCAACGAGGTGATCGCCAACCGCGCCAACGAACTGCTCGGCTTTGAACTCGGCGCGAAGAAACCGGTTCATCCCAACGACCACGTCAACATGAGCCAGTCGTCGAACGACTCGTTTCCGACGGCGATGCACATCGCAGCGGCGCAGGGAATTTTCAGCAGGCTGATTCCTGCGCTCAGCGAATTGCATCGCGAGCTGCGCCGCAAGGAGAAAGCGTTCGCGAAGATCGTCAAGATCGGCCGCACCCACACCCAGGATGCGACGCCGCTGACGCTGGGTCAGGAATTCTCCGGCTATGCCGCGCAGGTCGAGAGCGCCATCGCGCGGCTGCGTACAGCGGCGAAGGATCTCCTGCCGCTGGCGCAAGGCGGCACCGCTGTCGGCACCGGCCTCAACTCCAAGCCACGCTTTGCGAGACTGTTCGCAAGGCACGTCGCCAAGATCACGAAGCTGCCGTTCATCAGTGCGCCGAACAAGTTCGAGGCGCTGGCCTCCAACGACGCCTATGTGCTGGTGCACGGTGCGATCAATTCGGTGGCGACCGGGCTGTTCAAGATCGCCAACGACATCCGCTTCCTCGGCTCGGGCCCGCGCTCAGGCCTCGGCGAACTGATCCTGCCGGAGAACGAGCCGGGCTCCTCGATCATGCCGGGCAAGGTGAACCCGACGCAATGCGAGGCGATGACGATGGTATGCACGTACGTCTTCGGGAACGAAACCGCCGTCACCATCGCGGGCAGCCAGGGACACTTCGAGCTGAACGTCTACAAGCCAGTGTTGGCATATTGCATGATGAGTTCCGTTCAGCTCCTGTCGGATGTTATCAGCTCCTTCACCGAGCATTGCGTGGTCGGGATACGTGCCGATGAGAAACGCATCGGCGAGCTGATGCAGCGATCGCTCATGCTCGTCACTGCGCTTGCGCCGAAGATCGGATACGACAACGCCGCGAAAGTCGCGAAAGCAGCACATGCGCGTGGCACTACGCTCAAGGAAGAGGCGTTGCGGCTCGGCTATGTATCGGAACGTGAATTCGATTCCCTGGTGCAGCCGGGCAAAATGACACATCCGGGTTAAGTGAACCGCGAATTGCATAATTTTCCCGGGAAAAAGCGGTGATAGGATGTGCTGGCGCGCTACGAATTAGCGCAGCCCCTCGACTGATATAATTATGGATCATAACGCCTAAAGAATGAGATTGGTTGCAACGGGCGTTGCGTTGACGCATGGGACAGCGGCGAAATATATGGTTTTCGCGGGGCGAAGCTAACCTTTGATGCTATCACTAGGCGCTATATAGTGATTTCGGATGGGCATGTGCTGTGCTTGCGCGCAACTTGGCTGCGGCTGTTTCGCCAACAGGCATTTGCGCTTCGGGATCGCTGGATGATGGGGTGGGCATGGGGCACGTGATCAATTTGAACCGAGTAAGAAAACAAGAGCAGCGCAAAGAAGCTGCGAAGCAGGCTGAAACCAACCGCGCACGATTTGGTCGCAACAAGTCTGAACGGAAAGCGGATGAGCTTCGTAACGCGCGCGACAAGAAGCTGTTGGATCAGCATCGCATCGACGGCGGAGACGCATCATGAAATCGCCCGTCGTCAAACGTTCGATCGTGGTCGCCGGCCACAAGACCAGCGTCAGCCTCGAAGAAGCGTTCTGGAATGGCATGAAGGAAATCTCGGGCCTCCGGAACATGACGCTGTCGGAGCTGGTCGGCGAGATCGACAGCAATCGCCAGCAGGGCAATCTGTCGTCCGCGATCCGGCTTTTCGTGCTGGAGTATTTCCGTTCGCGCGCAATCGCCGCGACGACGGCCCAGGTACCGGACAACAGGCCGCAAGCCTGATCCGTTGCAGATAGCCGGTGCCCTGGCACCGGCTTCACCGACAAACCAGAGTGGAGAGCGAAATGGATATCGCCAAGCGAATCGCGCCGCGAAACCTGTCCATTTCGGAAGCTCTCCATGCCTGCCTTTGTCGTCCTGGATTCCATCTCGGTTCACGCGCCTGAGGGCCGCCCACTGTTCGATGAGCTGACGCTCGCGATCGGACGCGAGCGCACCGCCATCGTCGGACGCAACGGCTGCGGCAAATCGACACTGCTGCGCCTGATCGCGGGCGAGGTCGAACCAGCAGCCGGATCGGTTCACCGTGCCGGATCGATCGGCATGCTCGCGCAGATCGCCGACGGGCGGGCGACGCTGGCGCAAGCCCTCGGCGTCGATGGCGAGCTCGCGCGGCTGCACCGGCTCGAGCGCGGTGATGGCACGCTCGAGGATGCCAGCGCGGCTGACTGGACACTGGCAGCACGACTACAGACCACGTTGGTGGAAGTGGGCCTGCCCGCCCTATCGCTCGATCGCGCGGTAGCGTCGCTCAGCGGCGGCGAGCGAACGCGCGTCGCGCTGGCGCGGCTGCTGATCCAGGCACCTGACGTGCTGCTGCTGGACGAGCCCACCAACAATCTCGATGCCGACGGCCGCGAGGCGCTGGCGCAACTGCTCGGGCGATGGCAAGGCGGCATCGTGGTCGCAAGCCACGACCGTACGCTGTTGGAGCATGTCAACCGCATCGTCGAACTGACGCCGGTTGGCGTCACGATTTTCGGCGGCGCGTGGCCTGATTTCGCCGAGCAGCGCGACGCGGCACGCTCGCGCGCTGAAACCGAACTGGAGCGGGCGGCCGATGCGCTGCGCAGCGCCGAGCGCGCGACGCAGAAGGCGCGCGAAAGAAAGTCGCGCCGCGACAAGGCCGGCCGAGCCTGGCGCGCCAAGGGCATCGAGGACAAGATGTTCATGGACCGCGAGAAGGAACGCGCTGAGGCCAGCGCCGCGCGCGAAGGCCATCTCGCCGAGCGCCTGATCGGCGAGCGCGCGGATGCATTCGAGGAAGCCCGCGCGCGGGTGGAGATCGTGACGCCGCTGTCGATCGACCTGCCGAAGACCACCCTTCCCTCCAATCGCGAGCTCCTCACTTTCAACGACGTGGCGATGGCCTTTGCCGCCCGCCACCTGTTCGGCCCGCTGTCGTTCGAGCTGCGCGGCCCCGAGCGCGTCGCGATCGGCGGCGCCAATGGCACGGGCAAGAGCACGCTGCTCCGCCTGATCACTGGAGCGGCGCAGCCGACTGCCGGCACGATCCATCGTCGCACCGACCGGATCGCGATGCTCGACCAGCATGTCGGCCTGCTCGATCCCGGCACCAGCATTTTGGACAATCTGCGCCGGCTCAATCCGGAATTGTCAGCCAATGAAGCGCATGCCGCGCTGGCGCGATTTGCCTTCCGCAACAGGGCTGCGTTGCAGATCGTGGATACGTTGAGCGGCGGCGAGCGCCTGCGCGCAGGCTTGGCTTGCGTGTTCGCGCGGCCGGAACCGCCGCTATTGTTGCTGTTGGACGAGCCCACCAACCATCTCGACCTCGCCGCGATCGAAGAACTGGAAAGCGCGCTGCGCGACTTCGATGGCGCGCTGGTCGTCGTCAGCCACGACAAGGCGTTCCTGCAGGCGATCGGGATCGAACGGGAGATTGGGCTCTGAATCGTAGCCCGGGTGAAGCGCCAGCGTAACCCGGGACCGCTACTGATGCAGACGTCCCGGGTTACGCATTCGCTCCCCCCGGGCTACGGGCGCTAATTCTGCGCGGCCGGACGCGATGGCGGGTTGG
>NZ_PSRR01000325.1 GCF_004296405.1 Bradyrhizobium sp. Leo170
GTCGAGAACGGGGCGGTTGCCGCCGTCGTCGCCGGCATGCCGGACCCGGCGGTGCTGCTCGACCGCGCCGGGCGCGTCATCCATCTCAATGCCGCAGCGGCCCAGTTGGCGCCGGCGCTGCGCAAGAACGAGCTGGCCCAATTCGCGTTGCGGTCGCCGGAGATCATCACCGCGCTGCGCGAGGCGATCGCCACCACCGAGCCGCGGCGCGCCACCTATCTCGATCATGTCCCGGTCGATCGCTGGATGGAATTGGTGATCACGCCGGTGCCGGTGCCGACCCTGTTCGGCGGCACCGACAAATGCATGCTGATGACCTTCCACGACCTGACGCCGCTGCGCCGGGTCGAGGAAATGCGCGCCGACTTCGTCGCCAATGCCAGCCACGAATTGCGGACGCCGCTCGCGGCGCTGTCGGGCTTCATCGACACCCTGCAGGGGCCGGCCAGGGACGATCCGCGGGCGCGGGAGCGCTTCCTCGGCATCATGCACACCCAGGCCACCCGGATGGCGCGGCTGATCGACGATCTGTTGTCGCTGTCGCGGGTCGAGCTCTCGGCCCATGTCCGCCCCGACACCTGCGTCGACCTGATCCCGATCATCCGCCAGGTCGCCGACGGCCTGGAGCCGCTGGCGCGCGAGCGGCAGGTCGTGATCGAGATCCAGCTTCCCGAGGCGCCGGTCATGATCGCGGGCGACCGCGAGGAGCTGTTGCGGCTGTTCGAAAACCTGATCGAGAACGCCCTGAAATACGGCGCCTCCGGCGGCAGGGTGATCGTCTCGCTCAAGGAGGCCGCCTCCGGCGAGGGCGCCCCGGAGATCCGGGTCCTGGTGCGGGATTTCGGTCCCGGCATCGCCCCGGAACACCTGCCGCGGCTGACCGAGCGCTTCTATCGTGTCGACGTCGGCGACAGCCGCCTCCAGGGCGGAACCGGGCTCGGATTATCCTTGGTGAAACATATTCTTAACCGTCATCGCGGCCGTCTCTTAATCGAAAGCGTGCCGAAAAACGGCGCTACTTTTACCGCCTGTTTTCCCCAGGTGAAGACCGCCGCAGCGGCATAAAATCAAGCAATTTCAATTGCTTGAATGTGTCATCCAACTGTCACCCAACCTTCGTAAAACGAGCATCGACCGCTCCTAAACGGACCGGCGTGAGCGCGATCGGGCGCATCCGGCGCTTCGCTCACAGGATTGGAGACCACCCCATGAATTTCTTTAGGACAATCGTCGCTGCCGGCTTGGTGGCCGTTTCGACGTCGGCCTTCGCGGCCGATATCACTGGCGCGGGCGCGACATTTCCGTTCCCGATCTATTCCAAATGGGCGGACGCCTATAAGAAGGAAACGGGCAACGGGCTGAATTATCAGTCGATCGGCTCGGGCGCCGGCATCAAGCAGATCCAGGCCAAGACCGTGACCTTCGGTGCCACCGATGCGCCGCTGAAGGCCGAGCAGCTCGAGAAGGACGGACTCGTCCAGTGGCCGATGGTGATGGGCGCGATCGTGCCGGTCGTGAACCTCGAAGGCATCAAGCCGGGCGAGCTCGTGCTGTCGGGCGAAGTGATCGGCAACATCTATCTCGGCAAGATCACCAAGTGGGACGATGCGGCGATTGCCAAGCTCAATCCGAAGCTGAAGCTGCCCTCTGACGCCATCACTGTCGTGCGCCGTTCCGACGGTTCGGGCACCACCTTCAACTTCACCGACTTCCTCTCCAAGTCGAACGCCGACTGGAAGTCCAAGGTCGGCTCGGGCACTGCGGTCGAGTGGCCGGTTGGCGTTGGCGCCAAGGGCAACGAGGGTGTTGCCGGCAACATCAGCCAGACCAAGAACGCCATCGGCTACGTCGAATACGCCTACGCCAAGCAGAACAAGCTGACCTATGCCGCGATGGTCAACAAGGCGGGCAAGACCGTGCAGCCGACCATTGCTGCGTTCCAGGCTGCTGCTTCCAACGCGGACTGGGCCAAGGCTCCGGGCTACTACGTGATCCTGACCGACCAGCCGGGCGATGCGTCCTGGCCGATCACCGCGGCGACCTTCATCCTGATGCACAAGGAGCCGACGGATAAGGCGGCTTCGGGCGAAGCCATCAAGTTCTTCAAGTGGTCGTTCGAGAAGGGCGGCAAGGCCGCCGAGGAGCTCGACTACATTCCGATGCCGGAAGCGGTCGTCAAGCTGATCGAAAAGACCTGGGCCTCGGACATCAAGAGCTGAGCCTCGCATCGAGAGCCTCGCGCCCCGTCATCTTCCGGGGCGCGAGTGCAGCAAGTGATCCCGGAATCCCAAGGGGTTCCGGGTCTGGTCCTCGGACCCAGAAGCGGCGCCGGATAAACTCGTCGGCAAGATCGCTCGACAAGAAGCGACCCTTCTATTGTATCAGTCAACACAGGGGATTGGCGTGGCAGACATGGCCGTTCAAAGCGACGTAATGGCAGCCTCCGGACCTTACGATCGTGCCAAGGCCCTCAGCGCCTTCAAACTCGGTGACATCACCTTCTACTGGATCACCCGGGCCTGCGCGATTTCGGTGCTCCTGATCCTTGGCGGCATCATTCTTTCGCTGATTGCCGGCGCCTGGCCGGCGATGAAGGAATACGGCTTCGCCTTCCTGTCGACGCAGCGCTGGGCGCCGTCGGCCGATCCGCCGGTGCTCGGTGCGCTCGGGCCGATCTATGGCACGCTCATCACCTCTATCATCGCGATGCTGATCGCCATTCCCGTCGGCATCGGCATTGCGATCTTCCTCACCGAGCTTTGCCCGCAATGGCTGCGCCGCCCGATCGGCATCGCGATTGAGCTCCTGGCCGGCATCCCCTCGATCATCTACGGCATGTGGGGCTTCTTCGTGCTCGGCCCGTTCCTCGCCAACACCTTCCAGCCGTTCATGATCCGCCTGTTCGACGGCGTGCCGCTGCTGGGCGCGGTGTTCGGCGGCCCGCCGTCCTATCTCAGCCTGTTCAACGCCGCGCTGATCCTGGCGATCATGGTGCTGCCCTTCATCACGGCGATCTCGGTCGACGTGTTCAAGACAGTGCCGCCGGTCCTGAAGGAGGCGGCCTACGGGGTCGGCTGCACCACCTGGGAAGTCGTCCGCAACGTCGTGATCCCCTATACCCGCGTCGGCGTGATCGGCGGCATCATGCTGGCCCTCGGCCGCGCACTCGGCGAGACCATGGCCGTGACCTTCATCATCGGCAACTCGTTCCGCATCTCCTCCTCGATCTTCGCGCCGGGCACGACGATCTCGGCGGCGATCGCGAGCGAATTCGCCGAGAGTGACGGATTGCACCAATCGGGCCTGATCCTGCTCGGCCTGTTGCTGTTCGTGCTGACGTTCATTGTTCTCGCCTGTGCGCGACTGATGCTGATGCGTCTGGAAAAGAAGGCGGGGAACTGAGCCATGAATCCGATTTACAGGTCTCGCCGTCGCAACGACATCATCATCCGCGGGCTTTGCATCGCCGCTGCCGCGTTTGGGGTGACTTGGCTGGCGCTGATCCTGTTCACGCTGTTCTACAACGGCCTCGCCGGCCTCAGCCTCGATGTCTTCACCAAGAACACGCCGCCGCCCGGCTCCACCGATGGCGGTCTCCTGAACGCGATCGTCGGCTCGGTGATCATGACCGTGATCGGTGTCGGCATCGGCGCGCCGCTCGGCCTGTTTGCCGGCACCTATCTCGCCGAATACGGCAAGCATGACCGGCTCACTTCGGTGATCCGCTTCATCAACGACATCCTCTTGAGCGCGCCGTCGATCATCATCGGCCTGTTCATCTATGGCGCGGTCGTCGTGCCGATGGGCGGCTTCTCCGCGCTGGCCGGCTGTCTGGCGCTGGCGGTGATCGTCATCCCCGTCGTGCTGCGCACCACCGAGGACATGCTGCTGCTCGTCCCTAACCCGCTGCGGGAGGCGGCCTCCGCGCTTGGCCTTCCGCGCTCGCTGGTGATCAAGCGGATCGCCTATCGTGCGGCGCGCTCCGGCCTGATCACCGGCGTGCTGCTGGCGACCGCCCGCGTCGCCGGTGAGACCGCGCCGCTGCTGTTCACCGCGCTGTCCAATCAGTTCTTCAGCCTGAACCTGACCAAGACGATGGCGAACCTGCCGGTGACCATCAACAACTTCGTGCAGAGCCCCTACGCCTATTGGAAAGAGCTCGCCTGGAGCGGGGCCCTGCTCATCACCTTGACCGTGCTCGCGCTCAACATCGGCGCGCGCATCCTCGGCGCCGAAAGGAGCGCAAAATGACCGATATGACCGTATCGACGACCAGCCCGAGCGCGGCCATTCCCCAGAAATCGCTGCCGGAAGCGCCGCCGAAGGTGACGGCACGCAGCCTCAACTTCTATTACGGCGAGCACCACGCGCTGAAGAACATCAACCTGGCGCTCGGCACCAACCGCGTCACCGCCTTCATCGGTCCTTCCGGTTGCGGCAAGTCAACGCTGCTGCGGATCTTCAACCGGATGTACGACCTCTATCCCGGCCAGCGCGCCACCGGCCAACTGATGCTGGACAAGACCAACATTCTCGACCCCAAGCTCGATCTCAACCTGCTGCGGGCGCGGATCGGAATGGTGTTCCAGAAGCCGACGCCGTTCCCGATGACGATCTATGAGAACATCGCCTTCGGCATCCGCCTTTACGAGAAGATCTCGAAATCCGAAATGGACGGCCGAGTCGAGAAAGCGCTGCGCGGCGGCGCGCTGTGGAACGAGGTCAAGGACAAGCTCAACGCCTCCGGCCTGAGCCTCTCCGGCGGCCAGCAGCAGCGTCTGTGCATCGCCCGTACGGTTGCGGTGCGGCCCGAAGTGATCCTGTTCGACGAGCCCTGCTCGGCGCTCGATCCGATCTCGACCGCCAAGGTCGAGGAACTGATCCAGGAGCTGTCGGAGGACTACACGATCGCGATCGTCACGCATAACATGCAGCAGGCGGCGCGCGTCTCCGATAAGACCGCGTTCATGTATCTGGGCGAACTGATCGAGTTCGACGACACCAGCAAGATCTTCACCTCGCCGAGCGATCGTCGCACCCAGGACTACATCACCGGCCGGTTCGGTTGAGGAGGGACATCATGGCTTCTGAACATACCGCCAAGGCGTTCGACAGCGATCTTCAGGAACTGACCCGTCTGGTCGCGGAGATGGGCGGGCTGGTCGAACGGATGATCACCGAATCCGTCGATGCGCTGATCCGCCGCGACATTGCGCTCGGCAAGCGTGTCGTCGCTTCCGACATCGAGATCGACAGCCTGCAGCGCGTGATCGAAGAGCGCGCCGTGCTGACGATCGCCCGCCGCCAGCCGATGGCCGTCGACCTGCGCGAGATCGTCGGCGCGATGCGGGTGGCGACCGACCTCGAGCGGATCGGCGACCTCGCCAAGAACATGGGCAAGCGCGTCGCCGCGCTGGAGAACGACTTCCAGCCGCTGAAGCTGATCCGCGGCTTGGAGCACATGACCGACCTCGTGCTGTCGCAGGTCAAGTCCGTGCTCGACGCTTATGCCGCGCACGATCTGCCGGCCGCGATGAACGTCTGGAAGAGCGACGAGGAGGTGGACGCGATCTGCACCTCGCTGTTCCGCGAGCTCCTCACCTACATGATGGAAGATCCGCGCAACATCTCGTTCTGCATCCACCTGATGTTCTGCGCCAAGAACATCGAGCGGATCGGCGACCACGCCACCAACATCGCGGAGACGGTGTTCTACATGATCGAGGGTCAGCAGATGACCGACAAGCGGCCGAAGGGGGATATGACGACGTTCGCCACGACCGTTCCGGGCAACTAGAGCACATCCAGGAAAGTCGAAGCCGGTTTTCCGAAGAAGATCCTGCTCAAAACATCAAAGGAAGAGTGGGATGACGATTCAGGCAGAGAGTCATCCCGCTATAGGAGAAGCCAAGCCGATGAGCGCACGCATTCTGGTGGTCGAAGACGAAGAAGCGCTGACGACGCTGTTGCGCTACAATCTCGATGCAGAAGGCTATGATGTCGAAACGGTCGCCCGTGGAGATGATGCGGACACAAGGCTCAAGGAACGCATTCCCGACCTTGTCGTGCTCGACTGGATGCTGCCGGGGCTCTCCGGCATCGAGCTGTGCCGCCGTCTACGGGCGCGGCCGGAGACCAAGCAGCTCCCGATCATCATGCTGACCGCGCGCGGCGAGGAAAGCGAGCGCGTGAGGGGACTGGCGACCGGCGCCGACGACTACATCGTCAAGCCGTTCTCGGTGCCCGAACTGCTCGCGCGGGTGAAGGGCCTGTTGCGCCGGGCAAGCCCGGAGCGGCTCGCCACCGTGCTCACCTATGGCGATATCGAGCTCGACCGCGAGAAGCGTCGCGTCGCGCGCTCGGGCCGTCCGATCGATCTCGGCCCGACCGAATATCGCCTGCTGGAGTTCTTCCTGGAGCATCCCGGCCGCGTGTTCAGCCGCGAGCAGTTGCTCGACAGCGTCTGGGGGCGCGACATCTATATCGACGAGCGCACCGTCGACGTCCACATCGGCCGCCTGCGCAAATTGCTCAATCCCGGCCGCGAGCAGGATCCGATCCGCACCGTCCGCGGCGCGGGCTACGCGCTGGATGATCGCTTCGCGAAGGCCGAGCAGTCGTAACTCGGCGACCTCAATCCGTAGCCCGGGTGCAGCGAAGCGTAACCCGGGGAAATTTGGACCTGCTGATACAGCCTTCCCGGGTTGCGCTGCGCTTCACCCGGGCTACGATCTGTCGTCGGCTTACTTGCCGTGTGACGGCTTGACCGTCGGACGGCGGCGGTCCGCTGCCGGCTGGTAGGCGACGCGGGAGTGGTGCGCGCAATAGGGCAGGCCGGGAAGCGCCTTGCCGCCGCAGAAGAAGAATTCCGGGCTCGAGGGATCGCCGACCGGCCAGTGGCAGGTGGCCTCGTTCAATTCGAGCAGCGACAGCCGCTGGCTCATCGGCACCACATTGTCGTAGGCGATAGGGTCCGCTTCCACCTCCACCTCGAAGGCGTGGGCGAGTGCGGTGTTGCCGCGGGAGACCGGCCGCGCTACGCGCATCATCGGCTGTGCGGGACGCGCCTTGCGCTGCCGCGGCGCGGCTGCAGCAGGACTCTTGGCGCGGCCCGAGAGGCCGAGCCGGTGCACCTTGCCGATCACTGCATTGCGCGTCACGTTGCCGAGTTCCGCTGCGATCTGGCTGGCCGAGAGCCCGGCTTCCCAGAGCTTCTTCAATTGCTCGACGCGTTCGTCGGACCAGGTCAATACCGTCATCGCATCTTTCCCTTCGCGTTGCGCCGGCCGATCCTGGGACAGCGCTGCGATGCCTAATCTCAAAAATCCCTGCGGGCAGAATCCCTTAAGGCTCGCCGGGCACGAAAACCGCACCCGAACGTGTACGCCGCACACAAAGGACTCTAGGGATCAAAACTGCCGCACGAGATGTCGTACCCGACAGGCCAAACGCTACAATATGGCGTGACTCTGGCGCAAGAGTCCGCGCCTATGCGTCCACATGTTCCGACATTTAGGGATTGCAATCGGGCTTTTCCACTACACTGGAAACCCGCGGATTACCCGGTACTTTGCAGCGCGGCCTGGCGGCTTCGTGGCGATTGACAGCACCCGCCGCGCGCATAGAATGCCTTTACGTGCCGCCCTGCAAAGGCGGCACGTTTTGTTTTCGCTGGATGAGCTCCAGCCGCGTGTCTGCATCGCTGCACGCCGCCAGGGCTCATCTGAAAGGCTTGTCTAAAACCCTTCAGTGATCGCCATGACCGACAGCGCCACGTCGCATCTGCTTCCCGTTTTTGCCAGGGCCGATCTCGGCTTCGAACGCGGGGAAGGCTGTTGGCTGATCTCGACCAAAGGCGAGCGTTATCTCGACTTCACCTCCGGCGTCGCGGTGAACGCGCTCGGCCATGCCCATCCGCATCTGGTGAAGGCGCTGCAGGAGCAGGCGACGAAGCTCTGGCACATGTCGAACCTGTTCAAGAGCCCGGACGGCGAGAAGCTTGCCGCGCGGCTGTGCGAGCAGAGTTTTGCGGACTTCGTGTTCTTCTGCAATTCCGGCGCGGAAGCGATGGAAGGCGTGATCAAGGTCGTGCGTCACTATCACTTCTCGAAGGGACATCCGGAGCGCTATCGCATCGTCACCTTCGAAGGCGCCTTCCATGGCCGCACGCTCGCGACGCTGGCCGCGACCGGCGCGGCGAAATATCTCGAGGGCTTCGGCCCGCCGATGGACGGCTTTGACCAGGTGCCGCATGGCGATATCGAAGCGGTGAAGCGCGCGATCGGTCCGCAGACTGCGGGCATCCTGATCGAGCCGGTGCAGGGCGAAGGCGGTGTGCGTTCCGCGCCGCCGGCCTTCTTCAAGGCGCTGCGCCAGCTCTGCGACGAGCACGGCCTCCTGCTTGCCTTCGACGAGGTGCAGACCGGCATGGGCCGCACCGGCGATCTCTTCGCCTACAAGCGCATCGGGGTCACTCCCGATGTGATGTCGCTGGCCAAGGCGCTCGGCGGCGGCTTTCCAATCGGCGCCTTCCTTGCGACTGCGGAAGCCGCGTCCGGCATGACGCCGGGCTCGCACGGCTCGACCTTCGGCGGCAACCCGCTCGCGGTCGCGGCCGCCAGCGCCGTGCTCGATGTGATGCTGCAGCCCGGCTTCTTCGATCACGTGCAGAAGATGTCGCTCCTGCTCAAGCAGAAGCTCGCCTCCGTGGTCGACCGCTATCCGTCCATTCTCGCGGACGTGCGCGGCGAGGGGCTTCTGATCGGCGTCAAGGCCGTGGTGCCCTCGGGCGACCTCGTCAACGCCCTGCGCGAGCAGAAGCTGCTCACGGTCGGCGCCGGCGATAATGTGGTGCGCTTCCTCGCGCCGCTGATCGTCGGCGAGGCCGAGATCGAGCACGCCATCGGTTGCCTCGAGCGCGCCTGCACCGCGCTCTCAAGTGGACCGTCGAAGAAGGCAGCGGGATGATGAGCAAGGCACCCCGTCACTTCCTCGACATCAACGAAATGTCGCTCAACGAGCTGCGCGCCATGCTCGCCGCCGGCGCCGCCATGAAGGCGAGACTGAAGGCGCATGAGAGGGCTACGAAGCCGCTCGAAGGCAAGACGCTGGCGATGATCTTCGAGCGCCCCTCGACCCGCACGCGGGTGTCGTTCGACGTCGGCATGCGCCAGCTTGGCGGTGAATCGATCATGCTCACCGGTGCCGAGATGCAGCTTGGCCGTGGCGAGACCATCGCCGATACCGCGCGGGTGCTGTCGCGCTATGTCGATGCGATCATGATCCGCATCCTCAACCACGATGCGCTGCTCGAGCTTGCCGCGCATGCGACCGTCCCCGTGATCAACGGGCTGACCCGGCGCTCGCATCCCTGCCAGGTGATGGCCGACCTGATGACGTTCGAGGAGCGTCGCGGTTCGATCGAGGGCAAGATCGTGGCCTGGACCGGTGACGACAACAACGTGCTGGCGTCATGGGCGCATGCCGCCGAGCGTTTCAAGTTCGCCCTCAACATCGCGACGCCGCCACAGCTCGCGCCGAACAAGGCGATGCGCGACTGGATCAAGGCGACCCAGGCGCCGATCGTGCTCGGCAACGATCCCGAAGCAGCCGTGCGTGGCGCCGACTGCGTCGTCACCGACACCTGGGTGTCGATGGGCGACAAGGACGGCGAGCACCGGCACAATCTACTCCGGCCCTATCAGGTCAATGCCAAGCTGATGTCGCTGGCGAAGCCAGATGCTTTGTTCATGCATTGCCTGCCTGCACATCGCGGCGAGGAAGTCACCGACGAGGTGATCGACGGTCCGCAATCGGTGGTGTTCGACGAGGCCGAGAACCGCCTGCATGCGCAAAAGGGCATTCTGGCCTGGTGTTTTGACGCGGTCGCGTGACTGCGCGCGCTGCTGTCGTCCCGGGCTTGACCCGGGA
>NZ_PSRR01000326.1 GCF_004296405.1 Bradyrhizobium sp. Leo170
GGCCGAGCAGCATCTCGATCAGGGGCGAGTTGCCCGAGAGTTGCACCGCCCTGCGCAGCGGCGCGATCGCCTCCGCCGGCCTGCCGCCCTCCAGCAGCGCCTGGCCGCGCAATTCATAAAAATAGGCGTTGTTGGGCTGCGCCTGGATCAGGCCGTCGATCTGGGCAAGCGCGCTGCGGAGATCGCCGTGCAGATAGGTCGAGATCGCCCGCGCGTAGCGGGCGGGCAGGCCGTTGTTGGACGAAGGATAGCGGCGATAGACGGTGTCCTGACGCTCCATGAAGGCGGAGATCTTGGCGCGCACCATGTCGTGGCGCATTTGCAGCGCCGCATCATCCTTCTTGTCCCAATAGGGGCTGGAGCGCGCGATCTCCGCCAGCGCCGCCACGCGATCAGCGGGCATTGGATGCGACATCAGATACGGATCGGCGCCGCGTGCCGCGAACAGGCTTTCGTCGGTGAAGCGCTTGAACGTTTCGTACATGCCCTTGGCGGACTGGCCGGTCGCGTTCAGGAATTTCACGCCGGCGCGGTCGGCGTTCTCTTCCTGCTGGCGCTGGTAGGAGAGCAGCGTTCGGCGGATCACTTCCTGCGGCGCCGCGACTGCCGCGGCACCGGCATTGGCGAGGCCGCTGTTCGCGCCGCCGCGTGCGCCTGCGACCATCGCGCCGGCGCCGAGCAGCATGGCGATGATCATCTGGGTCTGCGCCTGCGCCAGTTGCTCGCGGAGCTTTGCGAGATGGCCGCCGGCAAGATGCCCTGTTTCGTGCGCGAGTACGCCGATGATCTGGTTCGGCGTCTCCGACTGCATGAGCGCGCCGTAATTGACGAAGATGCGGCGGCCGTCGGCAACGAAAGCGTTGAACGTGCCATCGTTGATGATGACCATCTGGATGTTCTGCTTCTCCAGTCCCGCGGCGCGCAGGATCGGCCTCGTATAGTCGCGCAGCAATTGCTCGGCCTCAGTATCGCGCAGGATCGGCGGGCCCTTGTTCTCCTGCGCCAGCGCCATCGTGGGCGCGACCGCCAGCGCGATCGCGGTGGCGAGCGCAGTCAATTTCAGGGTCTTCTTGCGAAGCGCGAAACGGAGCAGCATGGGGCGGTCTTAGCGATTGGCGGCGGGCCACGGACAATATATGCCCTAACAAACCGCCGAATGCGGCCAGTCTGGGGCGCAACCGGTCGTTACGGAACCCGAAACCGGCGACGCCGGCCCAAATAGCAGATATCCATGCCCGAAGCGACATTTAGAGACCGCGTGAATCACCTTTTGACCGCTTCGGGAAGGAGCGAGGTTCCGCCCTTCATGGTCATGGACGTGATGGCGGCGGCGGCGCGAATCGAGGCGGCCGGCGGGCATGTGATCCACATGGAGGTCGGCCAACCGGCGGCGCCGGCACCGACGGCGGCGATTGCAGCCGCCCACGCGGCGCTCGACGATGGACGCATCGACTATACCTCCGCGCTCGGCATTCCCTCGCTGCGCGCGCGCATCGCGCGGCATTATCTCGAGACGTATGGATGCGAGGTCGATGCCGAGCGCATCGTGATCACGACGGGCTCGTCGGGCGGCTTCATCCTCACGTTTCTCGCGATGTTCGAGCCGGGCGATCGCGTAGCGGTCACCGTGCCCGGCTATCCGCCATACCGCCATATCCTGAGCGCGCTCGGCTGCGAGCCGGTGCTGATCGAGACGACGAACGAAACGCGGCATGCGCTGACCGGCGAAGCGTTGCTGGACGCGCATCGCAAGGCGCCGCTCAAAGGCGTTCTGGTGGGCAGCCCCGCCAATCCGACCGGCACGATGATGTCGCGCGAAGCTCTTGCAAGCCTGATGGCGGCGGCCGAGAGCGCCGGCATCCGCTTCATCTCGGACGAGATCTATCATGGGCTCGACTACGCCTTCCCGGCGGTGACTGCAGCCGAATTGTCCCCACACGCCCTCGTGATCAATTCGTTCTCGAAATATTTCTGCATGACCGGTTGGCGGGTCGGCTGGATGGTCGTGCCCGAGCCGCTGGTGCGCCCGATCGAGCGGCTGCAGCAGAACCTCTCGATTTCGGTGCCGACGCTATCGCAGATCGCAGCCGAAGCCGCCTTCGATGGCCGCGAGGAGATGGAAGCAATCAAGCGCGGCTATCAGGAGAATCGGCGCATTCTGATCGAGGGGCTGCCGAAAGCGGGGCTGACCAAGTTCCTGCCCGCGGATGGCGCATTCTACCTTTATGCCGATGTGTCGGACTTTACGTCCGACAGCTTCGAATTTGCCCGCCAGATGCTGGAAAAGGCCCATGTCGCGGCGACGCCGGGCGTCGATTTCGATCCGATTCACGGCCGCGCCTTCATCCGTTTTTCCTATGCGCGGTCCGCAGAGGAGATGCAGGAAGCGGTTGCGCGGATTGCTGGTTGGCTTAAATAGCGCGCCAGTTTGTCACACCCCCGGAGTTGGCCTTGTCCGTCAGATCGGTATCTGTGTCCGCCGCCGCCAGGCATTTTCCTCTTGCTTCGGTGCTGTGGCCGAACCGGTCGGGTGAATTCTCCTCGCTATGGCGCGGGACCATCCTGGTGTTCCTGGGCACGGCGCTGCTGACGCTGTCGGCCAAGGTCAATCTGCCGTTGCCCTATGTGCCAATGACGCTGCAGACGCTGGTGGTGCTGATGATCGGCGCCGCCTATGGCTCGTGGCTCGGAACTGCGACCGTGATCGCCTATCTGGCCGAAGGCGCGATGGGCTTTCCGGTGTTTGCCGGACCGGTCGGCGGCCTCGCGCCGCTGATGGGGCCGACGGCCGACTATCGGTTCGGCTTCGTGGCGGCGGCGTTCGTCACCGGCGGGCTCGCCGAGCGCGGCTGGGACCGAAACGTCGTCCGGCTGTTTGCTGCGATGGCGCTCGGCCACATCATCATCCTCGCGGCCGGTTTTGCCTGGCTCGCCTTTGGCGTCGGCTTGGGCGCCGAGAAGGCGTGGCTGGTCGGGATCGTGCCGTTCATCGCGGGCACGCTCGTCAAGACCGCGCTCGGGGCCGCGCTGCTGCCGGCCGCACGGCGGCTCGCCGATCGCCGCCCGTAAGCGGGCCTCGCGCGAGGCGCTGCCAATCTGAATTTTCGAGATGGTCGTCCCCGCATAGCTCGGGAGATCGGCCTTGCGCATCTTCGAGTAGGAGTGAGAGTCATGGCAACGATTGCGACGAGCGGGCCTGCTGAGGCCAGCACAGCAAAAAAACCGTGGTACCGAATCCTCTATGTCCAGGTGCTGATCGCGATCGTGCTCGGCGTCGTGGTCGGCTGGTTGTGGCCGAACGTTGCGACCAACGACTGGATCAAGGCGCTCGGCGACGGCTTCATCAAGCTGATCAAGATGGTGATCGCTCCGATCATCTTCTGCACGGTGGTCTCGGGCATCTCGCATATCCAGGACGCCAGCAAGGTCGGGCGCGTCGGCATCAAGGCGCTGCTCTATTTCGAGATCGTCTCCACCTTCGCGCTGATCCTCGGCCTGATCATGGGCAATCTGTTTCAGATCGGCCATGGGCTGGCAGCGAGGCCCGGGGCCGCGGACGTCGCGAGCGCCACCAAATACGCGGATCAAGCGCACGCCCAGAAGTCGGTCGATTTCGTTCTCAACATCATCCCCGACAGCGTGTTCGGCGCGTTCGCGCGCGGTGACATCCTGCAGGTGCTGCTGTTCGCGATCCTGTTCGGCTTTGCGCTGATGGCGATGGGCAAGCGCGGCGAGCGGCTGCGCGACATCATCGACGATGGCGCACATGCGGTGTTCGGCGTGATTAGCATAGTCATGAAAGCGGCGCCCGTCGGTGCGTTCGGCGCGATGGCCTTTACTATCGGCAAGTTCGGTCCCGCAGCGCTCGGTAATCTGATCGGCCTGATCGGGCTGTTCTACGGCACCGCCGCGCTGTTCGTGGTGCTTGTGCTCGGCCTGATCGCGCGGGTGATGGGCTTCAGCATCTTCAAGTTCATCGCCTACATCAAGGACGAGCTGTTGATCGTGCTTGGCACCAGCTCGTCCGAGAGCGCGCTGCCGCAATTGATGGAAAAGCTGGAGCGGCTCGGGTGCTCCAAGCCGGTGGTCGGGCTCGTAGTGCCGACTGGCTATTCCTTCAACCTCGACGGCACCAACATCTACATGACGCTGGCGACGCTGTTCATCGCGCAAGCGCTTGGCGTCGATCTCACCTTCGGCCAGCAATTGACCATCCTGATCGTGGCGATGCTGACCTCAAAAGGGGCGAGCGGCGTCACCGGCGCGGGCTTCATCACGCTTGCGGCGACGCTGACCGTGGTCAATCCGGCCCTGGTGCCGGGCATGGCCATCGTGTTCTCGATCGACAAGTTCATGAGCGAGGTGCGTGCGCTCACCAACATCACCGGCAACGGCATCGCCGCGGTGTTCGTGTCTTGGTGGGAGGGCGAGCTCGACCACAAGAAGCTGCACGCCAACCTGAACAAGCAGATCGATCCGTCCGACGTCGAGACGGCGATCACCACGGGGTGATCTGCCAGCGAGCTTTTCGCCGCGGCAAAAGAAACGCTAACGGGGCGCACCATTTTCATGGTGCGCCCCGTTCCGTACGGAGCAGATCGTTCTGAAGGAAGCTAGCTAGGGCTGGCGGTAGACAGCCGCCCGAAGATTAGGCCGCCGTCCGTCCAAGATCACAACGGGCGGCGTGATTTTCGGATTTCTGGGGCGGACCGGACCGGGCTTGTGCGGGCGTTCGACCGTCGCCCGCGTAGCCGTATTGCGCGAAGCGCGCAATAAAATCTTGAATGTTGCGTAATGTGAGCATATACGGGCAGCCGTTTGCTCGTTTCTCTGGCGGAAATGCGCAGAATGATCGGATGGGCGCCTTGCGCGGGAGGAAAACAGAAATGCGGGTTCCAATTAAGCGGGCGATCGAGAAGGTGCCTGGCGGGATGATGGTGGTCCCGCTGTTAGTGGGGGCGCTTATTGCGACCTTCTTTCCCGATACTCCGAAGTTCTTTGGCTCCTTCACCGGCGCACTGTTCTCCGGCGCACTGACGATTCTCGCCGTGTTTTACGTTTGCATGGGCGCGAGCATCGACTTCCGCGCGACCCCCTACATTGTGAAGAAGGGCGGCACCCTGCTGATCGTGAAGGTCGGCGTTGCCGTTGCCCTCGGCCTGATCTTCGGCCGCATTTTGGGAGAAGCGCCGGTCGCAGCCGGCATGTTCGCGGGCGTCTCGACTCTCGCGATCGTCGCCGCCATGAACGACACCAATGGCGGTCTCTATATGGCGTTGATGGGCCAATATGGACGCCCGCGTGACGTCGGCGCGTATACCATCATGTCGCTGGAGAGCGGTCCTTTCCTCACCATGATCACCTTGGGCGTGGCCGGCCTCTCGGCATTTCCATTCCAGACCCTGGTGGGCGCTATCCTGCCTCTGGTGGTGGGCATGATCATCGGCAATCTCGATCGCGAGATGCGCGACTTCCTGAGCCGCGCGGTGCCTGTGATGATCCCGTTCTTCGCCTTCGCGCTCGGCGCCGGCCTCGATCTATCGAAGGTCTGGCAGGCCGGTCTACTCGGCCTCGGCATGGGAGTGGCCGTGGTGGTTGTGACCGGCATCCCGCTGTTCTTCGCCGATCGCATCACTGGCGGGAATGGTGTCGCGGGTGTTGCGGCGGCCTCGACGGCTGGTAATGCGGCGGCCGTCCCGGCGATTGTCGCCGCGGCCAATCCGGCCTATGCGGACGCGGCGCGGCCCGCGACCATCCTCGTCGCGGCGTGCGTCGTGGTTACCGCAATCCTGGTGCCGATCGTCACCGCCTGGACGGCCCGCGTTGTTGGTCGCGACGTCGAGGAGCCTGCAGAAGAGAGCGTGGCTTCTGCCGGCAAGATGACCCCCGCGGCGCGCTCGGCTGTCACTGAGGCAGGTCACTGAAGATGGCCCCTAAAGCGTTTTCGAGCGACGTGGATACCGGTTCGCGTCAAGAAAATGCGTCAAGCCAAAGCTGGCTGATCGTCGCTGACGATCTCACCGGTGCCGCGGATTGTGCGATCGCCTTCGGCAGAAGGGGGCGTGCGGCTGCGGTGACGTGGGGTGAGGTGACCGACGCGTCGGGTTACCAGCTGCCCGTCCTGGCCTACGATGCAGCGAGTCGAGGCCTTTCGGCCGGGGCCGCTGCAGCCCGCCATGCCGATGTGCTGGCGCGCCTGTGCGAACCCGGGCGTATTCTTTTCAAAAAATTGACTCGACGCTGCGGGGGCAACCTGCGGCGGAGACTGCCGCCGCGCTTGCGCATCTCAAGTCGCGGTCGGGGCCGGCCTTCGGCGTGTTCGCGCCGGCCTTTCCGGCCACCGGCCGCACCACGATCGACGGGCGCATCCTGGTCAAAGGCCGCCCCCTCGAGGAGGCCGAGGTCTGGCGGCGCGACCACACCTATCCGAATGCCGATCTCGTCGACGTTCTCGCGACCGCGGGCATTCGCGGTGAGAAGGTCAAGCTCGCTGCCGTGCGCAGTGGCGCTCTCAAAGCCACATTCGCGAGACTGGCCGGGGAGGGCGATGTGGTCGCGGCCTGCGACGCCGCGACTGAACACGATCTGCATTTGATCGCGGAGGCGAGCCTGCATGCATCGCCCGCAACCTTCTTCATCGGCAGCGCCGGCCTCGCGCACGCACTGGCCGGTCTCGAAGTCAGCCATGCCGTCGAGGCGCTGCGCATTCCGACGAGCGAATCCGGCACCCTGATCGTGGTGGGCTCGCTCGCCGGCGCGTCTCGCGGCGCCGCGCGCGAGCTGGAGGCGACCGGCACCGTGGCGCATTTCCCGGTCGCGCCAGAGACGCTGCTCAAGGATGGTGCCGGCCGGGCGGCACTCGCCGCGGACGTGATGAAACGACTTGCCGGCGGCGGCGATGCGCTGGTTGAGATCATGATGGATGATCACCCCGACATGTCGCTCGGCCCGCAGCTCGCCAAGAGTCTCGCCGACGCTCTGGGGGCCGTCGCACCCGCGATCGGCGCCTTTGCTGCGACCGGCGGCGAAACCGCCGCGGCGATGCTGTCGCGCTTCGGCGTCAACGGCATCCGTCTTGCCGACGAAATCGAGCCGGGCGTGTCGCTCGGCCTTACTCTTGGCCGATTGTCCGTTCCGATCGCCACCAAAGCGGGCGCGTTCGGTGACGAGCAAAGCCTCATCCGCATCAGCGAGCGCCTTCGCGCCGTCCGAACCAGAGGAACTTTCATATGACTCGTCCGACCATTGCGATCACCATGGGAGATCCGGCCGGTATCGGGCCCGAGGTGATCATGAAGGCGCTGGCGCAGCCGGAGGTGCAGGCGATCTGCAATGCGCTGGTGATCGGCGACGCCAACCGTCTGCGCAAGGCCGGTGAGATCGTCGGCGTGCCGCTTGAGGTTGACGCGTTGAGCGACGCGAAGGAAGCGAATTTTGCGTCGAAGGCCGTGCAATGCGTTGACCTGAAGCTGGTGCCGGACGATCTGCCGTTCGGCAAGGTTTCGGCGACGGCAGGTGAGGCGGCCTATCGCTATATCGAGAAAGCCGTGCAGGTGGTGCAGGCAGGGCTCGCACAAGGCATCTGCACCGCGCCGCTCTCCAAGGAAGCGCTGCATGCGGCCGGCCACAAATATCCCGGCCATACCGAACTCCTCGCGCATCTGACCGGCACGCCGGAAGTGTCGATGATGCTGGTGTCGCCGAAACTCCGCGTCATTCACGTGACCACGCATATCGGCCTGCTCGATGCGATCGAGAAGATCGAGCCCGGCCTCGTCGAGCGTGTCATCGCACGCGGACATGACGTGCTGGTGCGCGCCGGCATCGCCAATCCGAAGATCGGCGTCTGCGCCATCAATCCGCATGCCGGCGAGAACGGGTTGTTCGGTCGCGGCGAGGAAGCCGCGAAGATCACGCCGGCCGTGGAAGCCTGTCAGCGCAAGGGCTGGGACGTGCGCGGCCCCCTGCCTGCCGACACGCTGTTCTTCCTGGCCGGCCGCGGCGACTACGACATGGTGGTCGCGATGTATCACGATCAGGGCCATGGACCCATCAAGGTGCTGGGGCTGGAAGCCGGCGTGAACATCACTGTTGGCCTGCCGGTGATCCGCACCTCGGTCGATCACGGCACCGCCTTCGACATCGCGGGCAAGGGCATCGCCGACGAGCGCAGCCTGATCGAGGCGCTGCGGCAGGCGGTCGATCTTGCGCCGAAGAAGGCGGCTTGAGGGGCTGCCTGAAAAAGGCAGGGCTATCGCATATGAAATAGAACTTGGTGGGCGGTCCCTTCGCGGCCCATCCTTCGAGACGCCCGCCGTTGGCGGGCTCCTCAGGATGAGGTCTAATTTAGCGGCGGAATCTTTGACCCTCATGGTGAGGAGCGCCGCTTGCGGCGCGTCTCGAACCATGAGGCCAGGCGCCCGTTGCGCGGGCTTCCCAGAGTGAGGAGCTAGATGTGGGTTAAGCGCTTATATTGCGCGGCCGATGCATCGTGGTATCCATCGGCCGTGCCGCGGAGCCGATACGGTCGGGCTCGGCTGACGGCAATGAATCTGTGGGCTGAGGTTCGATGTCGATGCGCAGCAAGGAGCGTCACGCTCGTCTGTTGGAAGCACTGAACGCAGGAGAGATCGATGTCGACGATCTCGCGCGGCGCTTCGACGTCTCCGCCTCCACCGTGCGGCGCGACCTGCAGCATCTGTCCAAGAACAATGCCGTGCGCCGCACTTATGGCGGCGCCATTCTCACCGCGCACGCAACCGAGACGACGCTCGAGCAGCGCCTTGCGGTCCAGGGCAAACAGAAGCAGGCGATCGCGCGCGCGGCGATCGATCTGATCGAGGACGGCGACACGCTGATTCTCGATGCCGGCTCGACGGTCGCAGCCTTCGGCCGACTGCTGCAGCAGCGGCGGCTGCGCATCATCACCAACAACCTTGCGCTGCTGCCCTTCCTCGCCAAGGCTCCGACCATAGAGCTTGTGGTGCTGGGCGGCGCGCTGCGCACCACCAGCATGAGCACCATGGGGCCGCTCGCTAATGACGCGCTGCGGCGCATGACCGCGGACCGCGCCGTCATGAGCGCCGACGGCGTGGTGAATGGCCGTGGCCTGTGCGAAGCGGATCTCGAGCAGGTCGCACTGAAGTCGCTGATGATGCAGCAGTCGAAAGAAGTCATCGTTCTCGCCGACGCCAGCAAGCTCGGCCGCGCCGAACAAATGGCCTGGGCGCCGCTGCCGCCGCGCTGGACTCTGGTGACTGATGTCGGCGCATCCGAGGAGCAGTGCAAGCGTCTCGCCGATGCGGGAGCGCGCTTGATCGTTGCTGGCGTTCGCTGAGCCGGCACCGCAATTTTCCGCATGATCGAAGAAAAATATCGACCGAGGCGGGGTTACGGAAACCGGCTTCCACTTTTCCGGATCGTGCTCTAGAGCGTGATGACTTTTCTTCGAATCGTCATCCCGCTCTAGCTCTTTGTTTGAGCATGATCTTTTTCGGAAAACAGGTCTCCACTTTTCCGGATCATGCTCCAGAGCATTTTCGGTTCTGATTGAATCAGAACCGAAGCTCTAGATTCTTGTTTTGACGCGTTTTCTTCACGCGAACCGGTGTCCACTTCGCTCGAAAACGCTCTAGCCGCCGCCAAAGCGGCGCGACCACCAGCCGGCCTTGCGCGGCGAGGCTTCGGTGGTCGTTGCTGCAGGGGCGGGCTCTGCGACCGCCGCGGGAGCGGGCTCTGCCGGCGGAATCGGCTCGGATTCGCTTTGCACGACGACGGGCGCGGGCTCGGGCTGCGAGGAGAAGCTCACTTTCTCGCGCACGGTCGAGCGGCGACGCATCGCGCGATCGTTCTCCTGCGCAGGCTCCTCGGCCTCGG
>NZ_PSRR01000327.1 GCF_004296405.1 Bradyrhizobium sp. Leo170
CGGAGCCGCCGGCGTGAGCGCTGCCATTGCGGGCTCAGCGGAGGCGGCGGCGCTGGAAGTGACTTGCGCCGGCTGGTCGTTGCCGCGGGACGGAGTATCAGCTTCCGCGACATTGGTATTGCCATCCGCGACGTTCTTCTCGGTGATGGCGGCGGCGGTGCGGATAGTTGCGCCCTTCTCGAGATTCTCGGCGAGCAGGCTGCGCATGATGGCGTCGCGCGAGCCGCCGCTGCGGCCACCCAACACCACGCCGACCAGATGGCGATTGCCGCGGCGCATCGAGCTGACGAGATTGAAGCCGGAGGCGCGGGTGTAGCCGGTCTTGATGCCGTCGATACCTTCGACCTTGCCGAGCAGGTGGTTGTGATTGCGGATCGACTGTCCCCGATAATTGAACACGGAGGTCGAGAAGTACCGATAGTAGCGCGGGAACCGATCCTGGATCGCGCGGCCGAGGGTGGCCTGGTCGCGCGCGGTCGTCACCTGCTCATCGTTGGGCAGGCCTGAGGCGTTGCGGTAGACCGTCTTGCTCATGCCGAGCGAACGGGCCTTCCGCGTCATCATCTTGGCGAAGTCATCCTCATCGCCGCCAATGGCTTCGGCGATCACGACTGCGGCGTCGTTGGCGGAACGCGTCACCAGGCCCTTGATGGCGTCCTCGACCCTGATGGTCTGGCCGGGCCGGAGGCCAAGCTTGGTGGGAGCCTGTTCTGAGGCGTGCTCCGATACCTGCATCTCCGTATCCAGCTTCATCCTGCCGGCTTCGAGGCGCTCGAACAGCAGATAAAGCGTCATGATCTTGGTCAGCGAGGCCGGATGACGAAGACCATCGGGATTGTTGGATGCCAGCACCGAGCCTGAATTGCCGTCGACGATGATGGAGGAGAATTGGGGGCTATAGCTGTCGCGATCCACCTGATGAGAGCGCACGTGATGACGGTGGCGCGAGCGACGCGCCTCGGCGCTCTCGCTGGAGATCAGGATCGCTGTGGTGAAGGTGATGAGCCCGAGAACGCCAACTCGCAAGACGCGCGAGGAAGCGAAAGTTGTACGAAGCATTTACTTCCCCGTCCCAATTTCTATCTTGATCACCGGCCCGTGAGGCAAAATTGTGCCCGACGGGCCGCTGACATCCCCTGTTCGACGATGGCTTCCGGAAACGAGGCTCCGGTTGCATCGGCCGGCCAGGGTCGCTGTTCTGGCTAAGATGCTGTTCACAAACAGTTTTCAGGCTGCCTGTCGGAAGATGAACCCGTTCGGGAATCAAGGTTAGGCCTGCCGAGTTTCCAAAAGCTTAATTAAGCGTTGCGTAAAGACCCGGGGTTTACGGCAAATTCGAACAATTTGTGCGATGCACAATATCCCTTGACTTGATTGTGCGCCGCACTAGTTTGACGGCGCGTTCGGGGAGTCGGCTTGAGCCGACAATGGGTTTGCGCGAAAAAGTCTTGGGAAAGGATTCCTATGGTCAAGGTTGAAGACATTCAGAACTACGGAAAAGAGCAGATTGAGACGATCACAGCTTCGGCGAACAATCTGCAGAGCGGCGTCCAGGCGATCGCGACCGCCTATGGCGACTACGCGAAGAAGTCGTTCGAGGACACCAAGTCGTTTGTGGAAAAGCTGTCCGGCGTGAAGTCGCTCGAGAAGGCGCTGGAAGCCCAGACCGAGTATGCCCGCTCGGCCTATGAGACCTTCGTTGCGGAATCGCAGAAGATCGCTGGCCTCTACAGCGACTGCGCCAAGCAGACCTTCAAGCCGTTCGAGGGCCTGG
The DNA here is from genome assembly GCF_004296405.1 of Bradyrhizobium sp. Leo170. Taxonomy (GTDB): domain Bacteria; phylum Pseudomonadota; class Alphaproteobacteria; order Rhizobiales; family Xanthobacteraceae; genus Bradyrhizobium. The sequence continues at coordinate 1,775 of NZ_PSRR01000327.1, forward strand.
TCGCCAAGTTCGGCCCGGCGCACTGATCGACGCTGCCAGCACCAGCTTCCGGAAAACAAAAGCCCGGCCGTCATGGCCGGGCTTTTTTCTTGGTACGGGCAATCGGATTACTTCGCCACTCGCAGCTTGGAGATTTGTGTGAGGATGTTCTTGAATGCAGTCGAAGTCTCGTTCGGGTCCGTGATCATTTGGAAGCTGCCGTTGGGGGTCGTCACGCAATCCTGCAGCACCTGCGATTTCGGGTCTGCGTTGTTGATGTTGACCTGAATCGTGAACACTGTGACGGGGTTGGTCGTGTCCTTCTTGATGTTCCCGCAGAGGATATCCTGACGGGTGTCAATGCTCGACTGAGATGTGCTCCAGCGGTTTTGGGTGTTCAATCCGTCGGACAGCAGGACGATGTAATCCTTGTAGACATAGGTGCTCTCTTTCGCCTTTGCCGCGATGGGACCATTCGTCGTGCTCAGGGACTGCCACCCCCAAGCTAGCCCAACAGCCTGGTTGGTGTTGCCGCTGGGAGTCATGGCGCTGATCTGGTTCTTGAGAGTCTGCCACTGATTGCTCATCGGAGTTATCGTGGCGGGAAGGCAATCGGACCACTGTTCGGCGTAGAACCGCTTTGACGGTGTCCCATCATTGACGGCTGATCCCGGATCGATGTTCTCCGTATCGTGGTCCTGGTCGCGATCGTTGACGCAGCCGGTCCAAGTGCTGTGCGCAGGCCTTGCTGCAGCCGTCGCAGGGGTATCGTCACCGCGCCAAAGGTGACATATCTTGCTTGAGCCGCTCCCATAGCACGAGCATCTGTTAGGACCGAATGATCCGCAACTTGCGCTCGCGCCGCTGACGGTCGTGTAGCACCCATTGTAGTAAATATTGGTTTTGCCGGGAAGTTTCCTGCCGCTATCAAGGCCGGGACAGATGTAGCCGCTCGAAGGTATTTTGCTTGCGGTCTTGGCTCCGGACGTTGTTGCAGGCCGGTCCATACAAACGAAGCCGTGATTGTTTTTCGTGAAAGGGCAGTCCGATCCGGCTACGGCCGTTTTAAAGGCCGCGTTAGCGCTGGTGGATTTGTCGTTTAAGATCGGCGGCTCAGCTTCCCATTCCGCCCAGTTGATCCACGGCGCGTCGACGTAGCCGGTTCCAACGTTGACGTCCTTTGCGAACGGGATGATGGAAATATAGACGTCGCCTTCCTGCTTGTTGTAGGTGGACAACGTATCGATCATGTCTTTGGCCGCCGTTTGCAAGGCCGCCATCTTGCCGTTCTGGGCCATCGATCCGGTGTTATCCAGCACCATTGCTACGCGCATGCGGGTATTGCCCCAGGCAGCGGTCGAGCTGGTGCCGAAATCGAGGGTGGGGTAGCCGGCCATTCTTAGGAAATCGGTCGGCAGGTTACCGGAAGCGGTCACCTGGATCTTCGTTATCCCGCTGCTGTCTTTCGGCGTGTAGGAAGCTTGGACGCTGTCGGGTGAGACCGTCCCGGATTTGTCGGTGTAGAGGGACGCGAAATAGATCTTTGCCTGAGCCTGGATCTGCGAGGTTGTGATGGTTCCGTTGGTGAGATCCTTGGACAGCATCAGCGCCGTCGAGTCGAGCGCCGCCTGCATCGAAGAGCGGGCGGCGTTGACGCGAGAATAGTCGATGGCGGCACCGACGAAGGTGATGATCGGAACCGAAGCCAAGGCAAAAATTACCGCTATATTGCCTTGATCCGCGGCGGCGAACCGGCGGGCCGCTGTACTAAGGCGGTTGAAAATGGCTGTGATGGACATGGCGTTCACCGCAATCTGGTTGGTGCCGCCATTTCTCAGTGCGCCGCTAAATAGGTGGTAAACCGGTCCTCATAAAAACGGGTCAAAGCCAAGGCAAAAGCCGAACGACGGGGACGAAAGCGGACCTATTGTCAATGGTCGCTAAACGAGTGGTCGGCTTCCTTTGTCAAACCCGCCAGAAACGATTAACCTTCGCATGAGCGCCGAGACCCGGGAGTCGGGCCGGCCGTCCTCGTGTGAGCCACGCATCTGTGCTTGCAGCAGGACGGAGCCGGGCCCATATTGCGTTTTGCCGACCCAGCAAAGGATCGGACCGGGAAGCGGCGATCTCTTGAGCGTGCTGGAAGTTCCGTGACGGCTGTTTTCGGCGTTGCGCAACCTCCAAGTGCGTTGCGTGTTTCCTTTGGGGATGTCGAACGCCTGAGCCATGTCGCAGACAGTTTTTGCAACCAATTCGCCCTTATCGGCGCTTGCCGCACCATTAGCGCCCCGGATGGGCAACGACGAGGGCGGCCGTAGTGGGGGGACGACCGGAGGTCCGTCCACCTCGGTCATCACCAAGGTCAAGCCGAAGACCAAGCGCCCCAATCTGTACCGCGTCCTGATCTTGAACGACGACTACACGCCGATGGAGTTCGTCGTTCATGTCTTAGAGAAGTTCTTCAACAAGGACGCGGAAGCGGCGACCAAGATCATGCTACACGTGCACCACCATGGCATCGGGGAGTGCGGGGTTTTCACCTATGAGATTGCCGAGACCAAGGTAACCCAGGTGATGGATTTTGCGCGGAAGCACCAGCATCCGCTGCAATGTGTGATGGAAAAAAAGTAACGCGGGCCCAGCGTCGAGCAGACCCGCCACGAAGCGGAACGGGTCTTGCTTCCGATTTGCCTGAGGGAAATGGTTTGCCTGACGGAAGCAGATGGCGTTCCCGCTGGCTGGCGGGATGTGGCTCTCGGTCGCGGCGCCTTTGCTCGATTGGCTGACCGCTGCGCGAAGCCGGGCTTTTGCCACGATCGTGCGTGACTATATGACAGGGGATGACGAAGGTTGTTGTTGCCTGACCGGGCAATGGCGATCATGATGGCCGGGGGCCATAGAGGAAGCGAATGCCTACTTTTTCCCAAAGCCTTGAACAATCCCTGCATCGTGCATTGGCGATTGCAAACGAGCGTCACCATCAATACGCGACGCTTGAACACCTTCTGCTGTCGCTGATCGACGACTCGGATGCGGCCGCGGTGATGCGGGCCTGCAGCGTCGATCTCGACAAGCTCAGGACCAGTCTCGTCAACTATCTCGAGACCGAATTCGAAAATTTGGTGACTGATGGCGCTGATGACGCGAAGCCGACCGCCGGTTTCCAGCGCGTAATCCAGCGTGCGGTGATCCACGTGCAGTCCTCGGGTCGCGAAGAAGTGACCGGCGCCAATGTGCTGATCGCGATCTTCGCCGAGCGCGAAAGCCACGCCGCCTATTTCCTGCAAGAGCAGGACATGACGCGCTACGACGCGGTCAACTACATCAGCCACGGCATCGCCAAGCGGCCGGGCGTCTCCGAGGCGCGGCCGGTGCGCGGCGTCGACGAGGAGACCGAGACCAAGGGCAACGAGGACTCCAAGAAGAAGGGCGAGGCGCTCGAGACCTATTGCGTCAACCTCAACAAGAAGGCGCGTGACGGCAAGATCGATCCCGTGATCGGCCGCAATGCCGAGATCAGCCGCGCGATCCAGGTGTTGTGCCGCCGGCAGAAGAACAATCCGCTGTTCGTCGGCGAAGCCGGCGTCGGTAAGACCGCGATTGCGGAGGGACTGGCCAAGCGCATCGTCGACAGCGAAGTGCCGGAAGTGCTGGCCGCTGCCACCGTGTTCTCGCTGGACATGGGAACGCTGCTCGCCGGCACGCGCTATCGCGGCGATTTCGAAGAGCGCCTGAAACAGGTGCTGAAGGAACTCGAGGCGCACCCGAACGCGATCCTGTTCATCGACGAGATCCACACCGTGATCGGCGCCGGTGCCACGTCGGGCGGCGCGATGGATGCGTCCAACCTGCTCAAGCCGGCGCTGGCATCGGGCACTATCCGCTGCATGGGCTCGACGACCTACAAGGAATACCGCCAGCATTTCGAGAAGGACCGCGCTTTGGTGCGCCGGTTCCAGAAGATCGACATTAACGAGCCGACGGTGGAAGACGCGATTGCGATCCTCAAGGGCCTCAAGCCCTATTTCGAGGATTACCATCGTCTGAAATACACCAATGAGGCGATCGAGGCGGCAGTGCAGCTTTCCTCGCGCTACATCCACGACCGCAAATTGCCTGACAAGGCGATCGACGTGATCGACGAGTCCGGTGCGGCGCAGATGCTGGTCTCCGAGAACAAGCGCAAGAAGACCATCGGTATCAAGGAGATCGAGACCACGATCGCGACCATGGCGCGGATTCCGCCGAAGAGCGTGTCGAAGGACGATGCCGAGGTGCTGAAGCACCTCGAGCAGACCCTGAAGCGCGTGGTGTTCGGTCAGGACAAGGCGATCGAGTCGCTGTCGGCCTCGATCAAGCTGGCGCGTGCCGGCTTGCGCGAACCGGAGAAGCCGATCGGCTGCTACCTGTTCTCCGGCCCGACCGGCGTCGGCAAGACCGAGGTGGCAAAACAGCTCGCGGCGTCGCTCGGCGTCGAGCTGCTGCGCTTCGACATGTCCGAGTACATGGAGCGGCACACGGTGTCGCGCCTGATCGGTGCACCTCCCGGCTATGTCGGCTTCGACCAGGGCGGCCTGTTGACCGACGGCGTGGACCAGCATCCGCATTGCGTGGTGTTGCTCGACGAAATCGAAAAGGCGCATCCGGATCTCTACAACGTGCTGCTGCAGATCATGGATCACGGCAGGCTGACCGACCATAACGGTAAGCAGGTCAACTTCCGCAATGTGATCCTGATCATGACCACGAATGCGGGCGCGGCCGATCTTGCACGGCAGGCCTTCGGCTTCACCCGTAGCAAGCGGGAAGGCGACGACCACGAGGCGATCAATCGCCAGTTCGCGCCGGAATTCCGCAACCGGCTCGATGCGATCGTCTCTTTTGCGCATCTCAATGCCGAGGTGATCGGCATGGTGGTCGAGAAGTTCGTGCTTCAGCTTGAGGCGCAGCTCGCGGACCGCGACGTCACCATCGAGCTGTCCGAGCCCGCAAAGGCATGGCTGATCGAGAATGGCTATGATGAGCAGATGGGCGCCGCCCGATGGCGCGGGTGATCCAGGAGCACATCAAGAAGCCGCTGGCCGATGAAGTGCTGTTCGGTCAGCTCAAGGGCGGCGGCCATGTCCGTGTCGTCCTGGTCAAGGACGAGGCAACCGGCAAGGACAAGATCGGCTTCGAGTTCGTCGAAGGCCCGGTCACGCCGAAGCCGGAGAAGCTCCCCGGCGCCCGCAAGCGCAAGCCGAAGCCGGGCGGTCCCAACGGCGGTGGCTCCAAGGGGCCAGCGCGCGGACCGCTGGTGAAGGTGTGATAGCGTTGTGATCGATCATCAAAAAAGGCCGGCTGCAAAGCCGGCCTTTTTCATTGAGGGACTACGCCGCGCTCTCGCGGATGCCCTTCGCGATTTCCTTCTGCGCGTCGAACTCGCGGCGGAGCCGCGCCAGTTCCTCGGCGCTCAGCGCGTCGGCGTTGCTGTAGTCGCGCTTCCAGGAATGGTCTGCGCTCCAGCGCAGCGGCGACTGCACCGTCGTCTGCGGCGCTGGCGCGGACTCCAGCACGCGCAACGCAAGCTCCAGCGTGAACGCCTGCGAAGCCACATCGTGCGGCTTGCCGGCTGAATTGCCGAGCGGGAAATCGCTGAACAGGAATCGCGGCACGGCGGCGTGCTCGACGATATCCTTGGCGCAACCCATCACGACGGTCGAAATGCCGCCGGCCTCGAGATGCCGTGCCACCAGGCTGACGGTCTGGTGGCACACCGGGCAGTTCGGTACCAGGACGGCGGCATCGACGCCATCAGCGCGGCAGCGCGCCAGGATCTCCGGCGCATCGGTATCGATGGTGACGCGGTGGCTGCGGTTGGTGGGCGCGCCGAAGAAGCGCGGCGCGATCTCGCCGATCCGTCCTTCCTCCGCCAGCCGCCGCAATTGCGGCAACGGGAACCAAGTGCCGCTGTCTTTGGCCGAGCTGTGCACGCGGTCATAGGCGATGTGGGAAATGCGCAGATCGTGCTGCTTCGATGTGTCGCCGTCATAGACCTGATAAAACTTGGCGCCGCCGTTATATTTCGCCCCTGGTCCCTGATCGCCCTTGGCGGGATCGAACGGCGCCGCCGTGGTGATGATGGTGACGCGGGATTCGGCGAGCGGCTTGCGCAGCGGCTGGAACGGCGCGCTGGTGTAATGCGCCCACCGATAGGGCGTCGTGTAGCCGATCGCAGCATAGTAGTCGCGCGTGCGTTTCATGTAGCCGATCGGCGCGTCGTCGTCGGGTGCGAAGTCGAGCTGCTGGTCGGACGTTGTTGTCATCTCGTGTGCTCCGAGTGATCAAGCCGGAAGCGATAGGCAATGGTCGAGCAAATTCGGATGGGTCGCGCAAATATGATGTGCGCCGGCACCCTTCAGCTCCTCTTCGCTGCCATAGCCGTAGAGGACGCCGATGGCTGTCATGCCGTTGCTCCGCGCGCCGACGATATCGTGGCTGCGGTCGCCGATCATGATCGCCTGCGTAGGATCCACCTTCGCCGTTTCGAGCGCATGTCGCAACAGCTCGGTCTTGTCGGTGCGCGTGCCGTCGAGCTCCGAGCCGAACACCTGTTCGAAATAGGGACGCAGGCCGAAATGATCGATGATCCGCTCGGCATACACCGCAGGCTTGCTGGTGGCGATGAACATGCGCGGATGCGAGGCGGCCAGCGCGGACAGCGTCTCCTGGATGCCGTGATAGGTCTCGTTCTCGAACAGGCCGATATCGGCGAACCGCTCGCGATAGAGCGCCAAAGCCCGATCAGCGAGCGCATCGCTGCCGACCAGCTTCTTCAGGCTCGCGTGCAGGGGAGGGCCGATGCACCAGGTCAATTCGTCTTCGCTTGGGACCGCCTTGCCCAGCCGCTCGAGCGCGTACTGAATGGAACGGGTGATCCCGGGCTTGGGATTGGTCAGCGTGCCGTCGAGATCAAAATAGATTGTGCGCATTTCGGCCCTGGCGCGTTGATAATGCCCGAGTTTGCTAGTCGGCCCGCCGCCTAAGTCAAGGACTGATTTGTCAGGTCTGAGATGATGCGAATAATCCCGCATTTCAGCGCTACTCTCGCGCTTCTGCTATGGCTGGCACCGGCGGCGGCCGAGGAGCCTGACAGCCGCGTCGTGCACCCGAGCGTCGAGGAACTCGCTCACCCCCCGGAAAAGTCCGAGACCGCGCGCGAAAGCGAGGCGCGGGAAGCGATGTGCCTGATGATCGAATCTGCTGCACGGGCGAACGACCTGCCGCTCGAATTCTTTGCCCGCGTGATCTGGCAGGAGAGCCGGTTTCAGCCCGATGCGGTGGGCCCGATGACGCGGAACGGCCAGCGCGCGCAGGGCATCGCGCAGTTCATGCCGGGAACGGCGAACGAGCGCGGCCTGCTCGATCCCTTCAATCCCGTGCAGGCGCTGCCGAAGTCGGCCGAATTCTTAGGCGAGCTTCGCAGCCAGTTCGGCAATCTCGGTCTTGCTGCAGCGGCCTACAATGCCGGTCCGCGCCGCGTGCAGGACTGGCTCGCCGGCACCGGCTACATGCCGCAAGAAACGCGCAGCTACGTGTACGCGATCACCGGCTCCAGCGTCGACGAATGGGCGGCCGCCGGCCGCGGCGGCAAGATGCCCGCGCGTCCGCCGACGTCGAGCTGCCGCGAACTGATGGCGCTTCTGAAGCGCGCGCCGAACCCGTTCGTCGCTGGGCTCGAGCAGCATGTCACGCTCGCCGCAGCAAAGGTCTGGGGCGTGCAGCTCGCCGCGGGCTTCAACCGCGACAAGGCGCTGGCGATGTATGCGCGTGCGATGAAAAGCCTGAGCAGCGTGATCGGCGACCAGGATCCGAGCCTGCTTAGCGCACCTCTGCGCACGCGCGGGACCGCCACTTTCTACCAGGTGCGCATCGGCGCCGACACGCGGCCCGAGGCCGACAATCTCTGCAACCGCATCCGCAAAGCCGGCGGTGCCTGTTTCGTGTTGCGGAACAGGGTGTGAGAGGGTAGGGCTCGTCATTGCGGGGAGCGAAGCGACGAAGCAATCCATCTCTCCGCAAGCGGCGGCATGGATTGCTTCGCTCCGCTCGCAATGACGGTGGGGCGCTGCTGT
>NZ_PSRR01000328.1 GCF_004296405.1 Bradyrhizobium sp. Leo170
CGCGGCTGCGCGATGTCGCCGACCAGGATGCCCGGCCAGCCGGCATCCTTGTGCGCCCTGACCGACAGCCGCTTCAGCAGCGCGATCATACCGGGATAGCCCCAGTTGCGGTTGCGCGACAGCCGCATCACCTGCCAAGTCTCGCCGTTGATCGGCATCTGCGCCGCGCCGGCGAGGCAGCCTTTGGAATAGGAGCCGATCACCCGCGTCGGCGTCGCCGTCGGCAGCACCTTGCGCGCGAACAATTCCTTGGCGCCGAGCTTGGGATCGTTGGGATTGGCGAGCGGCGGCAGCGGCTTCGGATTGACCGAGCCTCTGTCCTGCGCCGACGCGGCGTCGGCACCAAGCGATAGAGCTGCAAGAATCAGCAGGGTCAATATCGGGCGGGACGTCATGGGATTCACTCGAAGGGCAATCAGCGTAACATGGATTCGACGTTCCGCGAGCCGCTGTGACATCGCAATTGGTTGATCTCCAGCACGAACAGGCACGTGATGAACTTCAATGGAGTAGCAGCCACCATGAACCCTGCGCTCCCTCTCTCGCTTGCGGGAGAAGTGGAAAAAATTCGCCAGCCTCACTGCATCTCGATGTTGGCCGACTTGATCACCGTGCCCCAGCGGTCGACCTCGCTGCGCAGATATTTGGCCGTCCGCTCCACCGAGCCGCCATAGATTTCCGCGGAGAGCTTTCGGAAGTTGGCCTGGATATCGGGCCGGGCCAGCACTTCGTTGATGTCGGCATTGATCTTCTCGACGATTGCCTTCGGCGTCCCGGGCGGGGCCACGATCGCGTACCAGGCGACCGCTTCGAAGCCCGGCAGCGTTTCGGCGATCGTCGGCACGTTGGGCATGGACGGCAACCGTTTCGGCGAGGCCACCGCCAGCAGCTTGAGCTTGCCGGCCGTCACCAGCGGCAGCGTGACGCCGAGATTGTCGAACATCAGGTCGACGTCGCCGGCGAGCAGGCCCTGCAGCGCCGGCACGGTGCTGCGATAGGGGATCTGGCGCAGCTTCACCTTCGCCATCGTCTCGAACAGTTCGGAGCTCAGATGCGACGTGGTCCCGCTGCCGAGCGTGGCGGCTGTGAGCCCGTCGGGGTTTGCGCGCAGATGATCGATCAACTCCGCCACGCTGGATGCCTTGATGCCGTTGGGGCGGACGAAGATCGCGTTCGGCACCTGCGCCATCACGATGATCGGTTCGAACTTCGCCGGATCAAAGCCGAGCTTCCGATAAAGATTCTGGTTGATGACGAGCGGCGGCGGCGGCGCGGAGAGCAGGGTGTAGCCGTCGGGGGCGGCATTGTAGACCTCCTCGGCCCCGACATTTCCGGCTGACCCGGTCTTGTTCTCGATCACGATCGGCTGGCCCCATTTGCGCGACAGCCAATCCGCCACCAGCCGCGGGACCGCGTCCGCCGTGCCGCCGGCGGAGAATGGCACGATGATCCTGACGGTGCGGTCCGGATAGTCTCCGGCAATGCCGGGACCAGATGTCAGCAGCAGCGCCAGCGTCGCCGCCAAGAGAGTGCTGATGGTGAGAGATCGATTGTGCGTGCCCTGGCGCATCGGGTCCCCTCCCCGAGGCGATGCTCGCGCCTCGTCCGCCGTCTGCAACTTGGCGTCCCCTGCGATGGAGGATAGCCCGAACCGGCAGGCGGCCGAAGCCTTTTTGGCGGCAGCAGATGTCGCGCCGCCTCATCATTGGTTCGATGCAGGCTCGCGGCTTAACCGGGCATTAACCCTGTCGCGCAATGACGCAATTTCGTGCGGAATACGCGCCATTGGTGCATCCGCAGCATCGCTACCCGGATCGCGGGAAAATTGGCTCCGCGCGCTTGGTTGATTTGCCGGTTGGATTTGCTTTTCAGCCCCTCCGAGCCGCCCGCCGGTATTCAGGGATGCGGAAGTCCGCCTCCTAAACAGGCAGCTCGGAGTCCGGTTCTATTCTGAGAACCGGCGGAATATACCATTTTTTCAGACACTTATCGGAGAAGCATGCTCGACGGGAGTGCGTGTGGCGGAAAGTCGATGCCGAAGATGGGGCCAAGAGCGGCTAAGAAACTGAAGCGCAAAGTGGCGGCGAGAATTCCCGGCCGTCCCGTCAAACCCGATCCGAAGCTTTCAGGCGGCCGGCGGCGCGTTCCATCCGAGATCGGCGAGATCGTGCGCAAGCGCGCCGAGACTGAAGCGGCGATTGCGGATGCGCGCCGCTCCAACGAACGCCTGCGCGAGGCGATCGACATCCTGCCGCAGGGCATCGTGTTCCTCGATGCCGAAGGCCGCTACATCCTCTGGAACAAGAAATATGCCGAGATCTATCGCCGCAGCTCCGACCAGTTCGAGCACGGCGCGCGGCTGCAGGACACGCTCCGGGTCGGCGTCGCCCGCGGCGATTACCCCGAGGCAATCGGCCGCGAAGAGGCGTGGATCGCCGAGCGGCTGAAGAAGCTCTATCAGCCCGGCGAGCGGCATGAGCAGAAGCTTGCCGACGGCCGCGTCGTCCTGATCGAGGAGCGGCTGACGTCGGATGGCGGCGTCGTCGGCCTGCGCGTCGACATCACCGAATTGAAGCAGCGCGAAGCGTCGTTCCGCCTGCTGTTCGACGGCAACCCGGTGCCGATGATCCTCTGCTCGCTCGACGGCGAGCGCATCCTTTCCGTCAACGATGCCGCAGCCGAGCATTATGGCTTCAGCCGCGCCGAATTCGAGAAACTGACCATTCGCAGCCTGCAGGCATTCGATACCGAACTGCCGTGGATCGGCGGCCGCGACGGCGACGAGCAGGCGGCGCGGACCTGGAAGCATGTGCGGGCCGACGGCACGCTGATCGATCTTGCGATCTATTCGCGCGAATTGATGCATGGCGACCAGCCCGCGGTGCTGCTGGCGCTGATGGACATGACCGAGCGCAAGCGCGCCGAGGCGCGGCTTGCCTTCATGGCCCAGCATGACGGGCTCACGGCGCTACCCAATCGCAATCTGTTGCGCCAGCAGATGGACGACATGCTGCTGCACACCCGCCGCAGCGCCGAGAAGGTCGCGGTGCTGGTGCTCGGCCTCGACAATTTCAAGGCCGTCAACGACACGCTCGGTCATGGCGTTGGCGACAAGCTGTTGCGCGGCGTCGCAAAGCGCCTGCGCTCAACCTTGCGCGAGGAAGATGCGCTGGCCCGCCTCAACTCCGATGAGTTCGCGATCGTCCAGAGCGGCGTGTCGCGTCCGGAGGACGCGGTGCTGCTCGCGAAGCGGCTGTTGGAAGCGATCGGCGAACCCTATCTGCTCGACGCCCATTCCATCGTGATCGGCGCCAGCATCGGCATTGCGATGTCGCCCGGCGACGGCGATGAATCCGAGAAACTCTTGAAGAGCGCCGACATGGCGCTGTCGCGCGCCAAGAGCGAATTCCGCGGCACCTTCTCCTTCTTCGAGGCCGAGATGGACGCGCGCGCCCAGACCCGCCGCAAGATCGAGATGGATTTGCGCGATGCGATCCAGAACGATGGCTTGCGGCCGTTCTACCAGCCGCTGGTCGATCTCTCGAGCGGCCGCATCACCGGCTTCGAGGCGCTGGTGCGCTGGCCGCATCCCGAGCGCGGCATGATCTCGCCCGGCGAGTTCATCCCCGTTGCGGAAGAGACCGGCCTGATCAATCCGCTCGGCGGCTTGATGCTGCGGCGCGCCTGCAACGACGCGGCGCATTGGCCTGACGATGTCCGCGTCGCCGTCAACCTGTCGCCGCTTCAGTTCCGCACCGGCAATTTGTTGTCGCAGGTAACGGAAGCGCTGAAGCATTCCGGCCTGCCGGCGCGGCGGCTCGAGCTTGAGATCACCGAGACGCTGCTGCTGGAAAAGAGCAGCCAGGTGCTGGCCACACTGCACGCGCTGCGCGCGCTCGGCGTGCGCATCTCGATGGATGACTTCGGCACCGGCTATTCCAGCCTCAGCTATTTGCGCAGCTTCCCGTTCGACAAGATCAAGATCGACCAGTCCTTCGTGCGCGACCTCGGCTCCAATCGCGATGCGCAGGCGATCGTGCGTTCGATCATCAGCCTCGGCAAGGGCCTCGGCGTCACCATCACCGCCGAAGGCGTCGAGACCGAAGCCGAGCTGAGCTGCCTGCGCGCCGAAGGTTGCCACGAGGGCCAGGGCTTCCTGTTCAGCCGCGCCAGGCCCAATGCCGACATCGTCAGCCTGCTGCAGGCGCAGCGCGGCGGAACGGACGACGAAGCCGCGCTGGTGGCGTGAGCCGATTCGTAGGGTGGGCAAAGCGCAGCGTGCCCACCATCACGAGCGGAGTGTGCTGATGGCGGGCACGGCGCGATGCGCCTTTGCCCACCCTACGCAGCTTTCAGCCGTCATTGCGAGGAGCGATAGCGACGAAGCAATCCATCTGCCCGCATACGCGGAGGCATGGATTGCTTCGCTCCGCTCGCAATGACGGGTTGTTCACCGTGTGGTCGGCGGCCCCCTGAGATCGCCTGCGAGGATCGCGCGGCCGACGTCCTCGTAATGTGTGTCGCGGGCCTGGATCTGCTGCGCGATCGCGTGCATGTCGCGGAAGCGGCGCTCGAACTTGTTGGCGGCGAACACAGCCGTGGCGCCGGCCATGTGATAGGCGGTATCGACCACCGATGCCGATTGGTGGATGGTCCAGGTCGAGGCGACGCGCAGCGCCACGCGGTGGCCTTCGGCGAGCGGATTGCCGCGCTCGAGATCGCGCCAGACCTCGGCTGCGGTCGCATAGAGATAGGCGCGTGCCGCGCGCAGGCTCGCCTCGGTACGTCCGATTAATCCCTGCACCGCATTGTTCTCGCGCATCGCCTTCAACCCTTGCGGCGTCTTGCCGCGCGAAAGCTCGATCGCCGCATCGAGCGTGGCGCGGGCGACGCCGAGCGCGGTCGCGGCAAAGCCCATGCCGAACACCATGTTAGTGGAAAGCTTGTACAGCGGCCCCTGTTCGCGCAACGCCGAAGGATCGTCGCGCAGCGCGGCGAATTTCTCCGGGATGAACAGATTCTCTACCGAATAGGAATCGGTGCCGGTGCCCTTCAGCCCGATCACGTCCCAGACGTCGTGCATCGTGGCGCTCGCCGCCGGAAACAGGATGGTGCGGATTTCCATCGAGCCGTCAGCTTTCTTGCGGGGCAAGTCGTCCTGCTCGACCACGCGCACATGCGCCCCCAGCCAGCTCGCCTGCCGCGAGCCCGAGGCAAACTCCCAGCGCGCATTGGCGATATAGCCGCCCGGCACCGCCTTCACCTCATGCGCGATCGCGCCCCAGGCCAGAATGCCCGGCGCGACGTTGAAGATCTCGTTCGCCGCATCGGGCTCGAGATAGGCCGCGGTCATCGCGCAGACGCTGCATTGTCCGAGGCACCAGGCGGTGGAGGCATCGGCCTTGGCGACCTCCTCCTGCATCTGCATGAACGCTTCCAGCGTCGCCTCGCTGCTGCCGAAGCGTTTCGGCAGCAGCGCCCGGTACAGCCCGTTGTCGACGAGCGCCGATGTCACCGCACCCGTCAGCCGCCGCGTCCGCTCGATCTCGTCGGCATCTCGTGTGATCAACGGCGCCAGCGCGCGCGCCTTATCGGCGAGATCGAATCCTTCCACCTTGCTCATGCGTTTCCTCGCTGTTCTTGTTTTGTTGAGCGGGAACACGATGGTGGCCTATCCGATGGGAGAGGGCAAGGTGGCTAATCTCCAACGCTGTCATTCCGGGGCGCGCGTAGCGAACCCGGAATCCATCAGGCGACATAACCGGTGGAGAAATGGATTCCGGGTTCTCGCTGACGCGAGCCCCGGAATGACAACAAGCCTCAGCTATCCACCTTCAGCGCGGCAATGAAAGCTTCCTGCGGGATGTCGACCTTGCCGAACTGCCGCATCTTCTTCTTGCCTTCCTTCTGCTTCTCCAGAAGTTTTCTCTTACGCGTGATGTCGCCGCCGTAGCACTTGGCGGTGACGTCCTTGCGCAGCGCGCGGACGGTTTCGCGGGCGATCACCTTGCCGCCGATCGCCGCCTGGATCGGGATCTGGAACATGTGCGGCGGGATCAGTTCCTTCATCTTCTCGACCATGGCGCGGCCGCGGCCCTCCGCGCGGGTGCGGTGCACCAGCATCGACAGCGCATCGACCGGCTCGCCATTGACCAGGATCTGCATCTTGACGAGATCGGCCGCCTTGTAGTCGGTCAGATGATAGTCGAACGAGGCATAACCCTTGGAGACCGATTTCAGCCGGTCGTAGAAATCGAACACCACTTCGTTGAGCGGCAAATCGTATTTCACCATCGCGCGGCTGCCGACATAAGTCAGCTCCTTCTGCGCGCCGCGCCGGTCCTGGCAGAGTTTCAGCACGCTGCCGAGATATTCGTCCGGGGTGAGGATGGTGGCCTCGATCCAGGGCTCGTCGATCTCGGCGATCTTGACCACGTCGGGCATGTCGACGGGGTTGTGGATCTCGATCTCGCTGCCGTCGGTGAGCTTCATCTTGTAGATGACGCTCGGCGCGGTCGCGATCAGGTTGAGATCGAACTCGCGCGACAGCCGCTCCTGGATGATCTCCAGGTGCAACAGCCCGAGGAAGCCGCAGCGGAAGCCGAAGCCCAGTGCGGCCGAGGTCTCCATCTCGAACGAGAAGCTGGCGTCGTTGAGCCTGAGCTTGCCCATCGCCGCGCGCAGGGTTTCGAAATCGTCAGCGTCAACCGGGAACAGGCCGCAGAACACCACCGGGACCGCCGGCTTGAAGCCCGGCAGCATCTCCTTCACCGGGTGGCGGTCGTCGGTGATGGTGTCCCCGACGCGCGTGTCTGCGACTTCCTTGATCGCGGCGGTGATGAAGCCGATCTCGCCGGGGCCGAGTTCGTCCACCTGCTGCATCTTCGGCGTGAAGAAGCCGACGCGCTCGACGTCGTAGGCTGCGCCGGTGCCCATCATGCGGATGCGGCCACCCTTCTTCATCACGCCGTCGACGACGCGGATCAGGACGACCACGCCGAGATAGACGTCATACCAGCTATCGACCAAGAGCGCCTTCAACGTGGCATCCTTGTCGCCCTTCGGCGGCGGCAGGCGGGTGACGATTGCCTCCAGGACATCGGGCACGCCGAGGCCGGTCTTGGCCGAGATCATCACGGCGTCGGAGGCGTCGATGCCGATCACGTCCTCGATCTGCTGCTTGACCTTCTCGGGCTCGGCCGCGGGCAGGTCGACCTTGTTCAGGACCGGCACGATCTCGTGGTTGTTGTCGAGCGCCTGGTAGACATTGGCGAGCGTCTGCGCCTCGACGCCCTGGCTGGCGTCGACCACGAGCAGGGAACCTTCGCAGGCCGCCAGCGACCGCGAGACCTCGTAGGCGAAGTCGACATGGCCGGGCGTGTCCATCAGGTTGAAGATGTAATCCTTGCCGTCCTTGGCGCGGTATTTCAGCCGCACCGTCTGCGCCTTGATGGTGATGCCGCGCTCTCGCTCGATGTCCATGGAATCGAGCACCTGTTCCTTGCCCGCCATCTCGCGGTCCGACAGGCCGCCGGTCATCTGGATCAGGCGGTCGGCCAGCGTCGATTTGCCATGGTCGATATGGGCGACAATGGAGAAGTTGCGGATGTTCGGAATAGGGACGGTCGTCATGGGGCGCGAGATAGCATTCGCACCCCGAAGCGGCAACCACATTGCGGAATTTTGAGACGGTTTCACCTCTCCCGCTTGCGGGGGAGGTCGGCGCGCCAGCGCCGGGTGGGGGCTCTCTCACCTGCAAGGAAGGCGTGAATCGCGACACCCCCACCCCAGCCCTCCCGGAGCGAGCTTTGCTCGTCTCTTCCGCAAGCGGGAAAGGGAGCGCGGCATCGTTCCCTCACGCCAAGCTGATTTCATTCGCCCGTAAAACAGGCTAGGCAGGGGCCATGGCGACTGCATCAATCCTGCCCGCGGCGGCGCGCGCAAAACGGAAATTCTCGATCTCGCGCCTGGCGGCGTGGCTGGTGGCGCGCGCAACCGATCCCGTCACCGGATTATGGTTCGTCACCGGCTTTGCGCTCGCTCATGCCGTGCTGTGGACGCTGATCCTCGTCAATCTGAAGTCCGCGCAGGACATCCATATGGACGTCGCGGAGGCCTTTGCCTGGGGCCAGAAATTCCAGCTCGGCTATGGCAAGCATCCGCCGCTGTCCGGCTGGGTCGCCGGCCTCTGGTTCCGCATCTTCCCGGTGACCGATTGGGCGACCTATGCGCTGGCGATGGCGGTCATCGCCGTGAGCCTCGTCGTCTGCTGGCTGATCGCGCTCCGTGTCGTCGACCGCCGCCGCGCCTTCTTCGTCGTGGTGATGCTCGCGCTCTATCCGATCTTCAACTTCAAGGGCTACAAGTACAACGCGGACCTGCTGCAGCTTGCGACCCTGCCGCCGGTCGTGCTGGCCTATCTCTATGCGTTCGAGAAGCGCACCGCGATTTCGGGCATCTGGCTCGGCCTTGCCGGCGCGCTGGCGCTGATGACCAAATATTGGGTGCTGACCATGATCGGCGCCATCGGGCTGGCGGCGCTGATCCATCCCGAGCGGTTGCGCTTCCTGGCCTCGCCGGCGCCGTGGGTTGCGATCGCAACGCTGATCGTGGCGATGATTCCGCATATCGTCTGGCTGAGCGAGGCCCATTTCGCCCCGCTGACCTATGCCGGAGATGTCTACAGCATCGACAATCGCGCGGTCAGTCTGTACCTCGTGAACGGCTATATCGTCCACAATATCGGATTGCTCGCCGCCTGCATCGTGCTGGCGGCGCTGGCGCTCGGCTGGGGCGCGCTGGTGCGGCGGCCATCGACCTTGTTCACGCGCAACTGGTCGCTCGGGCCGAATCCCGGCGTCAACCTCTCGCAGGCGCTCAACGTCTGGATCATCCAGATCATCGTCGCCATCGGGCCGCCGCTCGGCGCGCTGTTCTTCGAGATCTACATCAAGACCGACTGGGGCATCTCGCTGTTCTTCCTGACGCCGCTGGCGCTGGTCGCGATCCCCTGGCTGCGGATTCCCAAGATGGCCTTGTTTCGTATCAGCGCGATCTGGTTGGTGATCACCATCGCCATGCTGTTCGCGTCGCCGACCATCGCCGAGCGCGAGCTCGCGGCCGATCCGAACAGCGTCGCGAAATACGGCGCGCGTGCCGAGCTTGCGCGCGAACTCACCGAAGCCTGGCACCGCAAATTCGCCTCACGCTGGGCGGCGGTGGCCGGCACCACGGAGGTGATCATGCCGCTGGTGTTCTATAGCCCCGATCATCCGGCGCCGTTCACGCCGGGCGAGGTCTGGGGCGCGGGTCTCACCAGCGAAGCGGAAGCCAAGCGCCTCGGCTTCATCGGCGTGTTCGATCCCAATGACGGACGCTTGCCGGCGTTCGAGAGCTGGATCGCCAAGAACGCGCCGCACGCCGAGCGCCTGATCATGACCACGCGCCGCTTCGTCCACGGCCATCCCGGCCCCGCCGTAAGCTGGAAAGTCTACATCGCGCCGCCGGCGCCGGACGTCCCAAAGTGACGACCTCATCCCCGAGGAGCCGCGCCAGCGGCGTCTCGAGGGATGGGCCACGGACTACTTACTCTCCGTCATTCCGGGGCGCGACGAAGTCGCGAGCCCGGAATCCATTCCTCCACTTGTGCGGGCGGCGAAATGGATTCCGGGCTCATCGCTTTGCGATGCCCCGGAATGACAGCGGAGAAAAATTCGCCAGCAATTCCAAAGTGATTTACCCCGTCCAGCCCTCGCCAAAAAAACATTCCGCTTTCGGCGTCGGGCAAATCAGTGATTTAACTCCGCGCGTCTCACGCAAATGAGGGGCGGGC
>NZ_PSRR01000329.1 GCF_004296405.1 Bradyrhizobium sp. Leo170
GCCCAGGGCGCGGTCACCGGTCGCGCGACCCTGCCGGATCGGCCGGCGTCGGAATGTCGGGGAGCGGCAGCGGTGCGTCCTTGGAGACGCCGAGCACTGGAAAGCTCCTGATGGTGCGCACCTCGGCCATAACAGAGAATTGCAGGAGCTGCTGGTGCATGCCCTGCACACCGGTTGCCACGCATTTGAGCAGGAAGTCCGCTTCGCCCGAAATGCGCCAGCACTGCTGCACCAGCGGCAGGTGGGCGATCGATGCCTCGAACGCCTCCAGCGTAACCTGGTTCTGGCTGGTCAACTGAATCAAGACAAAGGACACCACCTCATAGCCGAGCGTCCGCTCGTCAAGGCTCGCGCGGACGTCCCTGATGACGCCGCGGCTACGCAGCGCGCGGACGCGGCGCAGGCAGGCCGGCGCGGAGATGCCGACCCGTTGCGCCAAATCGTTGTAGCGCAGCCGGCCGTCCCGCTGCAGCTCGGACAAAATCTTCCGGTCGATCTCGTCGAGCTCTGTCATGGATGCCTCGTGCGTTGACGAGCGAGTCATTCGGCGGCGACGCGCCGGGTGGCCTTGCGGGGAGAGCGGGCAGGGGGAGCGGCTGCCTGCGGCGCAATGCCCGACAGCACCAGCTTTTCATGGGTGGCGATGATGGCTTCCTTCGAGAGCCGGCCGCCCGGCCGATACCAGGTGCAGGGCCCGGTCAACATCGCCAGGATCGCAAAGGTCGCGACCTGGACGTCCACCAGGTCGAAGACGCCCTGCGCAACGCCTTCTTCGAGGATGTCGGCAAGGCGCCGCTCATAGGCCTCGCGCAAGGCGATGACCGCAGCGTAATTCTTCGGCTCCAGGCTGCGCAGCTCGGAATTGGCGATGTAGACCTCACGCTTGCGCGTCATGTGATAGCTGACGTGGAAGGCGACGAAGGCGCGGAGTTTTTCCACCGCGCCAGTCTTGCCGTCAAGCGCAAGATCGAGCTGACGCAGCAGTTCGTTGATATGGTGCTGCACCAGGTCGAACAGCAATTCCTGCTTGGTGCTGATGTGGTTGTAGAGCGATCCCGCCTGGATGCCGACCTCGGCGGCGAGCTGACGCAGGCTCATGGCCTCATAGCCATGCTCGAAGATCAGGCGCGTTCCGGCTTTCCGGATCGCCTCCAGCGTCGTTGGGCCGTGTGAGCCGATCGTGCGCGCCATCGGGGCCCTCGCAGGAGCGTTGGAGAAGTGCAGAAACAAGCGAACGATCGTACGTTTATAGTCAGAAAATCAAGCGAAATCAATGCGCTATAACTTTGGTAATCGCTCAAGGTCGAGCTTCTTGAGACACCGATAAAAAAACGTATGATCGTTTCGTTATAAACCCAAAGCGATGGGAGGATTCATGGCCTCGAATCCGGCGGTGGCGGCAAATTTCGCAAGGCGGGATCATCCGGCTTGGGCGGCTGAGCCTATCGCGCGATAGGCTGCGATATTCTAGTTTGAAGATTGTCCAAACACGCGGCAGAAAAGCGCAACATGCAGCTTCATTCCACGATCGATCCCAAATCCCAGGAATTTTCCCGCAATGCCGAGGTGATGCGCGGCCTTGTCGCCGAGCTCCGCGACAGGCTCGGCCAGGTTGCGGGCGGCGGAGGCGAGGCGTCCCGCATCAGGCATACGTCGCGCGGCAAGATGCTGGCGCGCGACCGCGTCGACCTCCTGGTCGATCCCGGCACCGCGTTCCTGGAACTGTCGCCGCTTGCGGCCAATGGCCTCTATGGCGGCGACGTGCATTCGGCGAGCGTGATCACCGGGGTGGGGCGCATTGCGGGCCGCGAATGCATCATCGTCGCCAATGATGCCACCATCAAGGGCGGCACCTATTATCCGTTGACGGTGAAGAAGCACCTGCGCGCCCAGGATATCGCGCGGCAGAACAATCTGCCCTGCGTCTACCTGGTCGATTCCGGCGGCGCCTTCCTCCCGATGCAGGACGATATTTTTCCGGACGAGCGGCATTTCGGCCGCATCTTCTACAACCAGGCGCAGATGTCGGCAGCCGGCATTCCACAGATCGCGATCGTGATGGGCTCCTGCACCGCGGGCGGCGCCTATGTGCCGGCGATGTCGGACGAGAGCATCATCGTGCGCAATCAAGGCACGATCTTCCTCGGCGGTCCGCCGCTGGTGAAGGCCGCGACCGGCGAGGTCGTCACCGCCGAGGAACTCGGCGGCGCCGACGTGCATTCGCGGCAATCCGGCGTCACCGACCATTACGCGCAGAACGATGCGCACGCGATCGGCATTGCCCGGCGTATCGTCGCCACATTGAAGCCGCCGTCGCGCGCCGCGCTCAACATGCGCGAGCCGCGCGAGCCGCTCTATCCGGCCGAGGATATCTATGGCGTGGTCTCCTCCGACGGCCGCAAGCCGTTCGACGTTCACGACATCATCGCGCGGATCGTCGACGGCTCCGAATTCGACGAGTTCAAGCGGCTCTACGGCACGACGCTGATCTGCGGCTTTGCCCATATCTGGGGCTTCCCGGTCGGCATCATCGCCAATAACGGCATCCTGTTCAGCGAAAGCTCGCTCAAGGGCGCGCACTTCATCGAACTGTGCTGCCAGCGCGGCATCCCGCTGGTGTTCCTGCAGAACATCACCGGCTTCATGGTCGGCAAGAAATACGAGGCCGGCGGCATTGCGCGCGACGGCGCCAAGCTCGTCACTGCGGTCGCCACCGCCGGCGTGCCGAAATTCACCGTCGTGATCGGCGGCTCCTACGGCGCCGGCAATTACGGCATGTGCGGGCGCGCCTACAGCCCGCGCTTTCTCTGGTTGTGGCCGAACGCCCGCATCTCGGTGATGGGCGGCGAGCAGGCCTCGATGGTGCTGAGCCAGGTCCGGCGCGACAATATCGAGGCCAAGGGCGACACCTGGTCGGTGGAGGAAGAGGAGAAGTTCCGGGCGCCCATCCGCGCGCAATATGAGAGCCAGGGCAATCCCTATTACGCCACCGCGCGGCTCTGGGACGACGGCGTGATCGATCCCGCCGACACGCGTCTCGTGCTCGGCCTCGGTCTCTCGGCCGCCGCCAATGCGCCGATCGAGCCGACGAAATTCGGCCTGTTCAGGATGTGACGATGGACCGCTCAAAGCTCTACCGGCGTTTTCGCACCCTGCTGATCGCCAACCGCGGCGAGATCGCAGCCCGCGTGATCCGCACCGCCAAGGCCATGGGCCTGCGCACCGTCGCGGTCTATTCCGAAGCCGACCGTGACGCCCTGCATGTCGCGCTCGCCGACGAGGCCGTGCTGCTGGGTCCGGCACGGGCGCGCGACAGCTATCTCAACATCCAGCGCGTGATCGAAGCGGCGCGCGAGACCGGCGCCGAGGCTGTTCATCCCGGCTACGGCTTCTTGTCCGAGAACGCTGAATTCGCACAGGCCTGCCTCGAGGCAGGGCTGGTGTTCGTCGGCCCGACCGCCGAGATGATGAATGCGATGGGTTCGAAGTCCGGCTCCAAGGCGCTGATGGAGAAGGCTGATGTCCCGCTGGTGCCGGGCTATCATGGCGAGGCCCAGGACGAGGCGACGCTGGCGAACGCCGCCGAGCGTATTGGTTTCCCGGTGCTGGTGAAGGCCTCCGCCGGCGGCGGCGGCCGCGGCATGCGGGTGGTGAATTCGGCGGCCGAGCTGTCGGCTGCGATCGTCAGCGCCAAGCGCGAGGCCAAGGCGGCGTTCGGCGACGACCGCATGCTGATCGAGAAATACGTCCAGAATCCGCGCCACATCGAGGTGCAGATCATCGGCGATAGCCACGGCAATCTGCTCTCGCTATGGGAGCGCGAATGCACGCTGCAGCGCCGGCACCAGAAGGTGATCGAGGAAGCGCCGTCGCCGACGCTGAATGCCACCCAGCGCGAGACCGTCTGCGCCGCCGCGCGGAAGGCGGCCGCGGCCGTCAATTACGTCGGCGCCGGCACCATCGAATTCGTCTCCGACGGCAAGGACGTGTTCTTCATCGAGATGAACACGCGCCTGCAGGTCGAGCATCCCGTCACGGAACTGATCACCGGCGTCGATCTCGTCGAATGGCAGCTCCGGGTCGCTTTCGGCGAAAAGCTGCCGCTGAGCCAGAACGAAATCAAACTTAACGGTCACGCCATCGAGGCGCGGGTTTATGCGGAAAATCCGCAGAAGAATTTCATGCCCTCGGTCGGACGCATCAAGACCTGGCGCACGCCGCAAGAGGGTGACGGCTTGCGCATCGACTCCGGCTATCGCAGCGGCGATAACGTCTCGCCATACTATGACGCGATGCTGGCCAAGGTGATCGCGTGGGCGCCGACGCGCGAGGTCGCGATCGAAAAGCTCAATCGCGGGCTCCAAGAGACCGATGTTCGCGGCATCGTCACCAACATCCCGTTCCTGTCGGCGCTGGTAACGCATCCTGCCGTGGTCGCGAATGCGATCGATACCGGCTTCATCGAGCGCGAACTGAAGAGCCTGACGGCAGAACGTGGTGCCGCCGGTGCGTTCGAGCTGTGCGCTGCAGTGGCTGCGATCTTGAATGAGGAACAGAAGGCTGCACGGAAAGAGGCGCATTCGCCGTGGCAGACGTTTGGCTGGATGCCGGTTGGCCAACGGCAGCGGGTGTTCTCGTTCCGGCAGGGGCAGGGCGCGGAACAGAAGGTGACGCTGCGCTATGGCAACGGGCCGTCGACGGTGTCGGTCGGCGATCGCGAGTTCGCGCTGGCGCCGTCCGGGGTTGACGGATTTGATCTGACGCTCGACGGCACGAAATCCCGTGTCGTCGCCGTCATCGAGGGTCACGAGCTCTACTTGCGCACCCGCAACGGCCGCTTCGACCTGCACTGGGTCGATCCGTTCGGCGGCGAGACCGAGGAGCATGTCGGCGAGGACAAGATCGTGGCGCCGCTGCCGGGCACCGTCGTCGCCCTGCTCGCCGAGGAGGGCGCGACGTTGGAGAAGGGCGCGGCGATCCTGACACTGGAAGTGATGAAGATGGAACAGACGTTGCGCGCGCCGTATGCCGGGGTGCTGAAGAAGCTGAAATGCAAGGTGGGCGATATCGTCGGCGAGGGCGTCGAGCTCGCCGAAGTCGAACCGGTGGCCGCGTGATGAGCGACAGCGTCCGTATTGTCGAGGTCGGTCCGCGCGACGGGCTGCAGAATGAGAAGACGCCAATCAGCGTCGCCGATCGGATCGCTTTCATCGAGCGCCTGATCGGCGCCGGCCTGCCGATCGTCGAGGTCGGCGCCTTCGTGTCGCCGAAGGCGGTCCCGCAGATGGTCGGCTCCGACCAGGTGCTGCGCGGCGTGAGCCATCTTCCCGGCGAATTCCACGTGCTGGTGCCGAACGAGAAGGGCTATGAGGCCTCACAGGCCGCCGGCGCCAAGGTGATCGCGGTGTTTGCCTCGGCCTCCGAAGGTTTCTCGCGCGCCAACATCAATTGCTCGGTCGCGGAATCGATCGAGCGGTTCAACCCGGTGCTGGCGCGCGCCAAGGCCGATGGCATCAAGGTGCGCGGCTATATCTCCTGCGTGCTCGGCTGCCCCTTCGACGGCGAGGTCAAGCCGCAGGCGGTTGTCGACGTCGCCAGGACGTTGTGGGACCTCGGCTGCTACGAGATCTCGCTAGGCGACACCATCGGCGTCGGCACGCCGGTCAAGGCGCGGCACCTGATGCGCGCGGTCGCGGGCGAGGTACCGGCACAAAATCTCGCGATGCATTTCCATGACACCTACGGCCAGGCGCTCGCCAACCTCTACGCCGGCATGGAGGAGGGCGTCCGCGTCATCGATTCCGCCGCCGGCGGCCTCGGCGGCTGCCCCTACGCCCCCGGCGCGACCGGCAACGTCGCAACTGAGGACGTCGTCTACATGCTCGAAGGCATGGGCATCAAAACCGGCGTCGACATGGAGAGGTTGCTCGCCGCGACGAACGAAGTCAGCCGCCTGCTCGGCCGCCCGCCGGTGAGCCGCGTCGCCAATGCGCTGAACGCGAAGAAGAAACGCTAACTTCGTAGGGTGGGCAAAGCGAAGCGTGCCCACCATCCGCACTCCGCAAGAAGTGGTGGGCACGCTTCGCTTTGCCCACCCTACAACTGACCGCCGTCATTGCGAGCGAAGCGAAGCAATCCATCTCGCCGCTTGCGTCCGTGGAAGCAATGGATTGCTTCGCTTCGCTCGCAATGACGGATGAGAGTTACCGCACGCCCTCCAGTCCCATCACGAGATCCGGCAGCCATGTCGAGATCCCCGGGAAGAAGCAGAGCAGCAGCACCGCGAGCATCATCAGGAGCACGAACGGCAGCGTGCCCCAGATCACCTCGCTCAAGGGGATATCAGGCGCGACGTTGCGGATGACGAAGATGTTCAGCCCCACCGGTGGATGGATCAGGCCCATCTCCATCACGATGGTCATCACCACGCCGAACCAGATGATGTCGAAATTGGCGGCGCGGAGCGGCGGCAGGATGATCGGCGCGGTCATCAGGATGATCGAGACCGGCGGCAGGAAGAAGCCGAGCACGACGACCATGAGCAGGATCGCGACGAGCAATTCCCAGCGCGGCAAGTGCATCGCGACGATCGCCTCCGCGGCCGATTGCGAGATGTGCAGGTAGCTCATCACGTAGGAATAGAGCAGCGACATGCCGATGATCATCATCAGCATGGTCGACTCGCGGATGGTGGATTTCAGGATCGGCTCGAGGTCGCTCGGCTTCCAGACGCTGTAGATCACCGCGATCAGCCCGAGCGCCAACAGTCCGCCGAGGCCGGCGGTCTCCGACGGCGTCGCATAGCCGCCATAGAGTGCGATCATCACGCCGGTCAACAGCAGCACGAACGGCAGCACCCGCGGGAGCGCATTGAAGCGGTCGGCCATCGTGAACTCGTCGCGCTGCAGGATTGCGGAGTCCGTACCGGTCGCGTCATAGGCGGCACGCGCGGCCGCATACTCTTTACGGAAACGGAACACCGCGTAGACGCCGAACAGCGTCACCAGCAAGAGGCCCGGCCCGATGCCGGCGAGGAACAGGCGTCCCAGCGATTTCTCCGCCGCGACCGCGAACAGGATCATGGTGATCGAGGGCGGCAGCAGGATGCCGAGCGTGCCGCCGGCGGCGATGATCCCTGCGGCAAAGCCGCCAGAATAGCCGCGCTTGCGCATCTCGGGAATGCCGGCCGAGCCGATCGCCGAGCAGGTCGCGGGCGAGGATCCCGCCATCGCCGCAAACAGCGCGCAGGCGAACACGTTGGCCACGCCAAGCCCGCCGGGCACGCGATGCAGCCATGCGTGCAGGGCCGAATAGAGATCCTGGCCCGCGCGGGATTTGCCGATCGCCGCGCCCTTCAGGATGAACAGCGGGATCGACAGCAGCGTGATCGAGGCCATTTCCTCGTAGACGTTCTGCGTCACGGTATCGAGCGAGGCGGTCGGCATGTAGATCGCCATGAACACGACCGCGACCGCGCCCAAAGCAAATGCAATGGGCATGCCCGAGAACATCGCAAACAGGGTGGCAAGCCCGTAACTGATGCCGATCCCAAGCACGGTCATCGGCGTGCGCCACCGATCAGGGGAATGATGATCTGCAGCAGGAGCTGCAGGCACAGCAGCGTCATGCCGAACGCCATCAGCACGTAGGGAATCGCGAGTGGCGGCGACCACATCGAGTTCGAGACCTGGCCATCGACATAGGCCTCATGCGCCAATGTCCAGGACTTCCACGCAAAGAAGGCGCAGAAGGCGAGGCTAGCGACATCGACCAGCCACAGCCTGATGCGATTGGCGAGCGGCGACATCAGCCCGACGAAAGCCTCGATGCTGACATGGCCGCGCTGGGCTTGCACATAGGCGGCCGTCATGAAGGTCGCGCCGACCAGGAGGAACACCGCGGCCTCGTCCTGCCAGTAGTTCGGGCTGTGAAACAAAGCGCGGCCGAGCACGCTGTAGCTCAGGATCACGCAAGCCGCGATCAGCGCGATGGACGCGAAGACGACGATGATGTTGTTGCAGATGCCAAGCCCGCGTGACAGCGCCGCCACGAGTACATTGCCCGTGACGGCGGTCTGGCGTTCGGCTTGATCCGCGACCGGACCATGCATCATGCGGCGACGTCGCTTGCGAGCTTCAACAGGTTGGCAGCCGTCGCGGTTTTAGCACCATAGTCCTTCCAGGCGGTATCGCGCGCAATGTCGCGCCACTTGTTGACGGTGGTTGCGTCAAGCGCGCTGACCTTGGCGCCGGCCTTCTCGTAGACCTTGGCGACCTCGACATCGTCGTCCTGCGCGCCCTTCTTGCCGAAGGCCTCAAGCTCGGCGCCGACGGCAAGGATGATGTCCTGCTGCTTCTTCGGCAGTTTGTCGAAGATCGCCTTCGACATCATCAGGGGCTCCAGCATGAACCAGTAGGAGGTGCCGGCGCCCGAGGTGAGCGATTTCGCGACTTCTTCGAGGCGGAAGGAGATCAGGCTGGTGGAGGAGGTGATGCCGGCATCGCAGGCCCCGGTCTGCATCGCCGCATAGAGCTCGTTGGAAGGCACCGACAGCACGGCCGCGCCGGCCGTCTGCAGCACCATGTCCATCTCGCGGGAGCCGCCGCGCACCTTCATGCCCTTGGCGTCCTCGGGCGCCACGATCGGCTTGGAGCGGCTGGCGACGCCGCCGGCCTGCCAAACCCAGGTCAGGAGGATGATGCCCTTGTCTGCCAGGAAGTTGGAGAGCGCCTTGCCGACCGGTTCCTTCTTCCAGCGAAGGCCCTGGTCGTAGGTCGTGACCAGGCCCGGCATCAGGCCGATATTGGTCTCCGGCAGTTCGCCGCCGGCATAGGGCATCGGGTAGAGGCTGATGTCGAGCGCGCCCTTGCGCATGGCCGAGAACTGCGCGTTGGTCTTGATCAGCGAGGAATTCGGATAAACTTCGGCTGATATCTCGCCGCCCGAGCGCTTCGCCACCTCGGCGGCGAACATCCGGCACAGCCGGTCGCGGAAATCGCCCTTGTCGATGGTCCCGCCGGGGAACTGGTGCGAGATTTTCAGCGTGGTCGCGGCATGGGCGGTACCGATGCCGAAGCGCAGGACCGCGGGCGCGGCAAGCGCCGAGGCAAAGAGGTGGCGGCGAGTGAGCATAAAGTTTCTCCCATTGGAAAGGCTGTTCTTGATTGGCGATAAGGCGGAACTTGAGGGCCGCATTTAGGCGAACTTTGCCAGAATTTTCTCTAGTCTGATAGTTTGAGGCGGCCCGGTGCATTGGCGCCAAGCGTCACACCAGGGGC
This sequence comes from Bradyrhizobium sp. Leo170, assembly GCF_004296405.1. Taxonomy (GTDB): domain Bacteria; phylum Pseudomonadota; class Alphaproteobacteria; order Rhizobiales; family Xanthobacteraceae; genus Bradyrhizobium. The sequence continues at coordinate 9,279 of NZ_PSRR01000329.1, forward strand.
GGGTATTGCTGCACCGCACACTGCGGCCGATGGCTGCAGGTGCCTGATTTTCGGGCAACTCCGGTCCGCACGCCCCTTCAAGACTTTGTGAGGGAGTAACAAGGGCCGTTCCGGCCGCGTCGAGGTGAGAGCGGCAGACGTCGCTCCATGATCAACCCTCAGCAAGGATGACCACCATGACCTTCTCGACCCGTATCGGCCTCGGCGTCTCCGCCGCTCTCGTTGCCGTCAGCGTCGCGCTCTCGCCCGCAGCCTTTGCTCAGGACAAGATGGGCAAGGACGACGCCATGAAGAAAGACACGATGTCCAAGGATGCCATGTCCAAGGATGCCATGTCGAAGCATGACGGCATGAAGAAAAGCGACGGGATGATGAAGAAGGACGATGCGATGAAGAAAGACGACGGCATGAAGAAGAACTGATCGCCGTCTCGTCTTCACCGCGCGCGGCGCGCGGCGAGGGCACTATGCCAAGGTGCGTAGCCCGGGTGGCGCGGAACGCGCAACCCGGGACATTTTCATTAAGGTCTACTGA
>NZ_PSRR01000330.1 GCF_004296405.1 Bradyrhizobium sp. Leo170
CTAGTCATGATTGAAGCGATGGCATGCGGCACGCCCGTCATCGCATTTCGCTCCGGATCGGTCCCCGAGGTGATCGACGAAGGCGTCACCGGTTTTGTGGTCGACGACGAAGAACAGGCTGTTCAAGCCGTGAAACGGTTGGGGGACCTCGATCGCAGGCGCGTGCGCGAGCGGTTCGAGGAACGTTTCACGGCAGGACGGATGGCCGTAGACTACGTCTCGCATTACCAGTCGGTGGTGAACGCCGGCTCCGCCCCAGAGCGCAGACATACGTTGCTTGCGGGTGAAGAGAGCGCTGCTTCCGCCACCTGACCGCGTCCGCGTGGTCCGGGAGCGTAGTGGGATTCGCAGCGCGCTTACATGCCGGGAACGTCGCAATAAGAAGGTTCAGCTCAAGAGGCGCTAAGCTGAGGCCCTTGCGGCTCGCTGCCGTCGCTGATGCGACAACCTCGACCGGGAAAAATAGGAACACGTCATTCGACGCTCAGTTGTTGGACGTCTATATCTTTCAATGAGGACGAACAACAATGAAACGTACCTTAATTGTATTGTTAGCTACTGCGGTGCTCTCGGCGAGCCCGGCGATGGGGCAAAATCGCCCCGCCCAATCTGGCCCAAACAACAGCGCCGTAAACAGCTCGGGACAAAACAATTCGAGCGCCCCCGTCGCTGGCCGCAACAGCTTCACCGAGGGCCAAGCAAAGTCGAGGATCGAGGAAGCGGGCTACTCGAATGTTACATCCTTGAAAAAGGACGACGACGGCGTATGGCGCGCCAAAGCTAACAAAGGCGGTTCGCCGACCAATGTCAGCGTGGATTTTCAGGGCAACGTGAACTCAGCTAAGTAAAGAAGGTACCTCGACATGACTGTTACAATTTCGCGCCTCTATGACAGCTACGCCGATGCGCAACGGGTAGTTACTAGCCTGGAGGCGGCAGGCGTGCCGCACTCCGAGATCAGCATTGTCGCCAATATTCGGACAATTGGTACAGCGCCGACAGAAAGATAGATCGTGATGCCGACGGCGTGGATGATCGCGCCGAAGGGGCTGGTAAAGGCGCTGGAATCGGTGCTGGGGTCGGCGGCGCAGCTGGTTTGTTGGCGGGACTCGGGTTGCTTGCCATTCCGGGGCTGGGACCTGTGGTAGCCGCCGGGTGGCTCGTCTCCACGGCGGCGGGCGCGGCTGCTGGCGCGGCCACCGGTGGCGTCGTTGGCGCCTTGACCCAAGCGGGGATATCGGAAGAAGAGGCTCCGCTGTATGCCGAAGGCGTTCGTCGCGGTGGCACGCTTGTATCAGCACGAGTGGCCGACACCGACCGCGCCCGGTTGGAATCGATCCTCGACCAGTCCGCTGTCAATCTTCGCGAGCGCAGCTCCGGTTGGCGGAAATCGGGCTGGAAGAGCTTCGATCCGTCGAGCAAGCCCTATGGAGCCGAGGAGGTACGCAAGGAGCGTCAGCTCTACGGTGCGCGAATGCGCTAACAATCGACGACCCGCTTCGGCGGGTCGTCGTTCGTCGTGAAGGGCGACCATCTCACGCAGGAACAGAAACTTTCGCGCCGGCGTTAGCGCCATCAGCAAGACGGGGTGGAAAATGAGCCGCGGCATGCCATCGATGACTGCACTTCTCGCTCTGCTCGCAATTGCGGGATACCAAACCGCGACAAACTGGCAGAACTGCTCAAGGCCGCAGGCGCCAGCGGCCCCGAGCCGGGCGGCATCGGACAGCCACCAGGTGGGCTGCTGGGCAACCTGAGCGGGATGTGGGGCGGGGCTGGGGTGGGCAGCTTGCTCAGTGGAGGGATCGGCGAGCTACTCGAAAGATTCAAGCAAAATGGTCAAGGCGAGGCGGCTCAATCCTGGATCAATCAGGGGCCAAATAAAAAGGTCTCGCCTCCGGAACTGAAGCAGGCGATCGGGGATGACGACTTGAAAAAACTTGAGCAGCAGACCGGGCTTTCGCAAGAAGAGCTGCTTGCCAGATTGTCTCGCGAGCTGCCGGCTGCTGTGGACAGGTACACGCCCGATGGCCATCTACCCGCAGCGTGAAGTAGGAGCTTATTGAGTGCCCTCGGCAGTGCAGACCGCTGCCATGCTTATAATAGTTTTGCTGTACGGTCCCGACCCCGACCCCGATCATAGTCGCGGTGACTTTCGCCAACAGTTACGCCGCGCCAACAGGGCCAACGCCAACCCCGGCACCAGCCTCGTCTGCCAGTGCTGGCGTGGCCGCAACAGCGGCGATGTAGTGCCAAGCAACTCAGTCCAAAGTCAGCGTCAGCCGTGCGCGAAGCACGCTTGGAACGAAAACTGATCCGTTCGATTATTTTCCATTGACTGGAGATCGTTACATGGTCGCGCCCCGACTACTCGTTGCCTTGGTTTTCTGCCTCGTTCCGGCACTCGCCTCCGCGGCAAACACCGAATGGCGAAAATACGTGATCCCGAGCACCGGGACCAACGTCGATATCCCGGTGACAATTTTCACCGAAGACGCAGGACCGCCAGAAGGCGGAACGGGGCGGCGTTTCTTTACGAAGGACCACCGAGCAAATTTGACTGTGCAGTCCGTTCGCAATCCTGAGAACGACTCACCTGCCACTTTTCTCGCAAAGAAGCGACCGCCTGCTGGCATCCAGTACAAAAGGGTGACACCACGCTTTTTCGCGGTGTCCAGCATTCGTAACGACCGGGTCTGGTACAACCGCTGCAACCGGGCCAATGGAAGCATGAACTGCGTGTTGATCAATTATCCTGCCTCGGAAGAGCGTCAGTGGGATGCGGTTGTGACCCGGATTAGTCTCTCGCTGGCTAACTAGCCGCCGTTCGGTCGTCAGCCCCAAGTCAAAACTCACCAAGCCAGTGGGGACCGAAGTGCATATGGCGCCAAGGCGCCAGAATAGCCGGCTCACAGCTCGCTCGCCTTCCTGGCTGCAATGGCGCGCTCTACTTCCGACGCGAGCAAGCTCAGGTAATCGGCCAAGTTTGCGAACAACTTCCGTTCATCCACGTCCGTCGCAACGTCGCGAATCAGAGCGCACTCTGCGGCGCCTCCCGATCCTTGCCGTTGGCTACGGCGTCTATTGGCTGATCAGGCGCCGCCGTAAGCCGACAGACATTTGAAGTGCTCGCCTGCTCAGTCATCGTCATTGGCGGCGTCGTATAGAGAAGAGGTTCTAAACAAGGGTCAGCGGACCCTACAGCCACAGACCTTGACCAATGGGCTTCGTCGTCTCAACTCCAGCCGCCTGGATAGGGACGGAGCACTTGGAGCTGCCTCCCTCCAAGTACCAGAAAAGCCTCTGCCTGCCCGGCGGGGGTTTTTCCATTCCCCGTCATATCTGTTGAATCCGGAACGTCGAACGGATCAAGCAGTTTCCTGGAAATTGGAGGACCGTCATGCGGAGACGCGGCGAGATGCGAGGCCACAGATTCAAGGAGAACGTGATACGCTCGGTCGACGATTTCGTCCAGCGAGCGCGTACGGGCGAACATGGCTTGTGCCCGACCGAGCAACTCGTTGCGAGTCGGCATCCTGTTCAGATGAATGCCCGGCAGCGCGTCGGCGGCATGACTGTTTGCTTCGTTAATTGCTTCCGGCAGGGCTGACAGTTCCGATGAGTGCATCGCTGATGTAATTGCAAGCGCAATCCGCTCAGGGTTGAAACGTCTGGCAAGCTGCTCGGCCGCTCGATTGATGACCCTCGCTCCGAGCTGATGTTGGTTGCGCCTCACCTGCTCAGGCGGCACCTTCAGGTTCCAGACGATACCCAGGAGAGATAGCGCCTTTAAGATGTAGAAAGTCATATCAACTTCCCACCAACGAAAGCCTTGGCGAACGCTGCTTTGATAGGCGTGATGATTGTTGTGCCAGCCTTCGCCCATCGTAAGCAGCGCCAGCAGCCAATTGTTGCGAGAATCATCCCCGGTTACGTACCGCTTACGTCCGTGAACATGCGCGAGAGAGTTGATGCAAAAGGTTGCGTGATAAAGCAGCACCGTGCTCCACAAGAACCCAACCACCAGTCCTGACCATCCCGCGACGAGAAAACAGCAGGCCGCGAGTGCTATTGCGGGCAAGACCTCAAATTTGTGCAACCACCTTAATTCGGGAAACGATGCGAGATCCGCAACCTTCACCAGATCAGTCGTACCGTGCTGTCGCGCGAAAATCCAGCCAACGTGGCTGTATACGAAACCTTTATGCCGGGGCGAATGCACATCTCGATGAGAATCGGAATGCAAATGATGACGCCTGTGCTTGGCCGCCCACCACAGAATGCTCTTTTGGGCGCTGCTTTGAGCCAGCGCCGCAAGAATGAATTGAAACAGTCTGCCGGTGGAGTAGGACCGATGCGAGAAGTACCGATGATAGCCCGCACTGATCGCGAACATGCGCAGCCAATAGATCGCGATACCGAGAACGGCGGCCTGCCATGTAATGCCGGACCAGAACGCCGCGGCGCATCCCAGATGGATCAATGCAAATGGAAGAGCTGACGGGTAGACGATATCATCATGCTGTTCGCCGACGTGGATCTTCGACATATCAACAAGTCCCAATGGCTTCTTGTCGGGCGTATGCAAAGGATGGCCCAAGCGCTGGTTCAAATCGTTTGGCGAGCACCCTGAGTCGCTCAACAAAAAGAATTCCGCTGCTGGCTCGCGCCAACCGTTTAGGCGGCTTCATAGCCTGCGTGAAGCCCGTTTGCTTCTGGATGGGAAATGGCGGTTTGGGATAGTCGGACATTCGCACCTCCGTACGCTTGCGCCATACTCAACCTTACTCGGCCTCGGGCGTTCCTGTGCCGACCGGGAGGTAGCTCCGCCCCCTTCAGGCCTAGTATCTATGGCTCGTCACATCCGATAGCCGCCGGAGCGCTGAGCAGTGCCATGTCGGCGCGACAGTCCAGTCGAGCCATTGAGGCGAAACGTCCTTCGCCTAGCTGGCGATCTCTTCCTCAGCTTTGTCGATCTCGGCCTGGTTGCGCTTAATGAACGCAACGAGTGCGTCGCATCTCGGACCCTGCCTTTTGTGGCGCCTGCGAACGGTCAAGGGAACAACGTGCTCCGCGCAATCCCGGATCTTGATGGACAGATCATGTACACGAGGTGCACGGCCAGATGAGGACAAGTTAAATACGCCGAGGGCAGCCCTCCGGGAGGAGGGTTTGATAAGGGGATTGCCGACCTAACGGCAACAGGACGGGAGTCGTGGCATGAAAGAGCTGCCATGGCACCTCCGCTCCACCATCGTGAGGCGCAACTCAGAAATGGCTTCTCCAGGGAGAGAGCCCTTGGGACAAGCCTTTGCGCAGTTGAGGATCGTATGGCACCTATAAATCCGGAAAGGGTCCTCCAGGATGTCGAGACGCTCGCCGGTCACCTCGTCCCGACAGTCATTGATCCAACGCGCCGCTTGGATCAACGCCGGCGGACCCAAGAAGCGCTTGGCATTAGGCCCCGAGGTGGAATCTGTCCGCACCAGTAGATTAGACGGCAATACCCGTGCTAAGCGCCAGCTGAAAAATCTAGGGCAAGAGAGATTCTGTCCCGAGCTTTGCTTGTGTGCGGATAGTTTCCGTAAAGAATGCACTCTTCGCTATGCTAAACGCTCCGGCGCTGCAAAGCCGTAGGCGCCTTGCTCGTGCGCGCGGTTTTTATCGCGTCTGGTCCACCGCATTCGAGACTGGGAAGCAGAGCCCGCAAATCATCGGCGACCGCAAAGCAGCCGGCCTCTACGAGCGCTTCGGTGGTGAAGCCGCCGGTGAGTACGCAAGCTGCCGCCGTTCCGGCTTCGAGCCCCGCCTCGGCATCGTAGGGCGTGTCGCCAATCATTACGGTTTGGGATGCGGGCAACGCAAGCTTTCTGAGCGCCATACCGACAAGGCGCGGGTCCGGCTTGCCGTGCTCGACATCGTCGCCGCAGGCGGTGGCGCTGATGAGATCGTCCACCTTCAGTAAGGAAAGATAGCGCTTGAGCGCGGGGCCCTTGCAGTCGGTTGCGAGCGCGATCCGGCCACCGCGATTGACGAGGAAAGCAAATACATCACGGACCCCGTCGAAGGGCCGCACGCCCTGGAGATACTTCTCTTCGTAGATTGCGCCTTGCGCTTTGAGGATTTCCTTCCTTTCTGGCTCTTCTGCAGCGGGTAGCAAAAGCTGCAGCGTCTGGTCGCCGTCGAGGCCCGAGTAAAGCTGAAGCGTGCCGTACGGCACCTCATGGTCGAAGCGTTCGAGCGCTTCTTGCAAGCTCTGAAGGTTCTGGGGCACGCTGTCGACCAGCGTCCCTTCAACGTCGAAAATGATCCCAGAAAACATCGATCAGCTCCAGCACTTGGTAGAGAATGCCAACTTCAATGCCCCGGTTCCGGAGCTGGTTCCTAATCACCGCGATTGAGCTAGGCAGGCGCTGATATCGAGACGGTCACGGCGACCAAGAAATCAAACGTTCGCAAACGCGCGGTACGCAAGCCCCACCAACTGCGAAACTGCGCGGCGAAAATCCATAGCGCGCGAAGTCTTATGCACGGGCGGCCGATGCATTGTCGCCTCCCCGTCCCTCTCAGCCGGCTGATCACCAAGAACTGGCTGAGGGGTTGCGCCTTTTCGGATCACCGCGGTTCGCCATCACTTCGCGATACCGGCCTGCATTCCTGCCTCGAAAAGCTGAGGCAGGAGGTTCCAGAGAGAGTCACTTTAGCATGGCTGCAGCCCGACAAGGTGGTGAGGTTCACCAAGACCTCGTATATCGCGTCCCGAACTGGGCGACGCGGCCAAGTCCGAGCGCATCATCGGCGCGATGTGCTCACGCCGCCAATTCTCGAAGTGAAGAGATAATCTGGTCCGACGGGTAAGGCTTCCTGAAGAAACGTGCCCCTTCGGGCAGGTCCGGTTCAGCCAAAACATGGCCGGAGACAACCATGATCTTGATGGGCGGCCACCTGTCGCGCACGGCGGCCGCAAGCGTAACTCCGTCCATCGAACCCGGCATTCTTACATCGGTAAAGACAATACTGATGTCGTTCCTCGATTCGAGGATATCGATCGCTTCATCTGCATTCCGCGCGTAGACCGGCTCCAGCCCAGCGCCCTCAACCATGTCTGCGGCCATGAGAAGAAGGAGCGGCTCATCTTCGACAACCAGAACGAATTTGCTGTCGGCACGGCCCGGCTCTTTCTCCATCATTCGCTTTCCCACTGTTAAATGTCTGAAAGGGCACGCGCGCTATCCTGGGTCCGGACAAGTCATTGAGACTGAGCGGGACCTTCCGGCAACTCCGCGTGGCCGGTCGCAATGATGATGCAAAGATGTGGCGCTCGCCAAGCGCGACCCGAGGAGTGTTGCCATGGCCTCACCAGTTGGTCGCCGCCTGTTTCGCGACCGTCCACCACATTGAAGCTCCTCCGGTTCGATCTGGGCTTCAGCTAAGGGGACTTCACCTTTTCCCGTGCCGCGTCTGCGGCATCGATGCCGGCCTGCTTCACCCGATCGACGGCTTCGGCGCCCGTGTCGCTAAGTTCGGCCTTTAGCGTATCGGAGGCTTCGCGCAGGCTCTGCGATACCGCGCCGGCGCGCGCATTCAGATCAGTCTTCACGTCGTCGCTGAGGTCACCGATCCATTCGTTCTCGAGGTCGGACGTCCGCAACGCACCTGCGACTGCTGCTCCAATTGCCAAGCCCACAGCCCCGAGCACGAGCGGCTGCCGCTCAAGCACGTCGGCCAGCGATGATTGCGCTTTCGTGAGAGCCGCTTTTCCGGGAAGCGGATTGCCCAGCGTGCCGATGTTCTCGCGCGCATAGGCGACACCTTCGTCGAACCTGTCACGGATCTTATCGGCCGCTCCCGACATGGCATCGGAAGCCGTGCTACCGGCGTCGCGCAAGGTTTCACCGGCGCCGAAGGATCCCTCATGGTCCATTTCAGGCGCGGTCGGCGGCGCCGCGGTCCGTTGGAGCCCGGACGTGGTCACGCGAACATTGCGAGCGCCGATATCGACCGTCGGCGGAGCCGCTGTCGCCGAACGCGCCGCGCTCTTCGGCTTCTCGTCGCCGACCAACAACCAAACCGCGCCGCCTCCGATAAGCGCTGCGGCAAGGGGATTTTCCCGCACCGCCGCCACCAGACTGTCGAAAAAACCAGTTTGCGTACCGCTCATCGCACCATTCCCTTCATGGTGTCCTTGTCCTTTTCGAGCTGCCGGATGGTTTCACGCGGCGCCAGATTGCGCGCGTCGAGCCGGTTGATTCCGATCGCAAATAGCACGCCGGCAATCACGGCGGCCACGATCGCTGACGTCAAGTAGGAGACTGGCTGTGACCACCCTGCGGCGATCAACGCCGCCGACAGCGCGAACAGCAGCATCACGATGGCGGGGATCACCAGGACAGCGCCGCCCGCAATGAAACCCAGCGCGCCGCCGACCTTCTGAACCTTCTCGCCGAATTCCGCCTTGGCGAGATCCACCTCGTTCTGAAACAGTTTAGCGAACTGCGATAGCCCATCGCCCAGCAGCGTAGAGATGGTTCGAAGGTCGTGCTGGCTAGTTCTGATATCGTTCTGAATGCTCATGACATTGTGCTTCGTTGTGAGGATGACTTTTGCTCCCAGCTATTGTTGGACCGATTCGAAGATGAAGACTGCTCACCGGACGCCTTGAGGAAGCGGACAGCTGCGAAGCCCGCAAGCACCGAGATCCCGAGAAACGCCGCTGGCTGCCGCTTCGCGAAGTCGGTGGCGCCGTCGACGAGGTCGTGGAAGCTTCCGTTGCGGATTTTCTCGGCGGCGTCGTCGACATATTCGGCGGCGGAATTGATACCGCGGGCAGCGAACGGTGCGTCGTTCTCGAACGCGCGAGCCGCTTCGCGGATGTTGCCGGCAAAGCGCCCGATGAAATCGGCGCCCGACCGCTGCTTGTCCCGCGCCTGGACCGCGATCTGGTCCACCGTCCCAGAGGCCGCGTTCTGGGCGGCATCAGCCGCTTCCTTGAACTTGTCGCGCGCAGCATCGGTCGACGCTCTCAAAGCGTCGCCCGCGCGCCGCTTCATCTCGGCGCCGGCATCCCCCATCTGATTCTTCAGGTCCTGCGAAGAGCTGGTATTCTGGTTCTGGGTAAAATTCTTTTTATTCATGTCCAAATCGCTCATGACGGTTTCTTTCAGGTGTTCGGGTTTCGGGAAGGATTGAAGGCCGCTCTCACGACGTCGTCGGCGGACTCCTTTAACGTGTCGGCCATATTTTGCGTCATGCGGCTGGCGTGTCCCCCGAGATCGGCCTCTTCGACACTTTTCGCCGCCGCGTCGGCTGCCGACATTGTCGCGTCCTTGGCCTGCTCAAATCCGGATTGTGCCGCCTCGTCCGCCGCCTGCTTGACGTTGTCGCTCATCTTCCCCATCAACTTGCCTTCGGCCTTGGTCTCGGGAAGTGCCGCGGCGATGATCGCGCCGATCGCGATGCCGAGGCCGCCGATCATCGCGGCGTTGTCGCCGATGACCTGACCGGCCTTTGCAGGCGCTGCTGCGGCCGCATCCTTGGCTGCGGATGCGGTGTCTGCTGCGGTGGCGCGCGCCTGCTCGATCGCATCCTTGGCGGCATTCCTGCCGCTTCTGAGTTTATCGCCGACCAAATTCGTAGCCTGAGCCGCCCGGCTCTGGAGATCGTTGGTGACGCCGGCTGCCTGCCTTTGAGCTGAGGAGAGCCCGTCTTTGACCTCGCCGCGCAGAGCCCACGCGCGTTCCGCCCCTTCATCCATGTTTCCCCCGGCCTTCTCCATCGCTGGGGCGGCCGC
>NZ_PSRR01000331.1 GCF_004296405.1 Bradyrhizobium sp. Leo170
AGGAGACTTTCTCATTCGTGATTATCCAGAACTTCTTCACGAACGGCGCCTTCGACGTCCAAGTGACCTTCAGACCCGACGGAAGGGCAACGATGTCGCCTGCCTTGAAATGATATTCCTCGCCAGTCTCCTCATTCACCATATGGACCTGCCCTTCGAGCAGCAGCATGGTCTCGTCTCCGAGCGGAGCGGTATATGGGATCGTGGAAGACCCGTCCGGCTTGCAGCCTGCGATGCCGACCCCAGTGCGCCAGAGTCCGCATTTCAGCGTTCCCGTGCTTCCAGTTGACCGGAGCGCAAAAAGTTCTCCGCAAGTCTGCGGACCGTGGTCGGGCTCGACCCACTTGTAGGCCTCCCATGCGTCCGGATTGTCGCTGATATTGCCGACTAAAACATCGGTCTCGCGGGTCCCGGGATTTGGACTGTCCCAAATAACCCAGAACTTCTTGAGAAACGGCGGGTCGATGTCCCAACTCAATACGACATCTTTCGGATGGCTGATCATTGAGCCGGCTTCAAGCCGATATTTTTTGCCTGTAGCCGCTATAGTGACAGTTACCGATCCTTCGAGGATCACTATGGTTTCATCGCCAAGCGGGGCTGAATAGTCGACGTGACATGAACCATCGGCTTCGCATCCGGCAATGCCAATGCCGGTCCGCCAGAGGCCGGCTTGTAGCGACCCACCAGTGCCCTTGCTTCGAATGACGGCGACCTCACCTTTGGCTTGCGCACCGAATTTTGGATCGTCCCACGCAAACGGGACCCAGTTGCCTGGGTTGTAGTTTCGGTTACCTACTTCGATTTGCCGCTGGAGTGCCGTTTCGTCGTTCTGTCTACGCACAGCGCCGTTGCTCATGCCATTCTCCTCTTGCGAAGCGCTACCTATCACCTGCTCTGCCCACGGCTGGAAGCCGTTGGCCGATTAGGCCTTGTGGCACTGAGAATAAGCGCACAGCTCAGCTACGACCTAGGTCCGGTGACGCGATTTCTGATGGCGCCAGAGCGGAGGATCGGCGATACCGCGATTGAGCTTGGACATCCCGAGCTGCGGCGAGGTCGCAGAACTGCGCTGTCGATCCAACCTGGCAATAAACTCGAGATTTGCGCGCCGCTCGCCTGTCGGCTCTTCGTCATTAATCGGGCTTCCTCAGTTGTTCGAGCTAGGCGTCTTCCCGCATCTCGCCCTTGGCCCGCCAGATCGGGAAGCAGTCTCTTTCGTCCACCAACTCAGCCGGCCGACGTGAAGGCATCGAATCGGTCAGACAGGCATCTAATCTCCGACTTATTTCTTCTGGATCGAGGTCAGTGCCAATGAAGACAAGCTCCTGTTTGCGGTCGCCATACCGCGGGTCCCACGAAGCTTCGAGCGACCTTCGCCAGTTTGGATCGGTCGGCCAGTACTCTTCGTCAACCGCTGACCACCACCAGCTCCTCCCACTGGTGCGAACGAGCGCTCCGCAATGACTCAGTTCGCCCACCCACCGCGGTCTGGTAGCCAGCCAGAAGAATCCCTTTGCTCGCAGCACCCCGTTCCAGGAACTGGCGAGAAACTCGGAGAAGCGCATCGGATCGAACGGTCGGCGCGCACGATAAACGAAGCTCGCTATTCCGTACTCTTCCGTTTCGGGAACGTGATCCTTGAAACCTTCAAGCTCCCTTTTCCAAAGAGGATGCAACTCGGCTCGTTCGGCGTCGAACCGATTTACGCCAACGATCGCCTTTAGTGGTATGCGCCCAAAATTCGCCTCTATGAGTTCGGCATCGGCGTTCAATCCTCTGATGATCGAATAGGCAGCGAACCGCTGCTCCGTCGTAGCGGAGGAAATCTTGTTAAGAACGATCGTATCGGCAAACTCTATCTGATCGACCAATAGCTCGACGATCGTGCGCTTATCATCGGAGGACGCGGACGATCCCCTTGTCGCGACCAAATCGCGTGACCAGAACTCCTCAGCGAAGCGTATGATATCGACGATGGTCACCATATTGTCGATGTACGCAACGTCCTGAAGGCTCGAGCCGTCTTCCTCTTGATAAGAGAATGCAGCCGCAATGGGCAGTGGCTCGGAAATTCCAGTTGCTTCGATGACGAGATTGTCAAACTTCCGCTCGGCAGCAAGCCGCCGGACCTCCTCGATCAGATCGCCGCGAAGCGTGCAACAGATGCATCCGTTGCTTAGCTCGACGAGCATCTCTTGCGTGCGCGATAACTGAGCTCCGCCGGTTCTCAACAATTCACCGTCGATGTTGACGGCAGACATATCGTTCACGATCACCGCTATTCTGCGACCGAGGCGATTCAGGAGCAGTTCGTTCAACAGGGTTGTCTTTTCCGCCCCCAGAAACCCCGACAGCACGGTGACTGGAAGTCTTCGAACTTCTCGCTGCGGCATCAAGCCGTCACTCCATTAAGCTCTGGCGTTTCGCCATGCCTTAGCCGATGAACAACGTGCTCGCTGGGATTCGCCGGATATCCGTGAACACTCTGCAATTGTTCGCCCGACGCAGTTCATCGGGCTTTCTCTTTAGGCTCCAGGTCCACAAGGGCCTGCGAAGCACTTCGGACGAGCCTCCTACTCCGCGGCAACCGCGGCCGGAGTCGGCGCGACATCCTTGAACACAGCAGTGCTATTCGCCGTTTCCGTCATCACCGGGAAGATAAAACCGCACTTCGGGCAAGGTTTTGCCAAGGCGGCCTGCTCCACTGCAACATCGTAGGCAGTGTCGCTAATGTGCGCGCAGGCAGGACACACGCGAATGAGGCGGGCGTTCTTGTATTCGAAATTGACGATGATGTCTTCCATGATCGCGCCGGTTCGGACGGCCCATTCCTTTGCGTGTTTGTGATAAGTATCCATGTGCCAGTCTTTGAGAGCTTCGAAGCTCGTCCAAAAGCTGACCTCATTGTACCAATGCGGATCATCGGGATGGACCCACCATGTCAGATGAAGAAATCCGGGCAGCTTCTTGAGTTGATGACGCACGTTTGCGAAAACGACTTGAAACTTCTTGTACCCGTCCTCGCTCGAAAATCGCACGCGCTGCATGCTCTGATAGACTGCCATTGTTCCTCGTGCTCCTTGGATAGCGCCACCAACGGTCACAGTTTAGAGCGATTCCGAACAGAGGGTTTGGACCAGTCGCAGAATTTACATTTGGTCCAGGCGAGCCGAAAAAAGCGGCATGTCGCTTCACTGGCATTCGCCTGCACGAGTGGCTCCGTGCGAAGTTCGCCAGGCACGCTCCGATGAGGTCTATCTTCCGCAGCACGGGTTCGATGGAGCCGGAAGAATACGGGTGTCGCTGGTGCGCAATTTGCATTGCTGCCTCCAGTCTTCGGCTAGCTTTTCAATGGCGTTAGCTTCAAAATAGAGAAAAGTGGCGACGCCATTCAAAGCGGCGGCAAGCAGAGCCTGCCTCACGCGCCCTGATCGCCAGGTCTTGTTGCACCGGGGCCGTGGAACACAGGCTACAAATCGCGGATGGGTCCAGCGACAAGAAAAGGTTTGATACCAGTAGAGGAGCCCTTACTCTAAGGCATTCTTTCTGGCGCGGTGGCATACGGATTGCTTGGAGGAGGCATCATGCAGCTGCCGATTGTCTTAGGCGCCGGGAGACGCATTCCACTCCAACAGCAGCTCGTGGACCAGATCCACGGGATGATTTCGCGTGGAGTTCTCCTGCCGGGGACACAGATTCCGTCCAGCCGCGAGATGGCGGACCACCTCGGAATCTCAAGGCGCACCGTGGTGCTGGCCTATGACCGTTTGATTGACGATGGGTTCATCGAAACACGACCGGCGCGTGGCACCTTCGTTTGCAACCAACTGCCGAGCCAATGCCTTCGCATAAGCTCCATTGCGCCGAGCCAGGACTCCAGTCCAGCTCTTATGGAGAAGGCTAGTGACGACGTTGGGGGTATGAGGCTTTTCCAGCCCGCTGGCGATCGATTACCCTATGACTTTCGTATTGGAAAACCCGACCCATCTCTCTTTCCACGAAACCATTGGCGGCGGCTGACTTCAGATCTTCTCGAGGCCTTCACACGGGTCGTCAGCGACTACAACCATCCGGCAGGTCACCCGCTGCTCAGGAGTGCGATCGCTCAGCACCTCCGAACGGCACGCGGGATCCTGTGCCGCCCCGAGCAGGTGATCGTAACGGCGGGTGCACAGGAAGGGCTCAACCTCGTCGCACGTTTGATGAATATTCACGGCAAACCAGTCGTTGTGGAGGATCCCTGTTACTGCGGCGCAGCACAGACGTTTCTCAGTCTGGGCGGTGAGCTCACGCCCGTGGCTGTTACGGACGACGGCATCGATACCGACTTGCTGCCAACGCGAGCAGGGTGTTTGGGTTATGTGACCCCTTCACGTCAGTTTCCGCTCGGTGTCACCATGTCGCAAGAACGACGTCTGGCTTTGATCGCCTGGGCGCGATCGACCGGGACGCTCTTGATCGAGGACGACTATGACAGCGACTTCCGGCACAACTCGTCCCCACTCGTTGCGCTTCAAGCGCTCGGCGCGGAATGTGTCGTGTATTTGGGCACCTTCTCCAAGTCGATCGGTCCGGGGCTTCGGCTTGGATATGCTGTCTTCCCGGATCACCTTGCCGACTCGGCTGCCGCGCTCAAGTCGATCATGAACAATGGTCATCCTTGGCTCGAACAAGCCGTCACGGCTCAGTTCATCACGTCAGGAGCATTCGAACATCATCTTTCCCACATGCGAACCGCCTATCTGGAGCGTAGGAATGCCCTTGTGAATGGTCTCAAGGCAACGTTTCCCACAACTTCGACAAGCGGCTACGAAGGAGGCATGCATCTCGTCTGGGAGCTCAGTTCCGAATTACCGTCCGCATCGGAGGTCCGATCGCAGTGCCGAAAGCTCGGCGTAGGCGTGTACACCCTCGACGCAAGTCCAAGTTTCCAGGTCGAATCTCGATCGGAGCACGAACGGCGGCTGCTGCTCGGCTACGCGAGCTTAACCCGCGAGCAGATCATGACCGGGATTTCCCGCATTGACGTGGCTTTCCAAGACGTACCAGTCACGAACCGATTACCATTTGGATTTCGGACACAGTTTTAGCTCGCACAAGCGTGCGCCGACGATCCGGCAGATCCCGCTTGGTCTCACACGGATCAGTCGTTGGTCCCATCAAATTTTGACCGCCTGCCACCTCGGGGCTGATCTCAGTCGATGCCCTCTCGCCGACCAGGTCGAGCGCTCAGCCTCATCGTTGCCAAGATCGCGGGTGCACAGGAACGGGCGAATTGCCTTCGACACTGGCCAACTTCGCTTTCGGAGCCACCCACCAAATCGAAATCTTGGTGGACAGGTCCTCTTGATCCCTATCGGCAGGATCAATCGGCATTAACAAGATTGCCCTACCTTGGCCTGAGCCGCCGCGCCGCTGAAATCGACGCGATGTGGTGCATAAGGCGAGGCTTGATCCTCAAAACACCTTGAATC
The DNA here is from genome assembly GCF_004296405.1 of Bradyrhizobium sp. Leo170. Classification (GTDB taxonomy): domain Bacteria; phylum Pseudomonadota; class Alphaproteobacteria; order Rhizobiales; family Xanthobacteraceae; genus Bradyrhizobium. The sequence continues at coordinate 5,478 of NZ_PSRR01000331.1, forward strand.
GGGGTAACTTCTGCCCCCACAGCCCCTAGAGCGTGATGAAGTTAGGTTCGTGCATATCCTGAGTTTGCCAAGTAGCTTGCGCATTCTTTGGGCGTGAAGAGCTGCAGAACCTGGCCGATGGCGAGGCAGACAGCGTCGACGGTTCGGGCGGCCGCTTTTCGGAGAAAGTGCTTGAGCTTGGCAAAGACCTGTTCGATGGGATTCAGGTCGGGTGAGTATTTCGGCAGGAAGAAGAGCTTGGCTCCCGCGGAGCGGATGAGCTGACGCACGATTTTGCCTCGGTGGCTGCCGAGGTTGTCCATCACGACGACGTCGCCGGGACGAAGTGTCGGGAGGAGGACCTTTTCGACGTAGAGGCGAAAGCTGTCGCCGTCGATCGGGCCCTCGATAAACCATGGCGCCTCGATCCGGTCATGGCGCAAGGCGGCCAGGAAGGTCATGGTCTTCCAGCGGCCGTGTGGAACCTTGGTGGGAAGCCTCTGGCCACGCGGCGCCCATCCCCGCAAAGCCGCCATATCGGTTCTGGTCCAGGTCTCGTCGATGAAGACCAGGCGCTCAGGCTCGACGCGATCTTGATATTTGATCCACTGGGCCCGCCGCCTTGCCACGTCGGGACGATCGCGTTCGCCAGCCACCACGCTTTTTTTGAAGCTGAGTTTCTCGGCATGGACGAACTCCCACACCGAGCGGTAGTCGACCTTCAGCCCGCGTTCGGCGAGCTCGGCAACCAGCCCGCGCAAGGTGAAATCGCCCGCCTTGATCCGCTCCAACACCCAGACACGGTGTTCGCCAGAAATCGCTTTCGGCCGGTGCCCACCCATCTTGCCGGGCGCGATGCTGCCGGTCTCGCGCTGCCGGCGCACCCATCCAATGGCCGTGCTGGCGGCGATCCCGAACTGCTCGGCCGCCTCATGGCACGACAGCCCTCCACTCACAACCGCCGCAACGACCCGCTTCCTCAAATCCAAAGAGTAAGGCTTGCCCATCCATGCCGGCCTCCAGCCCAGCCAGCATGGTGAATCAGAAACCGCCTGATTTGGGAATCCCAAATCGATTCAAGCTAACTTCATCCCGCTTTAGTCAAGTGACGCAGTCCGCGCTTGTCCAGCGCGCTGAACCAGGATAGCGGCACTCGTGATGTCACCATACTTCTGTCGTCAATGGCCGACCTGTACGCTCGTATCCGTGGAAGACGGCCTCACCAATGGCGGCGTTCAGGCCCACCACTGGCGAGTGTACGCCGGCCGCAACTGCACGACATCATCAAGCAAGACCCGTACAATTATTTGACAGCGCCTGATGGAGAATTCCACTAGCAATTACTTTTCGGCGCGCAGGCATTGTACGGTGGAGAGGAAGGGTTACTCGCGCTCCAATTCCTCGAGGGCTTGGCTGCTGCAGCGACCCGAGTTTGCAGCGTCCCCGACTTGAGTCGACGCGGACCGCTATAGAGCGACCTGCGCAAACTACTTTAACCGACAACGACGAGTACGATGTGGACGCGGTCTGCGAATTTCGTGGTTTGACGAAGCTGGAGAAACCGCAGGCACAACTCAAAGGAATGCTTGAAGTCGAGATGCGTGCCTACGCGCATGCGCATGGCATGATCAAGCCGCTGGAGGAGCATCGTCGGTGTTGGCGGCAGCCTTACGCAGATGGCGCCCAGTTCCACATCGACGTCACGCCTGCGGTGCTGAGTGGCGAGGAACTCACCGCGATGCTCAAGATGCGCCTGATGGACACCTCGCTTGCCAGCACGAGCATCTCCATCACTGCAACAAGCATCCGCGCTATCGCGTCATCACGCAGGATTGGCAGAGGTCGAAGCCACGCGGTTATCTCAAATGGTTCCTGATCCGCATGGGCGCCGTCTATGAGAAGCGCAAGGGCAAGCTTGTTCAGAAAGGTATCCGCGCAGTTACCGAGCCCATTCCGGATTATAGCGTTCGGACGCCTCTCCAGCAGTGCATCATGATCCTGAAGCGACATCGCGACATCATGTTCATCGACCGCTGCGATGAGAAGCCGATTTCGATCATCCTGACCACGCTCGCTGCCCATTCGTACGAAGGCGAAGAGAAGCTGTCGGACGCCCTGTACGCTATCTTGTCGAAGATGGACCAGTTCATCGAACGTCGGGCAGACGGCAGCTATGTTATCGCGAATCCCAGCGGCCCGCTCGAGAACTTCGCCGACAAGTGGAAGGAACACCCGGAACGCGCCTTGGCGTTCGAAGCCTGGCTTGCGCGAGCGCGCTCGGATTTCGCAAGGATCGCGGCACTGTTAAACAAGCAGCTAATCGCGGAATATCTGGAAACCGGAGTTGGGCTATGCACTGTGTTGTTTAGATGACGCGTCCTCCCGCCAACCTCGATTCCCTCGACCTGCTCTGCCATTGCTGTCAGGATGGCACTCGCCTCCAGCCTGGCTAACATCCGGCCAGCACACACGTGCAGTCCGTGACCAAACGCGACATGGTCTGCCGCGTGCCGCCCAATATCAAATCGATCGGGATCGGCGCACTTTCTCTCATCGCGGTTCGCTGACGCGTAGAGGACGACGACGCTTGCGCCTTCGGGTAAAGCAACACCAGCCAATTCGGTGGCCACTCTAGTCACTCGTTTGAAGCCCAGCGCGGGTGATTCGATACGAAGAATTTCATTATAGGCGCGCCCCACCATTGCTGGCCGCTCGCGCAGCTTTTGCCACTGATCGGGATTTTGTCCGAACAAGTCGAGCGCGTTTGCGATCGAACTGATTGTCGTGTCAATGCCGGCGACCAGGTAAGCCGCCATGAGAGGATGACACTGATCACGCCGGATGATGCCTTTATCAGCCGCTTCATACAGCGCAGATCCGAGACTGCCGTTTCTGAGACGGCTGGGGTCCTGGTCAAGCCACTTGATGTACTCAAAACACTCCAAGAAAACAGGAAGCGACCGTTCGTAACGATCGTTCTGAGGACCCATGACATTGAAATTTGCATCGCCCCACGCCAGCAGGCGATTACGACCTTCAGTCGGAAGCCCGATCAGTTCGCCGACGATTTTCAGCGGAAACACGCCAGCAAAGTCACGCACGCCATCGAACTTGCCGCGCTGCTTTACCGCGTTTACGAGGGCATTCGCCTCAGCCTGTACGCGAGATTGAATTTCGTTCATGCCTTTGGGCGACAATCGATCGCCGAGTGCATTGCGAAGCGAGGTATGGTCCGGAAGATCAACGAAGCTGATCGATAGTCTGCCGCTCATGACGGTCTGGCTCCTGGTTGCACCAACCACAATCCGAGGGATTGGCAGCCCGAACGACTTATCGGTTCGCAGCGGACCTGACTCGGAATCGGCCGTTCTAAGCACAATCGAGCCTAGTGGGCCGTGATCATTCCAGTGCCGCCTGAGGTCCGCCTCCGTCAGCCTCAGTTCCGGCAGGCCCGAGATAAGGTCGGCCTCTAAGGCTGCATCCGTTCGGCGATACCTTCAAAGGCCCGCTCGGGGCCGCGCGCATTTCCATGGGCTGCTGACGATGAGCAGCTATTCCCCGGATTGCCGCAGGTTCGCTTCCATTTCTGCAACAATGTCTTGCAAGAGACGGATAGCGAGCGGGTCAGTGACCTCACGCTCCATCAGGCGGTAGCGCATCACCTGCTCAATCCACCCGTCCTCGTTGCGAAGGGCTCCCCCACCAAGATGTGTGAGCAAAACCACATTCGACATGCCCCGTTGTTTGTTCAGGACAGCAGCCAACAAGGTGGCCTCATAGGCCGCCTCCAGAACGAGTGACGCGAAGGGCTTCCAGTGCGCCGACGGAACACGCGAATAATTGATCGGTAGCGCCGAGCAAAACACCTGGGAAACCCGCGGTCGATGTGATCCCTCAGCGTCAGTGACCTCCACGTCGCTATGCACACCGACGCGCAGCCTGCCGCGCAACGTATCGAGCTGGACTGGCGTCATCCCTTTCAAGTGCTCCCCGATAGCGTCAAGCCCGACGCGGGTGCGCAGGGCGTAGCCGTTAGTCATCTGCCACAAAGCCTCGACCGGCCTATTCAGGTCCGCGGCCAGGGCTTCACCAACGCCGGCCAGTCCGTCGAGCTGACGCGTTGCTGTCTGTCCGTAACTGTCGCCAACTGGAGCGAAGTAGTTCCTGTAGATCGTCGCCGCTCCGGCTCTCCAAACCGATGCTCACCATCGGAGTTGGCAGCGCTCCACGCTGTCTTGTGTTCTCGTTGCCTAGAGCGCGATGAGATTAGGTTTGATCTTGAGCACTCGGCGGGCGTGACGGTGTCGAGAA
>NZ_PSRR01000332.1 GCF_004296405.1 Bradyrhizobium sp. Leo170
GAAAAGTGGGTACTAGAGGACCTGCCGCGCATCGTGCGCCGCGCCGCAAAGGTCGCGACCACGCCGCCGACCGGGCCGGTGTTTATCTCGCTGCCCGGCGATATCCTCAATTCCGAAGCCGGCATCGAGCTCGGCCGCGCGACCCGCGTCGACACGCGGGTGAAGCCGTCGGATGAATCGCTGCAGGCCCTGGTCGCGCGGATCCTGAAAGCGGAGCGGCCGGTGATTGTCACCGGCGACGAGATCGTCAAAAGCGATGCGCTGCAGGAAGCCGCCGAGCTCGCGCAGGTGCTGGGCGCGCCGGCCTATCAATCGTCGACGCCCTATGGCGCGCACTTCCTCTCCGAAAGCCCGTGCTTCATGGGCGCGATCGCGCGGGTGCAGAAGCTCGCGCGCGAGACGCTGGCGCCCTACGATCTCATCATCGCACTCGGTGGCGATCCCTTGCGGATGTCGGTCTATAGCGAGGTCGATCCGCTGCCGGATGGTCTGGGTATCGTGCAGGTCGGCCTGGTCGACTGGGACCTAGCCAAGAATTACGGCGCCGAGATCGCGCTGAAGGCGGACGTGAAGGAAACCCTGCGCGCGTTGATCCCGGCGCTGAAGGCGGCCGGCGGCAGTGCGCTGGAGACGCGGGCGAAGCAGGGCGTTGCGGCGCTGGCATCGAAGAACTGGACCGCGAAGCGGAAGGCGCTGGTCGAGCAGATATCGAAAGCCGAAGGCACCTCGCCGATCGATCCCGACTGGCTGGCGCTGCAGGTGGTCGAGGCGATGCCTGACAATGCGATCCTGGTCGATGAAGGTCTGACCTCGTCGCGCCAGATGATCGCGCTGCGCCCGCACCGCGACCGCTATGGCTATCACGCGCTCGCCTCCGGCGGCATCGGCTGGGGACTGCCGGCCTCGGTCGGCGTCAGCCTCGCCAATCCGCAGCGGCCGGTGGTGTGTTTTTCCGGCGACGGCAGCGCGATGTACTCGATCCAGTCGCTGTGGACGGCGGCCAACCACAAGCTGCCGCTGACTTTCGTCATCGTCAACAATGGCGGCTACCGCATCATCAAGCAGCGCCTGCTCGCCTTCCACGGCGACGATCATTACGTCGGCATGGATTTCGTCGACCCGCCGGTTGATTTCACCGGCGTCGCGAAGTCGCTCGGATTGGAAGTCATGAGGATCAGCGATCCCCGTGAGCTGAAGGGCGCGCTGCGCTCCGCCTTCAGCCGTCCCGGCACGAAGCTGATCGAGGTGGTGGTGAGCAACGCGGTGAATTAAGCCGCGCTCTATCAACGCGTCATTGCGAGCGGAGCGAAGCAATCCATCTCTCCGCTAGCGGAGGCATGGATTGCTTCGTCGCTACGCTCCTCGCAATGACGGTCTGAGACGGTGTCGCTCCTACTCCGCCGCCGTCGCGTGCGCCTTGATGCGATAGCGGCCTGCGGGGTGCTCGGTGGTCAATCGCGCGCGGCCCGCGCCGAACAGTTTCTCGCGCAGCGTGCCCTGCGCATAGTCCTGCTTGTATCGGCCCCGGCGGGTCAATTCCGGCACCAGCATGTCGGCGATATCCTCGAAATCGCCGGGTGAGATCGCAAAGGCAACATTGAGGCCGTCGACGTCGGTCTGCTCGAACCAGCGCTCGATATCATCGGCAACCTTTTCCGGCGTGCCGACCACGATCGGACCGATGCCGCCGATACCGACATGCTCGGCGACCTCGCGCACGGTCCAGATGCGATCGGGATCGGCGCGGGTGATGTTGTCCATCGCGGTGCGGCCGGCGTCGTTGTGGACATGGCGCACCTCCTGGTCGAGGCCGTAGGTCGAGAAATCGACACCGGTCCAGCCGGACATCAGGGTCAGCGCGCCCTCGTGGCTGATGTGGCGGCGATAGTCCGCATATTTCGCGCTTGCCTCGGCCTCGGTGCGGCCGAGGACGACCGTCATCATGCTGAACATCAGGATCTCGGCCGGATTCCTTCCCTTCTGCGCGGCGAGCTCGCGGATGGCGGAGACCCGCGGCGCGATCACCTTGGCCGATGGCCCGGACATGAACACGCATTCGGCGTGCTCCGCGGCGAACTGCCGGCCGCGTGGCGACGTGCCGGCCTGATAGAGCACCGGCGTGCGCTGCGGCGACGGCTCGCTCAGATGCAGCGCGCTGAGACGGAAGTTCTTGCCCTCGTGCCTGACCGGATGCACCTTCGCGGGATCGGCGAAGATGCTGCGCGCACGATCGCGGATCGCGGCGTCATCCTCCCAGCACCCTTCCCAGAGCTTGTAGACCACCTCCATATATTCGTCGGCCACGTCGTAACGGTCGTCATGTGCCGTCTGCTTGTCCTTGCCGGCGCCGCGTGCGGCGGAGTCGAGATAGCCGGTCACCACGTTCCAGCCGACACGGCCCTCGGTCAGATGATCGAGCGTCGACATCCGCCGCGCGAAGGTGTAGGGCGGCTCGAAGGAGAGGTTGCTGGTGACGCCGAAACCGAGATGCTTCGTCACCGCGGCCATCGCCGGAACCAGCAGCAAGGGATCGTTCACCGGCGTCTGTGCGGCGTTGCGCAGCGCAGCATCCGGGCCGCCGCCGAACACGTCGTAGACGCCGAGCACATCGGCGAGGAACAGGCCGTCGAACCGGCCGCGCTCCAGCGTTTTGGCGAGATCGAGCCAGTAGGGCAGCCGGTTGTACTCCGCGGTGCAGTCGCGCGGATGGGTCCACAATCCCGGCGACTGATGCGCCACGCAGTTCATGGCAAAGGCGTTGAGCCGGATTTGTTTTGTCATGTGCTGGGCTTTCGATATTTATTTTGTGGTGTGCCGATTGCAATTTTAGCAGAGCCTGGCATCGCTGCGCCACTTCCAGCATAGGGCGTATCCCGCTAATGAGGTCGAGAGAATAATTCGATCGACAAGGCGCGGCGAAAGGGAAAGTTATGGCTGACAGGGGTGATGCGATTGCTCGCGTCCGACAGCATTTTCAATCGGGCGAGTTTCTTCGCGAACTCGACCAACGTATCGGCTACCGGACCGAAAGCCAGAACCCCGGCAGCGGCGCCGCGCTGCGCGCTTATCTGACTGATAACCTGCAGCCCGCGCTGGCCGAGCTCGACTTCAAGACTCGTTTGATCGAGTCTCCGACAGGCAGGGGTCCGTTTCTCCTGGCCGAATATCTCGAGGACGCCTCGCGCCCGACCGTGCTCACCTACGGCCATGGCGATGTCGTCGACGGCATGATTGGTGAATGGCGCGATAATCTCGATCCCTGGAAGACCACGATCAAGGGCAACCGCGTCTATGGCCGCGGCACCGCTGACAACAAGGGCCAGCACAGCATCAATATCGCGGCGCTGCGGGCGGTGCGGGAGACCCGCGGCGGCAGGCTCGGCTTCAACGCGAAGTTCATCATCGAGACCGGGGAGGAGATCGGCTCGCCGGACCTGCGGGCGGTCTGCGAAGCTCATCGCGAGGAACTCAAGGCCGATCTGTTCCTGGCATCCGACGGGCCGCGGCTTTCGGCCGAGCGCCCGACGATCTTTCTTGGCTGCCGCGGCGGCAACCGTATCCATCTCGACGTTAACCTGCGCGATGGTGGTCATCATTCCGGTAATTGGGGTGGTGTGCTCGCCAATCCCGCCACCATCCTGGCGAACGCGATCGCGAGCCTGGTCGACGGCAAGGGGCGGATGAAGCTCGATGCATTGAAACCGCCGCCGATCTCGAATCGGGTCCGGGCGGCGTTGGCGGACGTGAAGGTCGAGCCAGGCGCAGACGAGCCGGCGCTGTCGCCGGACTGGGGCGAGGAGGAGCTTTCGCCCGCCGAGCGGCTCTATGCCTGGAACACGCTGGAAGTGCTGGCGATGTCGGCGGGCAATATCGCAAGCCCGGCGAATGCGATCCCGGGGAAGGCGAATGCCGTGCTGCAGCTTCGCTTCGTCGTCGGCACGAAGATTGGCGAGGTCGTCGATGCCGTGCGCGCGCATCTGCATGCCAACGGCTTTCCGATGGTTGAGGTCAGCGGTGCGCAACGCTTTGCGGCGTCGCGGACCGATATGGACAGTCCCTGGATCGACTGGACCGCGGCATCGATCCGCAAGACCACCGGCAAGGCGCCGGCGGTGCTGCCGAATTTCGGCGGCTCACTGCCGAATGACGTGTTTTCGGAAGCTCTGGGCTTGCCGACGATCTGGGTGCCGCATTCCTATCCCGGCTGCTCGCAGCACGCACCCGACGAGCACATTCTGCTGCCGGTGACGGAAGAAGCGCTCACCATTATGACCGGCCTGTTCTGGGATCTCGGGGAGATGGCGCGGGCGCTGTGATCGCCGCCGATGCACCAAGCGAGTTCTATATGAAGGATGCCTGGCCGTTCGATGCATCGAGCCCACCGTCGACCGGCAGATTTACGCCGTTGACAAAGCTCGCATCGTCGCTTGCAAGGAACGCGATGACACCAGCGACTTCCTCAGGCTGCGCGACCCGTCCCAGGGGAATGCGTGGGATCACTCGTTGAGGCAACTCGGGGAAGCGCTCGAAAGCGGACACGGTCAGGTCGGTGAGCGTGATGCCTGGGCAAACCGCGTTGACGCGTACTCCCCTTTGGGCAAATTCGAGAGCTAGACTCCGTGTGAGATTGCAAACCGCGCCTTTTGTCGTGTTGTAAAAGCTAAGCCCAAGGTCACCGCCAAGTCCCGAAAGAGATGACACATTGACGATCGAGCCCTTGCTCTTGACAAGATGAGGAAGCGTAGCCCTCGTCACGTTGAGGACGCCATCGACGTTGACCGCGAAGATCTCGCGCCAATTCTGAGTGGGCAGATCGAGGAAAGCTCCAGCAATCCCCATTCCGGCATTGTTAACGACAATGTCGATCCTGCCGAGCCTGTGGAATACATCGGTGACGAGGTCTTCAACCGCATTCGCGTTCGAGACGTCCGCTGGCCGGATCATGCAGCGGTCGGCTGTCAAGGTCGCGGCGACGTCTTGCAATTTGGACGCTCGGCGTCCGTTCAGTACGACGGTTGCTCCTTCCCCATGAAATCGACGCGCAGTCGCCGCGCCGATACCGCTTCCAGCGCCGGTGACGATGACTACCTTGCCGTCGAACCTTGGGGACATCGTTCGTGAACTCCACCTAATGCAACCGATGCATCGGTGGATGCTGGGGAGCTCCGATTGCAGTTGTGTTTCAGTGGAGACATAGTTGGCTACATTTGAAGGCGATCACGATTGGTTGGGGCTCTGTGGAGCTCACGCGCCCTCGTCCAGCGCAACCATCTCGCGCTTCTTGCGTAACGCCGGCAATAGCGGCCCGACCAGCAGCACCACCGCCAGCGCCAGACATGCCGCCGAGATCGGCCGCTGCACGAAGGTCATCAGGTCGCCTTGCGACAGGATCAGCGACTTGCGCAGATTGTTTTCCAGCATCGGGCCGAGCACGAAGGCGAGCACCAGCGGCGCCGGCTCGTAGCCGAGCTTGCGCATGAAATAGCCGATCACGCCGAAGGCGATCATCACATAGACATCGAAGACATTGTTGCTGGAACAATAGACGCCGATGATGGTGAACAGGATGATCAGCGGGAACAGGACGTTATATGGCAATTTTAAGAGCTGCACCCACATCCCGATCATCGGCAGGTTGAGCACGAGCAGCATCAGGTTGCCGATATACATGCTGGCGACGATGCCCCAGAACAGTCCGGGGTTTTGCGTGATCATGAGCGGGCCAGGCTGCAGGCCGTGAATCACGAAAGCGCCGAGCAACAGCGCCATCACCACGTTCGGCGGGATGCCGAGCGTCATCAGCGGAATGAAGGCGCCACCGGCGGCAGCATTGTTCGCCGATTCCGGTCCGGCGACGCCCTCGATGGCGCCCTTGCCGAACCGCTCCGGCGTCTTGGAAAGGCGCTTCTCCAGTGCGTAGGATGCAAACGAGGCGACGACCGCGCCGCCGCCCGGCAGGATGCCGAGGAAGAATCCAAGGATCGTCCCGCGCGACACGGGTCCGGCGCTGGCCTTCCAGTCCGCTTTGTTCGGCAGAAGGTGCGTGATTTTGGTGTTGATGACGTCGCGCTTGATCGCCTGCTCGGTGTTGAGCAGCACTTCGGCGATGCCGAACAGCCCCATCACAACAGGCACGAGCCCGATGCCGTCGATCAGCTCCACGCGGCCGAACGTCAGCCGCGGCATCGCGGTGATGCTGTCGAGTCCGACCAGTCCGAGCACGACGCCGATGCAGGCCATCAGCAGCGCCTTGGCCATCGATCCCTGCGTCAGGAAGGTCAGGACCACCAGTCCCAGCACCATCAGCGAGAAATATTCGGCCGGACCGAATGCGATCGCGACGCTGGCGAGCTTTGGCGCGACCAGCATCAGCGCGATCAGGGCAAACGTGCCGGCGATGAACGAGCCGAATGCGGAAATGCCGAGCGCGGGGCCGGCGCGGCCCTGCTTGGCCATCTCGTGGCCGTCGATGCAGGTGACGACGGAGGCGGCTTCGCCGGGGATGTTGACCAGGATCGAGGTGGTGGAGCCGCCATACATCGAGCCGTAATAGATGCCGGCCATCATGATGATGCCGGATTCCGGCGTGCCCGACAGCGTCACCGGCAACAGCAGCGACATCGCCGAGATCGGGCCGATGCCGGGCAGCACGCCGACCAGGGTGCCGATGAAGACGCCGATGAAGCAATAGAGCAGGTTGACCGGCAGAAGCGCGACGCCGAACCCGTGGGCGACGTTGAGGATTGTTTCCATGGGCGCGCTCAGCCGATCTCGAATACGCCCGAAGGCAGTTGAATGCCAAGCAAATGCTTGAGCACCCACCACATGCCGAGCGGGGACATGATCGACAGCGGAATGGTCAACGACCAGCGCACGGGATCGATCACACGGAGCAGCAGCACCATCAGCGGAATCGCCGACAGCAGAAAGCCGAACGTGTCGAGCGCGAACGAAAACAATGTGAGGCAGGCGATGATCAGGAGCGGCTTGCTCCAGCGCGTGTTCTCCCAGCGCGAGGCCAAAGTCGGCCCGCCTTCGGTGACGGCAGAGACAATGATCGTGAGAGCGAACAGGCAGATCAGGATGCCGGTGTAGAACAGGACGTAGCCGGAGCCGGGATCGTTGATGGTGCCGAGCTTGAGCCTCACACCCGACCAGATCACAAAGCCGCCCAAGGCCAGGCCAATCAGCCCGCCCCAGAGCTCGGAATTGCTGAGGCGGAATTTCACGTTCGCGTCGTTGCTCATGTCGTGCGTCCAGATGCTCGCGCTGCCACTGGCGTTTTGCCCCCGTGCGAGGGGCTAGTTCGTCTTCTTCGCGAGACCGAGCGACTCGATCACCTTGCGCTCTGACGCGGTGACCTCGACGACGAATTTCTTGTAGTCCTCGGTGTTCTTGTAGTTCGGCACCATGTCGTATTTGGCGAGCGTTGCGATCACGGCCGGGTCCTCGATCGCCTTCTTGAAGGCGTCGTGCAGCTTGGCCACGATCTTGGGATCCATGCCCTTCGGCCCGGCGATGCCGAACGGGGAGTCATAGACCATGGAATAGCCGAGCTCCTTCAGCGTCGGCACGTCGGGATAGTTCGGCGAGCGCGCGCCGGTCCACACCATCAACAGGCGCAGTTTTCCGGCATCGACCAGCGGCCGCCAGCCGGTGGAATCCGCTTGCAGCATAGTGTGCTGGCCGAGCACCGCGGCATTGGTCTCCGCGCCGCCCTTGAACGGCACCTGCGTCAGCTTGATGCCGGCCAGAGCCGCGATCTGCTCCATGCCGATATGCAGCGAGGTGCCGGCGCCCGGCGTCGCATAGGTGACCTTGCCAGGATTCTTCTTGGCAAAATCGATCACGTCCTGCCAGGTCTTGAACGGACCTTCGGCGCTGGTCGTGACGCCAAAGGTGTAGCCGGTGAGGTGGACGATATAGCTGAAATCCTTGGCCGGATCCCAGGACACTTCCTGCATCAAGGGCAGGCGGAACACGGTGATCGGAATCTGCGCGATGGTGTAGCCGTCCGGCTTCGCGGCGGCCGCCATGGTGGCCGGACCGACCGTGCCGCCGCCGCCGGCCTTGTTGTCGATCGCGATCGGCTGGCCCAGGATCTTCGAGGCGCTGTCGGCGATGGCGCGCATCGAGATGTCGGTCGATCCTCCTGCCGGCCACGGCAGGATCAGCGTGATTGGTTTTGTCGGATATTCCTGGGCGGTGGCGGAAGTCGCCATCAGCATCCCTATGGCCGCGACTGCAAGCATCAAACGACTGTAACGAGGCATCTACAACTCCCTCTGCGGTCCCGTTGGCCGGGCCGGATTTGTTTTCTCTTTGATGCGGCGATCTTTCCTGAAAACGAAACAGAAGAAAAGCGTGTTGGGGGAAAGGTTTGTCGATGCCGCCGGATGAAACGGCACGTGCGACAATTCGCCTACCGTGGTATGCCGAGCTGCGGAATTGGAGCGGCGGCCCGCGGGCGCGAATGCCGGCAGGTGGGGGCAACCTCTGCGGGCGGGACGGGAGACAATCGAGACTAAAGTATGCCCGCTCTATTCTCTTCCAGGCGAGTATGATTTCGTTTGCACGCCGGGGACATGGGCTGATAGCTGCGGCAACAGGGGGCGCAAGAGTTACGACGATGGCGAAGCTCGGTCATTTTGCGATGAGCGAGACATCCAGAGCCGTGTCGCGGCCACGTTGCGCCGGCTGACAGACATTCTGACACAATCGAACCTATCCAACCGAGGAGACCACGCATGAAACGCCTTCTTTCGATCGGCTTCGCGCTCGCCACCGCGCTCGGCGCGGCTGAGGCCGGCGCCCAGGAGCTGACGGGGACGTTGAAGAACATCAAGGAGACCGGCACGATCACGCTCGGCCACCGCGACTCCTCGATCCCCTTCTCCTATCTCGACGACAACCAGAAGCCGATCGGCTACGCGATGGATATCTGCTACAAGATCGTCGACGCCGTGAAGAAGGAACTGAAGCTCGACAAGCTCGAGGTGAAGCTCAACCCGGTGACGTCATCGACCCGCATCCCGCTGCTCGCCAACGGCACCATCGATCTCGAATGCGGTTCGACCACCAATAATGCCGAGCGGCAGAAGCAGATTTCCTTCACCAACACCCATTTCCTCACCGCGAGCCGCTACGTCTCGAAGAAGTCGAGCAAGATCAATTCGATCGACGATCTCAAGGGCAAGCCCGTGGTGTCAACCGCCGGCACCACCAACATCAAGCAGCTCACCGAGGCCAATGCCGCGCGCGGGCTGAACGTCAACATCATCCCGGCCAAGGACCATGCGGAAGCATTCCTGATGGTCGAGACCGACCGCGCGGTCGCCTTCGTGATGGACGATATCCTGCTCGCAAGCCTGGTTGCGGGGTCGAAGGCGCCGAACGACTACGTCATCTCGAAGGACGCATTCTCGAAGCCCGAGCCGTACGGCATCATGCTGCGCAAGGACGATCCGGCCTTCAAGAAGGTGGTCGATGCGGCAACCGCCGCGCTCTACACCGGCGGCGAGGGCCAGAAGATCTACGACAAGTGGTTCACGCAGAAGGTCCCCCCGAAGGGGCTGAACCTGAATACGCCGATCTCGGCGGAATTGAAGAACGAATTCGCGAAGCCCTCGGACTCGCCGGACCCGGATTCGTATAAGTAGACGCAGCTCTAGACCCTCATGGTGAGGAGGCGCTCTTGCGCCGTCCGAACCATGAGGCCCCACTGTGGCCTCATCCTTCGAGACGCGGCGAAGACGCCG
>NZ_PSRR01000333.1 GCF_004296405.1 Bradyrhizobium sp. Leo170
TGTGAGCAGGCCCTGGCCCCAGAGCCGCTGCGACACCTTGCGGGCGTCGTCCAGCGTCACCGCGTCGACGATGGCGTTGCGCTTCTCGATGTAGTCGATCGGCAGCTTGTCGGTCTGATACTGCAGCATCGCCTGCGCGAGCTTCGACGAGGTATCAAGCGCCAGCATCTGCGAACCCTTCAGGTACGACTTGGCTTCGTCGAGCTCCTTCTGGGTCGGGCCTTCCTCGGCCATGCGGCGGACTTCCTTCTCGATCGCGTCCACCGTTTCGCCGGCGCGATCGGCGCGGGTGCCGGTATTGCCGATGAACAGCGAGGAGTGCTCCATCCAGACCAGCGCTCCATAGACGGAATAAGCCAGCCCACGCTTCTCGCGCACTTCGCGGTAAAGCCGCGAGGACAATCCGCCGCCGCCGAGGATGTGGTTGACGACGTAGCCCGGCATGAAATCCGGCTCGTTGCGGCGGATGCCGGGGCCGCCGAAGGTCACGACCGTTTGCGGCACGTCGAGCGGAATGAGGGCGCGCTGCGGCGGCTTGGCCGCGACGATGTCGGCGACCGGCGTCAGCGTGGCCTTGGCCGGCAGCCCGCCAAAGGTCTTGTCGAGCAATTTGCCGAGCGTGTCCGGATCGACATCGCCGACCACGGCGACCTTGAGCGTGTCCTTGGCGAGCACGCGGCGGACATAGTCCTTGAGCTCGGCGATCTCGATCGTCGGCACGCTCTCGAGCGTGCCCTGGGCCCCCCGGCCGTAGGGATGGTCGCCGAACGCAACTTCGAGGAATTTACGGCCTGCAAGCGAGCTCGGGTTGGTGGATTCGCGGCGCAGGTTGGAGAGCACCTGCGCGCGGATGCGCTCGACATCGGGCGCCTCGAAGCGCGGCGAGGTCAGTGCTGAGCGCAACAGGTCGAAGGCCTCGTCCTTGTTGTCCTTGAGCATGCGCAGCGAGCCGCGGAAATTGTCGCGCTGCGAGGAAAAACTCAATTCGATGGCGCGGCGATCGAGCCGCTCATGAAAGGTCTTGGAATCGAGATCGCCGGAACCTTCGTCGAGCAGGTCGCCGACCAGATTGCCGACGCCGGGCTTGGCGGCGGGATCCTGGCTGGCGCCGCCGCCGAAGGCATATTCCATCGCAATCAGCGGCACGGTCGAATCCTGAACGAACCAGGCCTCGATGCCGCCGGGCGATACAAGACGCTGGATCTTGGTTGCGGCCTGCGACGGGCGCGACGCGAGCATCGTCGTCAGCGCGAGCGCGCTGCCGCCGACGAGGACCGAACGCCGAGTGAGAGAATAGGTCACGAGCGCTTCTCCTCGCGTTTGGGCGCAGTATCCTTGATCAAGTAACCGGTCACCGAACGTTTCTTGTCCAGCCAGTTTTGCGCGGCCTCGCGGACCTGTTCGGCGGTGACAGCGCGGATGCGCTCGGGCCAGCTCCTGATATCGTCGACGCTCAAACCCGTGGTGAGCGCGCCGCCATACCAGCGTGCCAGCATCGCCTGATTATCCTGCGCGTAGATCGATTCCGCGATCAACTGGGTCTTGACCCGCTCGAGGTCCTCGGCGCGCGGCGGGTTCCGCGCGATATCGGCAATGACCTTGTCGATGGCGTCCTCGATCTGCGCGAAGTCGACACCGGGCTTCGGCGTTGCGGCGATGACGAACTGCGAGGGGTCGAGCGCAGTGCCCTGGTAATTGGCGCCGGTCGAGATCGCGAGCTGACGGTCGATCACCAGCGAGCGGTAGAGATAGGAATTGGCGCCGCCGCCCATCAGTTGCGCGAGCACGTCGAGCGCGGGGCTTTCGCCCACCGCGGCGGTGGCGGCCGACGGGACCAGGTAGTAGCGGCGCATGGTCGGCTGTTCGACGCGCGGATCGGCCAGCGTCACCGTGCGCGGTGAGACCGGTATCGGCTCCTGTGGGCGCAGCCGTTTTGCGGGGATCGATTGCTGCGACGGGATGTCGGCGAAATTCTTCTCCACCATCGGGCGGATATCGCTCGCCTCGACGTCGCCGGCGATGATCAGGATCGCGTTGTTCGGCGCATAGAAGCGCTTGTAGAAGGCGAGCGCGTCCTCGCGGCCGAGCTTTTCGATTTCCTGGTGCCAGCCGATCACCGGACGGCCATAGGGGTGGTTCAGATAGAGCGCCGCCATGATCTGCTCGGTGAGCCGCGCATCCGGATTGTTGGCGACGCGCATGTTGTATTCTTCCAGCACGACGTCGCGCTCCGGCAGCACGTTCTCGTCCTGCAGGATCAGGCCGGTCATCCGGTCGGCCTCGAATTCCATCATCTTGCCGAGCTGCTCGCGCGGCACGCGCTGGAAATAGCCAGTGTAGTCGGTGGAGGTGAAGGCGTTCTCATTGCCGCCGACCCTGAGCACAGTCTGCGAGAATTCGCCGGCCGGATGCTTGGCCGTTCCCTTGAACATCAGGTGTTCGAGGAAATGCGCCAATCCCGATTTGCCGGGGGTCTCGTCGGCGGAGCCGACCCTGTACCACATCATCTGCGTCACAACCGGGGTGCGGTGATCGGGGATCACCACCACCTGCAGGCCGTTGTGCAGCGTGAAGCTGGCAGGGCGTTCCGAGGTGACCGTGGTCTGGGCAATGGCGCTGGAGGCGGAGAGGGAGGCCGTCGAAAGCAATCCGGCAAGAAGCGAAACCACAAGGCGGTGCTGGGACATCAGGACCTATCTAAAAAACCCGGAGCAACATTGCCCCGGGTATGCGCGCATCATATGGCGCGCGCAAAGCCGCCAACCTCACGAACGCGAGAGACGAGGTTAATTAATCGCCATACTTGCCCTGCGACGGGTTGTATTCCTTGTTGAGCGATTCCTTCGGGCCGGTGCCATAGGCGAAATTCGGCGACGGCGTCTGGTAGCCGGGCGGAGGCTGGGTCAGGGATTCCCGGGTCGGCTCGCTCTTGAAGGTGGCCGTCTCCGTCTTGCTGCCGCCGAACAGGCCGCTGAAGCCGCCCTCATAGCCGAGCTGTGACGGCGAGAGAATCGCGTTGGCGCCGGGGTTGCCGCCGGGCTGGTCGACCGACTCGCCGCCGCTGGACTTTTTGTCGCTCTTCTGAGCGAGCTCGCTCGGCGACAGGATGCGGCTGGCTTCGCGCGGATCCTTGTTCGTGTTCTTCCGCGCCGCGATTGCCGCCTTGCGGCGCGCCTCGTCGGGGTCCTTCGGCCAGTTCGGCACCTTGGCCTCGGCGGAAGCTGCCGGCGCGGGCAGGTTGAGGTTGGGGGGCACGACCAGCGGCGACCGCTCGCGATAGTCGATGCCGCGGTTTTCCATGTTGGTGCCGCCGAGGCCCTTCATGACGCCTTCGATGACCTTCTCCTCGAAGGTCTTGTCGTCCTCGTCGTCCCCATCGTCGCCGGCCCGTACGGGACCTGCGGCCATTACGAGGCCGACCGCGGCGAGCCGCAATCCGTGCATCAGCGCTTTCCAGGCAGTCGAGGTATCGGCTTGCGGAGCGTTGGCTTCAGTGTGGCGCATCGCGCTCTTCCCCACTCTTTAAATTCGCTAGGGCGGTCACCGGCTTAGGCACGGTTCCGCCCATGAAATCCTACCCGCTTGCAAAGCCGTATCGGCCGCGATCAGGGCGCTTTTGCGGCGGGTACCCCCAGAAAAGAATCATACAATAGTGCAGCTACCCCAGCAACGATGGCCACGTCCGCGAGGTTAAAGACGTACCAATTGAGGGTTTTTTCTCCGATCTGGATGTGAAACAGGGCGAAATCGACCACCGCACCATAGGCGAAGCGGTCGATGGCGTTGCCGATCGCGCCGCCGATGATCAGCCCGAGCGCAATTGTCGCAAGCAGGGTACGCGAGTACGCCATCCAGATCGCCAGCGCCACCACCGCGATCGCCTTGACCGCCATCAGCAGGAGCTGGGCCGTCGGGCTGTTACTCTGGAACCAGCCGAAGCTGATCCCGACGTTCCAGGCCAGCACCAGGTCAAAGAACGGCGTCACCTTCACCACGCTGCGCCGGGGAAGGTCGAACACGAACAGGAGCCAGAGCTTCGACGCCTGGTCGAGGATCAGCGTGGTGACGGCCGCGATGATGCCGGCGCGAAGGGGAGGGGTCATGCGGGCAAGTTACACGGCAACCCCGAGCGCCTTCCACTCCCGCAAGGCCTGCGCGTCGCGCGGGGAGACGTCGGGATATTCGGCGTCCTCGCCGACGGTGGGCAGGATCTTCCACGACCGCGCGCATTTGCGCCCGACCGCCTTCTCGACCACGACGGCGACGCCCGGCACCTCGTTGAGGCGGAACGCATGCTCCGGCGCATCCTGGTTGGTCACCATCGCGTTCGAGGTGATGCAGACTTCCGCAAGGTCGACGTTGAACAGCGTGTCGAGCATCTCCTGGTCGGAGACGTAGACCAGCGGCGAAGCTTCCAGCGACGAGCCGATGTTCTTGGCGGCACGCTCGATCTCGAGCGCGCCGGTGACGACGCGCCTGATGTCGCGGACGGTCTCCCATTTCGTGGCCAGGCGCTCGTCGCGGAATTTCTCCAGCCCCTCGGGGAACAGCGTCAGGTGCACGGAAGGTTCCGCATCGGGCCTGTACATCCGCCACGCCTCGTCGGCGGTGAAGCTCAACACCGGCGCCAGCCATTTCAGGATCGCATCGCAGATCATGTCGATCGTGGTTAGCGCCGCCTTCCGCGCGATCGAGGACGGCGGGTCGCAATAGAGCGTGTCCTTGCGAATGTCGAAATAGAACGCCGACAATTCCGTATTCATGAACGCGGCAAGGCTTGCGACCACGGTCTTGTAGTCGAATTCGGCGTAGGCCTTGCGGATGATCGCGGCCTGGCCGGCAAGCTCATGCAGCATCAGCCGCTCGAGCTCGGGCATCTCGCCATAGGCAACCTTCTCGCTCGGCTTGAAGTGATGCAGCGTGCCGAGCATCCAGCGCACCGTGTTGCGCAGCTTGCGATAGGTCTCGATGGTGTTCTTCAGGATTTCCGGGCCGATGCGCTGGTCGTCGGAATAGTCGGTCGCGCAGACCCACAGACGCAGGATGTCGGCGCCGGAATCCTTGATCACCTTCTGCGGCTCGACGGTGTTGCCGAGCGATTTCGACATCTTGCGGCCGTTCTCGTCCAGCGTGAAACCGTGGGTCAGCACGACGTCATACGGCGCGCGTCCCCGGGTGCCGCAGCTCTCGAGCAGCGAGGAATGAAACCAGCCGCGATGCTGGTCGCTTCCTTCCAGATACATCACGGTGTCGTTGCCGCCGTCGATCTTGCGCTTGATGCCGGCAAGGCCCGGGAAGTGCACGGGGTCTTCCAGCACGAAGGCGTGCGTCGAGCCGGAATCGAACCAGACGTCGAGGATGTCGTCGACTTTGTTCCAGTCCTCATTGGCGAGCTGTCCGAGGAAGCGCTCGCGCGCGCCATCGGCGTACCAGGCGTCGGCGCCTTCCTGCTCGAAGGCGTCAGCGATGCGCTGGTTGACCGCCTCGTCCCGCAGGATCTCGGCCGAGCCGTCACCCTTCTCGCGCACGAACACGGCGATCGGCACGCCCCAGGCGCGCTGGCGCGAGATCACCCAGTCGGGACGGTTGGCGATCATGCCGTTGATGCGGTTCTGGCCCGCCGGCGGCACCCATTGCGTCACCGAGATCGCCTGCAGCGCGCGGGCGCGCAGCGTGTCGCCGGGCTTTGCCTTGCCATCGTCCGCGATCGGCTTGTCCATCGCGATGAACCACTGCGGCGTGTTGCGGAAGATCACCGGTTTCTTCGAGCGCCAGGAGTGCGGATACTGATGTTTCAGCCGCCCACGCGCGAGCAGCATGCCGCGCTCGATCAGCGCCGCGATCACGGCCTCGTTGGCGTCGCCCTTCTGGCCCTCGTCGTTGATCACGCGCTTGCCTTCGAAGCCCGGGGCTTGATGAGTGAAGGCGCCGTTCTCGTCGACGGTATAGGGGATCGCGGTGTTGATGCCGCGCGCATCGAGCTCGCGCGTATTCGCTGTCCAGACATCGAAGTCTTCGCGGCCGTGGCTCGGCGCGGTATGCACGAAGCCGGTGCCGGTATCGTCGGTGACGTGATCGCCCGCAAGCAGAGGGACCGTGAATTCGTAGCCGCCGGCGAGGCCCTTGAGGGGATGCGCGGTTTCCACCGCGTCGAGCGTATCGCCCGGCAGATCGCGCACCTTCTCGTAAGCGGTGACGCGCGCCTGCTTGAACACGCTTTCCGCGAGCGCATCTGCGAGGATCAGGAGATCACCCGTCTTCGCCCAATTGTCGGCGGGCGCGTCGGTGACCTCATAGAGGCCATAGGCGATCTTCGGCGAGAAGCTGATGGCGCGGTTGCCGGGCAGCGTCCATGGCGTCGTGGTCCAGATCACGACGCTCGCCTTCGCCAGCACGCCATGCGCGGGCGAGGTGACCGGGAATTTCACCCACACCGTGTCTGAGGTGTAGTCCTCGTACTCGACTTCGGCCTCCGCCAGCGCGGTCTTCTCCACCACGCTCCACATCACCGGCTTGGAGCCGCGGTAGAGCGTGCCGTTGGCTGCGAACTTCATCAATTCGCGCGCGATCTGCGCCTCCGCGGGATAGGTCATCGTCTCATAGGGATGATCCCAGTCGCCGATCACGCCCAGCCGCTTGAACTCCTGCCGCTGCACGTTGATCCAGTGCGTCGCATAGGCGCGGCACTCTTTCCGGAACGCCACCATCGCCGCCGAGTCGCGGAAATCCGGCTTCTGCTTGCCCTTGGAGCGGTAGTTCTCCTCCTCGATCTTCCACTCGATCGGCAGGCCGTGACAGTCCCAGCCCGGCACGTAGTTGGAATCAAAGCCCAGCATCTGCTGGCTCTTGGTCACCACGTCCTTCAGGATCTTGTTCAGCGCGTGCCCGATATGGATGTTGCCATTGGCATAGGGCGGGCCGTCATGCAGCACGAACTTGGTGCGCCCTTTCGCGGATTGGCGCAGTTTGTCGTAGAGGTCGATCTCGTTCCAATATTTCAGGATTTCCGGCTCGCGCTGGGGCAGGCCGGCGCGCATCGGGAATTCGGTCTGCGGCAGGAACAGGGTCTTGGAATAGTCTTTGGCGTCGGACTTTTGCGGCTTTTCGGACATCGGACCAGGTTTGACTAGGATGGGCGCGTTTAGCGATCTATCGCGGGGGGAACATGAAAATCCCGGTCTCGCGCCGAGCCTTGAGAGCTCAGGCGGAAGCCGGGCCGCTAATGCCGATGATGCGCCGTATCAACATGGGGCCTTCCATAGCAGCCGGAGGGGGAAATCGCAAAGCCCGCCGCCAGCACGTCTGGGTTATCACGGACGGGGCCGGGCCGGGTTTCCGGTGACAATTTGGCCCGCGGCGACGTCGCGCGTGACCACGCTGCCGGCGCCGATCACCGCGTCGTCGCCGATCGAGACGCCCGGCAGGATGATGGCACCGCCTCCGATCCAGACATCGCGGCCGATCTGCACCGGTCGGCCGAATTCGAGGCCGGTGCGCCGGATCTCGGCATCGCGCGGATGGTCGGCGGCATAGATCTGCACCGCGGGCCCGATCTGGGTGCGGTCGCCGATAACGACCTCGACGATGTCGAGAATGACGCAGTTGAAGTTGAGGAAGACCTCCTCGCCCACATGAATGTTGTAGCCGTAGTCGCAGAAGAACGGCGGGCGGATCACCGCGCCCTTGCCGACATGGCCGAAATGTTCCGACAATAGCGCATGCCGTTCCGATGCCGGCGCGGCCAGGGCGGCGTTGTAGCGCGCGAGCCAGGCCTTGTTGGCGGCTGCATCGGCCTGAAGTTCCGGATCACCCGGACGATACAATTCGCCCGCCAGCATCTTCTGTTTTTCGGTCTTGCTCAATCGATCGCTCCGAGTTTCGGGAATGCCTCAGGGGCGGCGGCGAGTTGCGCCTTGGCGCGGGCGCTGTCGTCGTCCATCTGTCGGATCAACGCTTCAATGTTGTCGAATTTCAGCTCATCGCGGATGAAGCCGATGAAGGCGACGTCGAGCAAATTGCCGTAGAGATCGCCCTTGAAGTCGAACAGGAACACTTCAAGCAATGGCGCGCCATTGTCGAAAGTCGGGCGGCGGCCAAAACTGGCGACGCCGTCGATGCGTTCCGAATCACGTCCGACGCGCACCGCATAGATGCCGTGCTTCAGGCCGCAATTCTTGTCGAGGCGGATGTTGGCGGTGGGATAGCCGAGGTCGCGGCCGCGCTTCTCGCCATGGATCACCTCGCCGGTGACGAACCAGGGACTGCCCAGCATCGCGGTGGCGTCCGCGATCTGGCCTTCCGCGAGCGCCATGCGGATGGCGCTGGAGGAAACCGGCCGCTCCTCGATATCGACATGCGCCTGGACATCGATCTCGATGCCGAGCCGCGGCGCCTCGGCGACCAGGAGGCTCGGCGAGCCGACGCGGCCCTTGCCGAAATGGAAGTCGTAGCCGACCGCGATCCCGCTGATGCCGAGCCGTTCGATCAGGTCATGGTGGATGAAATCTTGCGCGCTGGTGCCGGCGCGGTTCTTGTCGAAGGTCATCACCACGGCGCCGGCAAGCCCGGTGCCTGCGAGCAGGCGCAGCTTGTTGGTTTCGTCGGTCAGGCGGAATTGCGGTGTATTCGAGCTGAAAAAGCTGCGCGGATGCGGCTCGAACGTCAGCGCCAGCGCAGGTTTCCCATGCGCCTTGCCCATTTGCAGGGCGGCCTCGATCACGGCGCGGTGGCCGAGATGGACGCCATCAAAATTGCCCATCGCCACCACGGCCCCTCTCGGGATCGCGCTCTGGGGGGTGTTGTCGCGGATAACGGTAAAACGAGTGGTCATTTTGGGTGCGATTCTTCAGGAATTCTTAAGCGCCGACGAGAGCATGATCCGGACCCGGAGGGCTGCGTTAGCGCAAAGTGGAGGCCGGATTTCAGAAAAGATCATGCTCAAACAAAGAGATGAGATCATGATCCGCTTCCTTCCAATCGGGTCATGATCGCGTGCGGCCGGACCGTGGCTTGCCGGGACTATCGAAGTCAAGCGGGCGAAAATCGGATCAAAACGGACACAATCCGCCCCAAGCCGGTTAACGCGCTGTTTAACGCATGATGCTACTGCTTCGGGCGAGGAATGCGGGTCGCACAGGCCTGTCGGTTTTTTCGCGCAAGCGTCAGTCGCGTGTTTGGGGGAGAGAAGATGGCGGTTGATTTGTCCATGTCGGTTCTGGTGGTTGATGACTACAGCACCATGATCCGCATCATCCGGAATCTTCTGAAACAACTCGGTTTCGAGAACATCGACGACGCGTCCGATGGCTCCGCGGCGCTGAACAAGATGCGCGGCAAGAAATATGGTCTCGTGATCTCCGACTGGAACATGGAGCCGATGACCGGCTACGACCTGCTCAAGGAAGTCCGCGCCGATCCCAACCTCGCCACCACGCCCTTCATCATGATCACGGCGGAATCCAAGACCGAGAACGTGATCGCGGCCAAGAAGGCCGGCGTGAACAATTACATCGTCAAGCCGTTCAACGCAGCGACGCTGAAGACCAAGATCGAGGCGGTCTTCCCTGACATGGCAACGGCGTAGAATTCCACCTCGCCCCGCCCTTGCGGGGAGAGGTCGGCGCGTAGCGCCGGGTGAGGGGACTCACCGCGAACTCACATCCATCCAATTT
>NZ_PSRR01000334.1 GCF_004296405.1 Bradyrhizobium sp. Leo170
CGATGGCCGCGTTCGCGCGCGACGGCATGTTCGTCGGCGCCAGCGACGCCGCGCGGGCCCTGCTCGGCTTCCGCAATCTCACCGAGGCCGGCCTTGATGCCGCGCGCGAAGACGCGCTCCGGCAGGGTCGGGCCGAAACCTCCTTCCGCATCGGCCACATGGTGCTGCAGCGCGTCGGCAGCGGCGCGGATGTCGGCCTCATCGCGCTGATGATGCCCGCGGTCGCAGAGACCGAGGCCGCGCCCTCTCCGCCGGAAACCGCGACCGGCCCGGCTGCCAGGCAGCCGTTCTACGAGCAGCCCGCGCTGTCAGGGGAAGCGCCCGCCGAATTCGCGCTGTTCGATGCGCTGGATACGGAACCCGAGGAAGCCGAGCCCTCGCCCTTTATCGAGCCGGTCGCCGACGAGCCGTCGGTGCCGGTCGCAACGCCCTTGTCCTACACGACGCCGGATGGACGCACGCCGGCCGGCGCGTCCGAAAAGACGCCGTCATGGCATGACGAGCCGCTGCCAAATACGCGCCGCACCCCGCTGCGCTTCATGTGGCAGATGGACCGCGAAGGCCGCTTCTCGCTCGGGTCGGACGAGTTCACCCGGCTGATCGGCGTGCAGGCGGCGGCCGGCTTCGGCCGGCTGTGGAGCGACATCGCCGACAGGTTCGGCCTCGATCCCGAAGGCCGGGTGATGAAGGCCTTTGCCACTGAGGATACCTGGAGCGGCATCACGCTGAACTGGCCGGTCGATGGCGGCGGCCGGCTAAGGATCGAATTGTCGGGCCTGCCCATCTTCGACAGCGCGCGCAATTTCGCCGGCTATCGCGGCTTTGGCGTCTGCCGCGATTTCGACGGTCTGGCGCGGCTGGAGGCGCTGCGCCGCTACGAATTTTTCAGTGGACCGCCGGCCCAGCCACTGTCCGCCGACACAATTCCGGCCGAGCCTGAGCCATTGGAAGTGCGAGAAGCGCCGCGGCCCGAGGTCTCATCCGGCGCGGCGCCGCCGACAGAGCCCACTGCGGCATCTGCAACCAGTGCGGAAGTGCCCGAGCCGAAAGCGTCCGAGATTTTACAACAGAGCGATTTGGAAACGATTTTGGATACGCCCAAGGACATCTCAACGGAAACGCCGGTCGAGGCGCCCGGCAACGTGCTGCCATTCCGTCCGCCCGGCGAACCGAAGCCGCCGTCGCTGACGCCGGTCGAGAACAACGCCTTCAACGAACTGGCGCGGCAATTATCGGCACGGCTCGAAAGCCAGATCGCCGAAGCGTCGGCGCCATCGGCGACCGAAGAGCTGGTCGCCGATGCACCGCCACCGCCTGTGGAAGCGCACGAACCAGCCTTCGAAGCGCCAATCGCGGACCAGCCCGTGACTGCCGCGCCGGCGACTGCCGCGCCGGAATGGCTGAGCGAGCCCGAGCCGGCGCCGCGCGGCGAAGCCAGGCGCGACCGCGCGCTGCTCGACCTCATGCCGACCGGTGTCCTGATCTATCGGCTCGACCGGTTGCTCTATGCCAATCCCGCCTTCCTTAAGCGGATGGGATATGAGAGCGTGCGCGCGCTGGAGGATGCCGGCGGACTGGATGCGCTGTATGTCGAGCCCGGCGTTTCGGCCGCCAGCAGCACCTCCGACAGCGGCACGCCGGTGCGGATCGCAGCAGCCCCGCCGCATGGCGATCCCGGCCATGGAAGCGCGGAGGCGTACCTTCACACGATCTCCTGGGACGGCGATTCCGCGCTCGCTTTGATCTTCGCCGAGCGGCACGACGAGGGCGCGGCCATCGCAGCGGCGATGGCGGCGGAGCCGCTTCCGCCTGACGTAGCTCCGGGGATAGGACTGGCCGATGCCGAGGAGCTCGGCGCCATCCTCGACACCGCCGCCGAGGGCGTCGTGATGTTCGATGCCGAGGGCAACATCAATTCCTGCAACCGCAGCGCCGAGGCGCTGTTCGGCTATGACGGCGACGAGCTCGTGCAGCGCAACCTCGCCGATCTCTTTGCGCCCGAAAGCCAGCGCGTCATGCTCGACTATCTCGAGAGCATCAAGGGCGAAGGCGTCGCGAGCCTGCTCGACCACGGCCGCGAGGGGCTCGGGCGCGTGCGCCAGGGCGGCCTCGTGCCGCTGTCGATCACGATGGGCCGCACCCGCGCCGACGGGCCGAACTTCTTTGCGGTGTTCCGCGATCTCTCGCAGGCCAAGAAGAGCGAGAGCGAGTTGCGCGAGGCCAAGCGCCTCGCCGAGCGCGCGGCGATCGCGAAGGCCGACATGCTGGCGCGGATCAGCCACGAAGTGCGCACGCCGCTGAACGCCATCATCGGCTTTGCCGAAGTAATGATCGGCGAGCGTTTCGGCACGCTCGGCAACGAGCGCTATCTCGAATACATGAAGGACATCCGCGCCTCCGGCGAGCACGTGCTGGCGATCATCAACGATCTGCTCGATCTCTCGCGGATCGAGACCGGCAAGCTCGATCTCGCCCTCACCGACCAGAATCTGAATGAAATGGTCGAAAGCTGCGTCGCGGTGATGCAGCCGCAGGCCAACCGCGAGCGCATCATCATTCGCACCTCGCTTGCGCATATGCTGCCGCCGGTGCTGGCAGATGCGCGCGCGCTGCGCCAGATCACGCTCAATTTGATCGGCAATTCGATCCACCTCGCCAATGCCGGCGGCCAGGTCATCGTCTCGACCGCGTTGTCCGATTTCGGCGAGGTGATGCTGCGCGTCCGCGACACCGGACAGAGCCTCAACGACAACGAGGTCGCCGCGGCCCTCGAGCCGTTCCGCACGCCGGCGCCGTCGGACCAGACCACCGAAAGCTCCGCCGTCAGCCTGTCGCTGACGAAGGCATTGGTCGAAGCCAACCGCGCCAGATTCCACATCAAGACCGGGGGCCGCTCCGGCACCCTGATCGAAGTGGCGTTCCCCCACGCCACCGCGCGGGCGTGAGCACGATCCCGTAGCCCGGGTGAAGCCCAGCGCAATCCGGGACAGGTGCATCCGCGTTCGCGAGGCGGCCTTGGGTTACGCTGCGCTCCACCCGGGCCACGGCGCTGCGGGGATGTGTCGCGTTCGCGGGATGCGACACGGCACAATTATTGCTCGATTTTCCCGACGTGAATGCATCGGCGCCTGACGCGCCCAATTCCTGAGCAATTTGATTTCACCTCATCGATCCTGATCGAGGTCCCATGCGCTGCCTGGTCGTTGCCGATCTGCATTATTCATTGCCGCAGTTCGACTGGCTGCTCGCGGCCGCGCCGCAATTCGATCTGGTGGTCTTTGCCGGCGATGCGCTCGACATCTCATCGATCGTCGATTTCCGCGCCCAGATCGTCGTGGTGAAGAAATATCTTTCACTGCTCGCAGCGCGCACCCGCGTCATCCTCTGCTCCGGCAATCACGATCTCGACGAACGCAATCCGGACGGCGAGAAGATCGCGCGCTGGGTCTCTGACGCCAGGGAACTCGGGATCGCCGGCGACGGCGACAATCTGACCATCGGCGATACGCTGTTCACGGTGTGCCCGTGGTGGGACGGCCCAAAGGTGAAGGAGCGGCTCGACGCGCAACTTCGTAACGCCGCCGTCAACCGGCCCGCGAATTGGATCTGGGTGCATCACGCGCCGCCCGCAAACTCGCCGACGAGCTGGGGCGGCAAGCGCTTCTTCGGCGATGTCGAACTGGTGCAATGGATCGAGCGCCATCAGCCGTCGATGGTGATATCAGGCCATGTGCACCAGTCGCCGTTCATTCCTGATGGTTCGTGGTTCGACCGATTAGGCGCGACCTGGGTGTTCAACACCGGCCGCCTCCCCGGTCGTCCGCCGACTTATATCGTACTTGATATCGACCAAGGCAGCGCGTTCTGGCTGGCGCCGGGCGAGGAGCAGACCATCGATCTCAACGCATCGCTGCAGCCGGCCGCGCGGATCGAGAACCCGCCGCCCTGGCTCACATCCTTGGGTCTGATTGCCGATCCGATCCTGGCGCGACCTGCATCGGCGGCAGGTTGATCATGCTCTGCAGGATCTCGCCGACCATCGCCAGATGCGTGCCATGGTCGGCATATTGGTGCATGAGATCGGCGAGATAGGTGGTGGCGACGTTGAGCCGTTGTGCGAGCAGCCGGGCCAGCAGCAGCGCCACTTCCGGCTGCTCGCGCAGGAAGGCCGCCGCATCATCGAATTCATAGACCAGCGAGTCGGATGCAGCGCGCACCGTTGCGGTGTGCGGCTGATCGAGCAGCACACTCATCTCACCGAGCACGGCGCCGGGCTCAGCGAGCACCGCGACCACGGCATCGCCCTTGATCACTTCCAGCCGCCCTTCGATCAGCACGAACAGATGCCCGGTCTTGCCGCCCTCATGGATGATGAGCGCGCCGGACGGCACCTGCCGCCGAACTGCCGCGCCGCAATAATCCAGGATCGTCCGCATCCGAACCCCACCTCCCGGAAGGAAGACTAGGCGCAGACTTCCCCGAGGGGAAACGCATTAGCTGGGCGCGCTGCCCAAATTGTCGGCACTTCGGGGGACGCCGCAGGACGACGCATCAATCGATCCCCTTGCGCGCGGCATCGAGCGCGCCGGCCAAGAGTTCGAGCGCCTTCACGCGGCGCCGTCGTGCCAACCGCTCCTCGCCGATCTTTCGCTCATGCTCGCCGGCGATGAAGGCCTGGATGTCCGGCAACGGACGGATCGCGCCGCGGCTGCCCCATTGGCCGTCCGGCACCTCGGTCGGAAATACCCAGACGCGCGGCGCGACGTCTTCGAACGTACCGCCGTCCGCGCGCACGATAGCGTCGGTGATGTCTTTCACCAAGGCCTTGCGCGAAGCTTCGGTGTACTGCCCTTCCGGCACCGTCGGGACGATGCGGTAACGCGGCAACGCCGAGCGTTGGCCCGCGACGTAGACGGCGGCCGGCCGATGCAGAAACACGACCGTCACGCTTTGGGCGACCTCATTGGCAGGATCGAATCCTTCGTGTCCGATCAGGATATCGCCCAGTTCCTTGATCAGCCGCGCTTCGGCTTCGCTGTTCAATGCCCCTTCGGGAATGGTCACGTCGATCATCGGCATAAAGACCTCCTGTGCTCGTTCGCAAGCCGAGGTCTAGGTGCTGAGCGGTTCTGCCGACAGTGGCAGTATCGCCATCTTTCGAGGAAATTCGGACAGGCGCGGCTATGCGGCCGGCACAGCGCGGGCGTTGCGGCGCGCGAAACGGCGTTGATATTCGCGAGGTGAAAGCCCGGTTTCGCGTCTGAATAAGCGGCGGAAGGTGGAGAGATCGTTGTAGCCGACACGGGCGCTGACCGCATCGACGCTCAAGCCTTCGGTTTCGAGCAGCCGCTTTGCCACATCGACGCGCAGCGCTTGCAGGTACTGGAGCGGCGCCTCGCCGGTCGCGAGCTTGAAGCGGCGGTTGAGCGTGCGCTCGCTGACCGCAAGATGCTGCGCGAGTTCGGCGAGGCTGAACCCATGTTGTAGTGACTTTTCCATCCAGCGTTGCGCCCGTGCCACCAGCGCGTCCGAATGCTGCGGCGCGCTCGGCATGCTGGCGTAGGAGGTCTGCGAGACGCGGTTTGACTCGATCAGCATCAACTTGCCGGTTTCGGCCGCCACTTCGAGGCCAGCAAATTTCTCAACCAGGCGAAGCGCCAGATTGAGCGACGTCGTCACCGCGGCGGAACAGACGATGCGGTTCTGCTCGGTCAGGATTTCCGAGACCCGGAGGTCCACTTCGGGGTAACGTTTGGCGAATGCCTTCGCCTTCGCCCAATGCGTCGTGGCAACGCCACCGTCGAGCAGGCCGGCCTCGGCGAGAATGAAACTGCCGGTACAGTAGGAGGCGAGCAGCGCCCCGCGCGCGTGCTGGCGGCGCAGCGCAGCAAGCAGCGGTTCGACAATGTCGATTCTTTCGAAGAAGCGCTCAATGTTGACAACGAAGGGTCCCGGCACGACCACCGCATCCGCGGCGGCACGTGCGCTGATCGGCCCGTCGACGTCGATGACCTGGCCCGAAGCGGTCTCGACCGGCTTGCCGTCCAGCGACTCGACCCGCCATTGCAGCAGCGGCGCTCTTGCCCCGCGATGGTGAGGCCGTTCTGCCCATACCGCATTGGCCGCGGTGAAGACGTCGATCGCCCCCGCCACGCCGGAGGCCAGGATGCCGTCATAGACCCAGATCCGGACGAGCGGCATGGTCCTGTCCGATTTTGCTCATGAGGGGGCGATACTGCCATCCCGCGTTCTGACGAACAAGCCGAACAACAAGGCCTGGAGGAAAATGCCCGGCCCCGACGACACTCCGCAGAGTCGTGGAATCCAAATTTGGAATCGCTCTAAGTCGTTACGCTGGAATCACTCTAAATCATCCCGTTCGCGACATCGGGTCGCGGACATCTTGGCGTCGCCTGCGCTAGGCACTCTGGTACCGCGTGACATCCTGCCGGAGCAGCCTCATGATTAATCTTCGCGTCCTCGCCGCGTCAGCGGCGGTGCTGTGCCTGACCTTGCCCGCCGTCTCGACCGCATCAGCCGACAATGGCGAAGTCAACGTTTACACCTATCGCGAGACCAAGCTGATCCAGCCGCTGTTCGATGCCTTCACCAAGGACACCGGCATCAAGGTCAATGTCGTCTCGGCGAGTTCGGGACTTGAGCAGCGTATCAAGGCGGAGGGCACCAACAGCCCGGCCGATGTGCTGCTCACGGTCGATATCGGCCGCATCGACGAAGCCGTGCAGGCCGGCGTGACCCAGCCGATCAAGTCGGAGGTGGTCGAGAAGATCGTCCCGGCGCAATATCGCGATCCGGACGGGCATTGGGCCGGCATTTCCATGCGCGCACGCGTGATCTACGCTTCCAAGGATCGCGTCAAGCAGGACAAGGTCACCTATGAGGAGCTCGCCGACCCCAAGTGGAAAGGCAAGATCTGCATCCGCTCCGGCCAGCACATCTACAACAACGCGCTGTTCGCGGCCTACGTGGCCAAGCACGGCGAGGCCAAGGCCGAGGAATGGCTGCGTGGCGTCAAGGCCAATCTCGCGCAGAAGCCGTCGGGCGGCGATCGCGAAGCCGCGCGGGACGTCGCCGCTGGCAAATGCGACATCGGCATCGGCAACACCTATTACTGGGCGCTGATGATGAACAACGATCCCGACAAGAAGCCGTGGGCGGAGGCGACCCGCGTCGTGCTGCCGACCTTCGAGGGCGGCGGCACCCACGTCAACCTTTCCGGCGTGCTGCTCGCCAAGCACGCGCCCAACAAGGCCAACGCCGTGAAGCTGATCGAATGGCTCGCCGGCGAACCGGCGCAACAGATGTATGCCGACCAGAACTACGAATATCCGGTTCGTGCCGGCGTCGCCGTCAATCCCACCATTGCGGGCTACGGCACACTGAATGCCGACAGCCTGCCGATCTCGAAGATCGCCGCAAGCCGCAAGGCGGCGGCAACGCTGGTGGACAAGGTCGGCTTTGACAACTGACCTCTCCGCTTCGCCCCCTCTCCTGCCCGCTGGAGAGGGCCGGGGCGAGGGTGCTGCTGCGATTCACGCCGCCCGAAAAAAGAGAGCGCCCACTCGCGGGACGCGACGCGTCTACGCCGGCCGGATCGCCGCGGCAATCGCGGTGATGACGGCGGTCCTGGTCGCGGCTCCCGTCATCTCGATCGTGTCGCTTGCCATGCAGCCGGCGCCGGAAGTGTGGCACGACCTGATCAACTATGTGCTGCCGGCGGCGCTGCTCGACACCGCGCTCCTGCTCGCCGGTGTCGGTGCGCTGACGCTTCTGCTCGGTGCCGGCACCGCGTGGCTGATCTCGCGCTATGATTTCCGCGGCCGCCGCACGCTGCTGTGGCT
Organism: Bradyrhizobium sp. Leo170; assembly: GCF_004296405.1. Lineage (GTDB taxonomy): Bacteria > Pseudomonadota > Alphaproteobacteria > Rhizobiales > Xanthobacteraceae > Bradyrhizobium. The sequence continues at coordinate 7,863 of NZ_PSRR01000334.1, forward strand.
GATGCCGCTGCCGCTGGCGGTCCCGACCTATCTCGCCGCTTACGTCTACGCCGATTTGTTCGAGCCGCTCGGCCTCGTCCATCGCACGCTCGCGATCTGGCTGCCGCTGCGTGACGCTGTCGGCTGGCTGCCTAATCTCCGCTCCCTGCCCGGCGCGATTGTCGTGATCGGGCTGGTGCTCTACCCCTACGTCTATCTGTCGGCGCGGGCGATGTTCCAGTTTCAAACCGCCGAATTCGCCGAGGCCGCGAAGACGCTCGGCGCCGGCAAATGGACCGTGTTCTGGCGCGTGTCGCTGCCGATGGCGCGGCCGGCACTTGCGGTCGGCGTGGCGCTGGTATCGCTGGAGACATTGAACGATATCGGTGCCAGCGAATATCTCGGCATCCGCACGCTGACGGTCTCGATCTTCACGACCTGGCTCAACCGCGGCAGCCTCGCCGGGGCTTCGCAACTCGCCTGCCTGATGCTCGCCATTGTCGCCGGCCTGGTCATCATGGAACGCTACGGCCGCCGCAATACCAATGCCGAACTCGCAGCCGAGAGCCCGCGGCTGATGCCGCGAACGCCGCTGGTGGGCGCAAAAGCGTGGTCGGTATTCGCAACATGCCTGCTGCCGGTGCTGATCGGCTTCGTCGTGCCGCTACTCTATCTTATGCATCAAAGCATCAAGCGCGGGCTGCTCGCCAATTTCGATACGTCGCTCTGGCGCCACGCGTTCCACTCGGTCGCGTTTGCCAGCCTGGCCACGCTGCTGGCGCTGCTGCTCGGGTTCTCCACCATCATCGCCCATCGCTGGCGGCCAAGTCCGTTGCAGCATGTCGCGATGAACATCTCGCAGGCCGGCTATGCGCTGCCCGGCCTCGTGATCGCGCTTGGCCTGCTCGCGCCGGTGCTTGCTGTCGACAATGGGCTGAACGCGCTCGCCGCGTGGACTGGGCAATCGCTGCCGGGATTGATCCTGATGGGCTCGGGCTCAGCCGTGGTGATGGCCTACGCGATCCGCTTCCTGGCGGTGCCGACCGGCTTGCTCAAGGCCGGTTTTGAGCAGATTCCGCGCGACTATGACGAGAGCGCGCGCGCCGTCGGCGCCGGCCAGGCAACGATTCTGCACTGGATCCACCTGCCGCTCTTGAAGCCCGCACTGTTCGGGGCCGCCATCATCGTCTTCGTCGATTGCCTGAAGGAGTTGCCCGCAACGCTTCTGCTGCGCCCGCTGAATGTCGAGACGCTGTCGACCTCGATCTACCAATTCGCCAGCCGCGGCAGTTTCGAGGAAGGCGCACTCGCAGCCCTGCTCATCATCGCCGCCAGCATCGGCCCGGTGGCGTGGCTGACACGCTTCTCCGACGTGCCGAACGGTCCGGCGTGAGCGCAGCACATTCCGGGACGCGCTCCGCCCCCGCCGTCATTCCGGGGCGCGCGTGAGCGCGAGCCCGGAATCCATTCCCGCTACCAATCACCGCCGTCATTCCGGGGCGTCCGAAGGACGAGCCCGGAATCCATCGAGCCGCAGGCGCGAGCAGTGACATGGATTCCGGGCTCGATGCTTCGCATCGCCCCGGAATGACGGCGGAGAATAATTCGCCAGCGATTCCAAAGTGATTTGCCTCGTCCACTCCTCGCGCGAAAAACATTCCACTTCCGCCGTCGGGCAAATCAGCACTATGACTCCGCGCGTCTCACCCGAGAGAGGGGCGGCTCGCGATCGTCACGAACGTTGCGGTGAGATGCGGTGGACGTTGGTGTTGCGACAGACGAACGCAACATCAGCGGACGGCGAAGTCGT
>NZ_PSRR01000335.1 GCF_004296405.1 Bradyrhizobium sp. Leo170
CTGCCGAGCACCTTGCCGCCGGCGGCCTTCACGACATCGCCGGTGTCGCGCTCGATCGAATGGCCGAACAGATAGTCCGCGGTGATGAAGAACCAGCTATCGCCGCCGTTCTTCACGATGGCGCTGCCGACCGTGTGGGCGTTGGAATAAGTGTCGTAGGTCCAGTGCGCCACATAGGGACCGCAAGATTTGCCGGTGATGTCGGAGCTCGCGGCGTCCGTGACGATCATGATCTTTTCGTGTTGCTTGGACAATTCCATCACCGCGAGCGCGGTGGCGGAGGTCGGCAAATCGATGATCATGTCGACGCCTTCGTTCTCCCACCATTTGCGGGCCATGGTCGCCGCGATATCAGGCTTGTTCAGCACGTCGGCGGAAACGATCTCGATCGGCTTGCCGAACAAGGTGCCGCCGAATTCCTCGATCGCCATCTTGGTCGCTTCGACATTCCCCGCGCCGCCGATGTCGGAATAAACCGACGAGAAATCGGTGAGCACGCCGATCTTGAGCGGCGTCGCGGCTGGCTGCTGCGCGGATGCCGATACGATCAATAGCGCCGACAACAGGCAAGCCGTCGACACCATCCTTGCGATGGGCTTCATGGGGTCTCCTCCGTGTTTTTATCAGTTTGTCGGACAAAGTAGATTTGGGTTCCGTCGAAGTCAATCGCTGTCGACACGAGGCGTGTGTGCGGCCGAATTGACGCACCGTCGCCGCCGGGATACTTTGTCGGACAACCGACATTGAGGTCGCCTTTGCCCGCTTCCCCGCTGTTTCGACGGATCGACGTCGCGCCCGCTTACCAGAAGGTGGCGGATGCGATCGAGCGCGAGATCGTCAGCGGCCGCATCAAGCCGGGAGACCCGATCGGGACCGAGCTCGAACTGGTGCGGCAATTCGGCGTCAACCGCTCGACGGTGCGCGAGGGCATCCGGGTGCTGGAGGAAGGCGGGCTGCTGCGGCGCGATTCCAGCCGCCGCCTGCAGGCCTGCCTGCCGCGCTACAACAAGCTCGCGACGCGCCTGAGCCGCGCATTGGTGCTCCACGAAGTCACGTTCCGCGAATTGTTCGAGGTGTCGCTGACGCTCGAGATCGCGAGCACGGAATGCGCGGTCGAACGGGCCACGGAAGAGGACATTGCCGAGCTCGCCGACAATCTGGCGCGAAGCGAGCAGGTGATCGCCGATCCCGCAGCGCTCGCCGAGTGCGATGCGGATTTCCACGTGCTGCTGGCAAAAGCCTCGCACAATCGCGTGCTGCAGCTCGCGCGCGAGCCGGCCGCGCAATTGTTCTTTCCGACCACCGAGATGATCGTGAGCCATGTCGCGCAGGGCGCCTCACGCCTGGTCGAGGCGCATCGCCATCTGCTCGAAGCGATCCGGCGGCGCGACAAGGCGGCGGGCGTGCAGTGGACGCGGCGTCATTTGCAGGACTGGCGCCGCGGCTTCGAGCGGATCGCTTCGCTCGACCGGTCGGTCGAACACATGTACATGGAGCATGCACAGGCGGTTCGGCGCAAATAGAACCGAAAACGCATCGTCCGAACCAGAAATAAACAGCGGACGTTCAGGGAGGGAAAAATGACCGCGGACATCACCACGACGATCCAGAAGGCGCGCGAGCAAAGCATCGGCGACCTGCTCCGCCGCTCGGCCCGGCGCTATCCCGACAAGACGGCACTGGTCTGCGGCGACGTGAGCTGGACTTATGCGGAGATGGACGCGATCTGCAACCGCCTGGGCCGCGGCCTCGGCGGGCTCGGGGTGACGAAGGGCGACCGCGTCGCGGTGCTGTCACGCAACTCGCACGCCTTTGCGGCGCTGCGCTTTGCGCTCGCCAGGATTGGCGCGATCGTGGTGCCGATCAACTTCATGCTGAACCCGGACGAGATCAATTTCATCCTCGCCAATTCCGGCACGAAGCTGCTCGCCGTCGGCCCCGATCTCGTCGAGGCCGGCCGCTCCGCGACCGCCAAGGGCACGAAGGTCGAGAAATTGATCTGGCTTCTGGGTGAGGATGCCGCTGCGCCGCCGAAGGACATCACGACCTTTGCGGACCTGCTTGCCGCCGACGCTTCGCCGTTAGAGACTTCCGTCGACAGCCGCGACGTCGCGCAGATCATCTATACCAGCGGCACGGAGTCGCTGCCCAAGGGCGCCGTCCTCACCCATGAAGCGGTGATGTGGCAATATGTGAGCTGCATCATCGATGGCGGCATGGCGGCTGAGGACACCATCCTGCATGCGCTGCCGCTCTACCATTGCGCGCAGCTCGACGTCTTCCTCGGGCCCGGCATCTATCTCGGCGCCACCAACGTGCTCACCGGAAAGCCGGTGCCTGATCACATCCTCGCGCTGATCGCGGCCCACAGGATCAACGCCTTCTTTGCGCCGCCGACGATCTGGATCGCGATGCTGCGCTCGCCGGCCTTCGACAAGACCGATCTTTCGAGCCTGCAAAAGGGCTATTACGGCGCATCCATCATGCCGGTGGAGGTGCTGCTCGAATTGCAGCGGCGCCTGCCGGGTGTGAAGTTCTGGAATTTCTACGGCCAGACCGAGATCGCGCCACTCGCGACCGTGCTGAAGCCCGAGGATCAATTGCGCAAGGCAGGATCGGCCGGCAAGCCCGCTCTCAATGTCGAGACGCGCGTGGTGAATGCCGACATGGAGGACGTCAAGGTGGGCGAGGTCGGCGAGATCGTGCACCGCTCGCCGCATCTGCTGTCCGGCTATTACAACGATCCCGCCAAGACTGAAGCGGCCTTTGCCGGTGGCTGGTTCCATAGCGGAGATCTCGCGACCGTCGATGCCGAGGGGCACGTCACCGTGGTCGACCGCGTCAAGGACATGATCAAGACCGGCGGCGAGAATGTCGCAAGCCGCGAGGTCGAGGAGATGGTCTATCGCCTGCCGGCGGTCTCCGAAGTCGCGGTGGTTGGCTTGCCGGACCCGCGCTGGATCGAGGCGGTGACCGCGATCGTGGTGGTGAAGACTGGCGAAACGCTGGATGAGGAGACCGTCATCAAGCACTGTGCCGGCCAGATGGCGCACTTCAAGGTGCCGAAGCGCGTGCTCTTCGTCAACAGCCTGCCCAAGAATCCGAGCGGCAAATTGCTGAAGCGGGAATTGCGGACGCGTTTTCTTGGCAGCGAAACACTCGATCGTGCGATTCAGAAAAATTTCGCGGGCTGAGAATTCCGAACCCCGCAGCCGATCAAGCGGGCGTGAACGGATCGCGTCGCGGTAGCTGATCGGATTCCCGTAGCGACAGTGTATGGTTGTGTCGCTGCGATGGCTTACCGCGGCAGCGATGCAGCATCATTGCGACACGCAGGGGCCGATGCTCAAGAAATCCCATGCCACCGGGCTGGCCGGGACGACCGGGACACGCATCGTTCCGCTCGACCGCGCGCGCACCTTCATCACCTTCCTGGTGGTCCTGTATCACGGCGTGATCAACTACACCTATTTCGGCATCGGCGGCGATCGGATGCGATGGCTCGGCTTCGATCTGATCGCGCTGTTCAACGACAGCTTCTTCATGGCCTGCATGTTCTTCATCTCGGGCCTGTTCGTGCACGACAGCCTGGCGCGCAGGGGGCCGGCCAACTTCCTCGGTAGCCGCGCGTGGCGGTTGGGCATCCCGTACCTGGTGTCGATCTTCGTGCTGATGCCGATTGCCTACTACCGCTACCACGTGACGGAGCTTAGTTTCCCGCAGTTCTATTGGCACATGGTCACGGTCGGCCCGTGGTCGTCGGGGTCGGCCTGGTTCCTGTGGGTGCTGCTCGCGCTGGACGCGATCGCCGCGTTGATTGGGGCCGTGGCACCTCGCGCGATCCCAGCGCTTGGGCAACTCGTCGACGGCTTCCGTCAGCAGCCGATGGCGGCCTTCGCCTTATTCCTGATCTTCTCGATCATCATCTACCTGCCGCTCCACCTGGAGTTCGGCGATTCCGCCTGGTTCGTGCCCGGCCATTATCCGCTGCCGATCCAGACCAGCCGCATCCTGCTTTACACCGGCTACTTCTTCACCGGCGTCGCGGTCGGCGCCATCAGCCTGAGAGGCGGGATACTGGCGGAGGGCCGGGATGTGGCGAAGCGCTGGATGCTGTGGCTCGCTTGCGGGCTCGCGTTCTACGGCGTCATCCTGCTTCTGGTCTACGTCCATCATAGCGTGCTGCCGGACTTCCGTTCACCGCCGCTGTGGTGGCAGATCGCCTATGGCTTGGCGTTTGCCATGTTCAACGCGGCGATGACCTTCACGGTGCCCACGCTGTTCCTGCGCTTTGCGCGATCACGATTTCGGTTCCTCGATGCGATGCGGCCTTCGGCCTACGGCATTTATCTCGTGCATTTCGTTCCGCTGATCTGGCTGCAATATCTCGTCTATGATCCGCCGTTGCCCGTGTTCGTCAAATTCGCGATCGTCTTCCTCGGCACGCTGTTCATCAGTTGGGGCGCGACCATCCTGCTGCGAAGAATTCCGCTCGTCGCACGCATGATCTGACGCGGTCGTCAGAAAAGGCCGATCTGGGCCGGACAGCCTTATGTGGCCTTTATAAAAGGACAAGGCGATCCCCATGGAATTTACACGCCTTGCCATTCACCTCTGGGCAAGCGTTCGGTTCCGCCATGGCGATAAGGACAGAAGATGATTGTCCGCTTCGAGCGTCGGGGCCGGCAAATTCACCCGCGCGGCGTTCGCGCTGCTTGGAGGCCAAGATGACGGTCTATCATGCATACATCGTTGGGCTGCACGGCCGATCGATTGGAGTGGTTCGGATAGATTGTGTCGATGATGACACAGCCATCAAATCCGCCGAGCGTCTTGTCGACAGCCATGATGTGGAGCTCTGGCAGATGGATCGGCCCGTAGCCAGGTTCGACGCCCCGTCAAAGCAGTTGTTCAGAAAATAAGTGTAGCGCCCGGGCTCGCTAGCACAGCGACACAGCGCCGGTGCCATGAGGACCGGCTGAGGGTCAAATGCGTCCGTGCATGCGAGCATGAAGCGGCGCCCGGTCTGCCGCTGGCAGCCGACATGCCAGCGGCTTAAGCGCTATTCGGCTCGGGGTCGCAATCGGACTCTGGCAACGAAGAGGGCCGCTCAAAAGCGGCCCTCGCACACAAAGTGCAGTATCACTTCAATTTGTAGGTACCAGTCTGGTGATTGCAGTCTTGGAACGTCCCCTCCTTGACAACTGGGAAAGGTCCGAGCGGTTGCACCGTGGCGTTCGTGACCATACCCTCGTACTTCCCAGTGCCCGCAACAGACTCCCTGGTTACTTTTCCATCTGCAATTGAGAAGTACGAAAGTCGCTTATTGCCGTCCCCGTCAGTAGCCTCACAGACGGTGGTGCCGGTAATCTTCCCGCCAAGAGAGGCATTCATCCCTACGCACCGGAATGTTTCCTTATCGAAAATTCCGCCCGGAGGATTGCTTCGAATAGAACCTGTCTGCTCATAGCTTAGCGCAGTGTGGGTCTTGGAAAATGAGATGGTATTACTCGTGCCCGACCAGCATGCAGTGAAGTCGAAGTTGCCTTCCTTTGGTAGCTCGGCGGCAAAAGCAGACGGGGCAAATGCAAAGATGATAGAGGCTAAGGCGTACCTGCGTGCGCTTTCCATAGTACGTACCCTCCGTTTGCAATGAGAATGAGCACGAACGATCAAGACGCGAACGCGAATGGATCTTCGCGCCATCCAATGATGGCATTTTCAACCTTCTGTAGAAATGACAACTTGACGCACGTGCCACAATTCGGTCACGGCGGGCTCTAGCGAAACCTCGACTTTCCGGCCGGAGTTCGTTCTTGGGTGGAAATGCCCGGTTTAAGTCACAAGCCGACGTCGCCGACGTGTCCAGCCTTTGTCTGCCCTGCCGCCCGCGGTGGGCATCGCTCAAGTATGAGCCCGCGACGGCAGAGCCTAGGCAGCCAATCCGAAGTTGGAGAGCTTCACGCGATTGCGGCCGGAGGTCTTCGCCTCATAGAGAGCTTCATCCGCGCGGATCAACAGCGACTGGATCGTTTCGGATCCGGTGGCGTGGGCAATTCCGCCGCTTACGGTTGTCCGGATGGGGCCCAAAGGAGTAGGGACGGACATCGCCTCGATCTGCGCTCTTATGCGCTCGGCAACGGCTGCCGATGCCCTCGGACTCGAGTTCAACATCACGATGCAGAACTCTTCGCCGCCAATTCGCGCGGCCAGATCGTCTGAACGGACATTTGCGGCGATGATTTCGGCAAAGGCCTTCAACGTCCGGTCGCCGGAATCGTGTCCGAACCGATCGTTGATGGTCTTGAAGTGGTCCAGATCCATCGCCACGACGGCGGTGCCAACCGGGACATGGCCGGGCGGACCGTCAAACAGCGCTTGGCGATTTAAGAGTCCGGTCAAGGCGTCCGTCATGGCTTCCGACTTATGCCGGTTCGCGATCCGCGCCTGATTGAGGGTGAGGGACAATGTGCCGATGCCGGTCAATCCGGCGATCACAACGATGGAATTGATGTCTTCGGCCCAATTGGACGGACGAGCGGTCAGGACGAATTGGCCTTGCTCGGCCAGCGCGTAGCCACACGCGACGAATGATAGTGCGGCGATCAGATAGAGCGTCGCATTGGCGGCCATCAGAAGCGGGGATTCGGCGCGTGCCGTCCAGTATTGGAAAGCGGTCAGAAGGAGCAGCATGCCGATCACTACATTTGCAGCGATCGTCCCGGTGCCGGAATAGCCCATCGCGAATGCGGCCGATGTGGACAGAACGCCAAGGCCGACAACTGCGAATACGGTGAACCAATTGAACCGGCTTGAGCAAAATTTGGCTGAGCCCGCGTAGAGCAATCCGAAGCCGGACATCAGGAGCACGAAGGACACCAGCAGCAAATTGGCATCGTACCTTTGAATGATACTGCCAAAGAACGCCACTCCGGCGACGATAAGGGCAAGGCCGATCGACCAGCTCAGCAGGTGGGTCTCGGATTTCCCGACCACCCACATCATGCAGAGCGTGAGTCCGAGGGACGCGCCCGAGAAGCCGATTGCGACGAGAATCGAAAACTGGTCGAGAAGCATGACGCCGGGCCGAGATGGGATCGGGGCCTTAATACGTCATCGATCGTTACCCAAATGATGGGGGCGCAGGTTGTTTGCAGTGCACGGTAATCAAATGGTTATCGCTTTCGGTCGAAAACCATCGAATTGGCGCAGCGGATTTCGTAAGCGAAAAGAGAGGGATACTGGATATTCTGAAACCTCGAATTGAGATCAGTGTGGAAGCGGACTCCGATCAAGTTCAACCTCGCCCCGCGAGCGGGGCGAGGTTGCGAAAACGTCAGGAGCCCTCGAACTTGAACGATACGTTAAGCTTGGCGCGATAGGCCTCGACTTGCCCCTTGGCGTCCAGTTGCAGATCGAGTTTGACAACCTCTGCGACGCGAAGATCTCGGAGAGATTTTGCGGCTTGCCCGACCGCGTTGGCCGCGGCCTTTTCCCAGGATTCGCTGCTGGTACCGATCAGTTCGATGACCTTGTAGACGCTCTCAGGCATGTCGTCCTCCTGTCCGGAATGAAGCAGGAAGCAGGTGCTCCCTGCCGCCGTCGAAACTAGCATCACGATATCGGCCTTGAAAGGACGCGCCACGGCCGCAGGCTGCGGGATCGTTCGGCAACTTGAGCATCAGCCTCAAGTTGTGCTTTGATCTTGCGGCCACAACTGGGTTTTATCATGATCCATCTGGGTTTCCTGGCGTTACGGCTGTTTGCCTTTGTCCCTTTCCTCTTCCGTCACGGTTTCGCTACCTGGATGATCGCCTGCGCCGCGGTGATCCCCGCGGGAGCAGCATCGGCACAGCCGCTGCCGCCCGGCGTCCCCGAGAAGATGCCCGCCGACATTCCCTATGGGACGCCGATTTCGTTGGATCTCGCCCGACAAGCGGTGGACGCCGCGTTTGCAGAAGCGTCCAAGCGGGGGTGGAAGATCGCCATCGCCGTCGTATCGCCGTCGGGCGACCTGACTTATTTCGTGAAAATGGACGACACCATGTTGGCATCGCCAACCATCGCCCAGAACAAGGCGCGCACCGCCGCGCGCTTTCGGCGCGACACCAAGGGCATGTTCGATCTGACGGAGACCGGCCATTCCTATGTGATGACGCTCGATCCGACGCTGGTCGCATCGCCGGGCGGCATACCGATCATCAGCGAAGGCAAGGTCATCGGCGCGATCGGATGCAGCGGAGGAGCAGGCGCGCAGGATGCTGTCGTCTGCCAGGCGGGCATCGAGGCTCTCAATCGCAAATGACGCCTGAAGCGCGATAGGGCGAGATCGCCGAGGCGATCCGCAGAAGGTGGCGGCTTTCGCATCGTTGTATGTTGCGCTATATATCGGATGCGAACAGCCGGGCCGGAAGAGCTACGGAGTTCCGGTCCTGCAGGACGCGCAGTGAACGATCATCGATCGATGATCGTCCGTTCGAGGCATTGCCTCGTCCACCCCACGTCCATCAGGAACCAAAACATGAAACAGAATGACAGCGTTGCCCTGTGCTCGCTGCGACAGGGAGACTTGCTCAAGAGCCACAATGCATGGGCGCTCGGCGCGGCCGGGTTGATATTGCTCATGCTCGGCATGGCGCATGCCGAGACGCCGGTCGGCGTTCCCGACAAGAGCCATCCGGAGAGCGTTACGGCCACCAGCGACGGCACGCTCTATATCGGAAGCTTCAACCTGGGCGGCGTCATAAAGGCCGCGCCTGGCGGAAAAACGGAGCAGTTCATCTCGCCTGGCGCCAACGGCAGCCGTTCGGTGCTCGGCGTGCTCGCCGACGAAAAGAGCCGTACCTTGTACGTCTGTTCCAACGACCTGAGCGGTTCGGGCGTTGCCGGTCCGGGCGAGACCAAGGGCGCCTGGCTGAAAACCTTCGATCTCGCCACCGGCGCCCCGAAGGCGAGCTTTCAGCTCAAGGATCCGAAATCGCTTTGCAACGATATCGCGATCGGCGGTGACGGAACCGCTTACATCACCGATTCCTTGGCCCCGTATATCTACAGCCTGAAGCCAGGCGGCACGGCGCTCGACGTGTGGGCGACCGATCCGCTGCTGGCGCCGGCAAAGGACGGGGTCGGGCTCGACGGCATCGCGGTCGGATCGGACGGCCATCTCTACGTCACGACCTTCATTCCCGCCAAACTGTTCAGGATCGCGGTCAAGGATGGCAAGGCGGGGGAGATTACCGAGCTGAAGCCATCCCGTCCGCTGGATCATGCGGATGCGATGCGCGCGTTTGGCGGCGACTTCCTGCTGGTCGAAGGCGCCGGCCGGCTCGACAAGGTCACGGTGACGGGCGATGAGGCCAGGGTCGACGTGATCAAGGATGGTCTGGCCGAGCCTGTTTCGGTGACCCAGGTCGGCAACACCGGATGGATCGCCGAGGGCAAGCTGTCCTACCTGATCGGCCCCAACAAGGGGAAGGATCCCGGTCCATTCGCGATCGTGCCAGTTCCGCTAAAGTAAGACGTGAACGACTTGCCGTAGTGTAGGAGAGACGCGCCGGCCGACGCCGACTGCGGCGTTATCGGCCGGTGCTCATCTTGTCCGCGAAAGGCTTCAATGGCA
>NZ_PSRR01000336.1 GCF_004296405.1 Bradyrhizobium sp. Leo170
TCAGTAGACGCTGATGGAGATGCCCCGGGTTACGCTTCGCTTCACCCGGGCTACTGGCTACCCCACCTTGAACTTGCTGTAGGCCTCGCTGGTCGCGATGATCACGTGCTCGGCGCAGCCGTTGCGGCGGTGGGGGTCGCAGAGAGTTTCGTAATCGGCCGAGGTCATCATGTCGATGAAGGCCGAGACGGCGGGGTAATAGACCAGCGCCAGGTAATCCCACTGGTTGCCGTCTGGCCGGCCGAGCGCGACCGTTTTGGCATTGCCGGTCCAGAGCAGCGTGCCGCCGCGCGCCTTGATCATCGGCACCGTGAGCGCGCTGTAGCGCAGATAGGCGTCCCAGCCCGAGCCGTCGCCATCGAGCGAGCGCTCGCGAAAGCGCATCAGGTTCACCATCACGACCGGCTCCTGCGGCTGCAGCGCCTTGAGGCCTTCGACGTTCAAGAGGTCCACGCCCATCCGTCTCTCCGATGATTCCTTGCAGTTCAGCATCGCATATGTCGCTTCCATGACGCGCCAGCGGCAGCGCGCATGGCTGCTCTCTTCCGGAGCGTCTTGTCGCACGGGGAGAATCCGGCAAAAAGGGCTGATAGCATGACCGATCTCCGCGCCTTGCCGTCCGCATCAGCTCCCACACGCCGCTCCGCGATCGCCTGGCTCAACAACCAGCCCTATCTGCTGCTCAGCCTGACCTCGCTGTTCTGGGCCGGCAATATCGTGATCGCGCGCTATGTCGGCAATCACGTGCCGCCGCTGACGCTGTCCTGCCTGCGCTGGTCGGGCACCTGCCTCATCCTGCTGCCCTTTGCCTGGCCGCATCTGCGGCAGGACTGGCCGGCGCTGTGCGCCCGCCTGCCGCTGATGCTGCTGCTCTCGCTCTCCGGCTTCGCCTTCAACAATGCGATCTCCTATTGGGGGCTGCAATACACCCAGGCCCTCAACGCGCTCCTGATCCAGTCGGCGGGGCCGCTGTTCGTGGCGCTGTGGGCCCTGGTGCTGTTCGGCGTGCGGCTGACCGGCGCGCAGCTCGCCGGCATCACCCTCTCGCTGGCCGGCGTCCTCACCATCATCCTGCGCGGCGATCTCGGCGCGCTCGCTTCCATCAGCTTCAACCGCGGCGATGTGATGCTCGCCTCCGCGCTTTTGTCGTTCGGACTCTATTCCGCGCTGATGATGCGGCGCCCGGTGACGCATCAGCTCTCGCTGATCGCGTTCACCACCGGCTGCGGAGCCTTGATGCTGGTGCCCGGCTCGATCTGGGAATATCTGACCGGCGCCACGCTCAAGTTCGACGCGCTGACGCTGGGAACGCTGGCCTATGTCCTGATCTTCCCCTCGGCGCTGGCCTATCTGTTCTTCAACCGCGGCATCGCGATGATCGGACCGAACCGGGCCGCGCCGTTCTTCCATTTGGTGCCGGTGTTCGGCTCGGCGATGGCGATCTTCCTGCTCGGCGAGGCGCTGCAGCCGTTTCACCTGATCGGCTACGCGCTGGTGCTGGCCGGCGTCGTGATCGCGTCACGGCGGAGCCCGACCAAACGGTGAATGCGGCACGGCAACGCCTTCCGCTTTCGGCCGTGACCGGCTAGTTTCCCCGGCAACCAACTGCCCATAAACCCAGCGGGGGAAACGACGATATGATCTCTGGACTGAAACACCATTGGCGCATGCTGGCGGCGGCATCCCTGGCATTCGCGCTGCTGTCCGGCGTGGCCACGGCGCAGGCACCGGGCTACCCGAACCGCAACATCACGCTGGTATTGCCGTTCGCGGCCGGCAGCGGCACCGACACCACGACGCGCCTGATCTCGAAGGAGGTCGGCACTGCGCTCGGCGTCACCATGGTGATCGACAACAAGGCGGGCGCCAACGGCTCGATCGCGGCGAGTTACGTCGCCCGCTCCGCGCCCGACGGCTACACCCTGTTCGTGACGACCAACACGACGCACTCGGCCAATCCCTATCTGCTCAAGACCATGAGCTACGACCCGGTCAAGGACTTCACGCCGATCGCGCGAACCGGCGACTTGCCGTTCATGCTGGTGATCAATCCGGAAATCCCGGCCAACTCAGTCGCCGAGCTGATCGCGCTCGCCAAGAAGGAGCCGGGCAAGTACTCCTACGCCAGCGGCAGCTCATCGGCCATCGTGTCGGGCGCGACCTTTGCCCGCCTCGCCGGCATCGATCTGTTGCACGTCCCCTACAAGAGCTCGCCGCCCGCGCTCACCGACGTCATTGCCGGCCGCGTCTCCATGATGTTCGTCGACGTCCCAACCGGGCTGCCGCATGTCAACGCCAAGGCGCTGAAACCGCTGGCCGTCACCACCAAGCGGCGCTCGGCGCTGCTGCCGGAGCTGCCGACCATGGATGATACTGTGAAAGGGTTCGACATCACCTCATGGCAGGGCTATCTCGGTCCGGCCAACATGCCCAAGGACATCGTGGTCAAGCTGAACGCCGATATCCGCAAGGTCGTCGAGCGTCCCGACATCAAGAGCCAGCTCGCCGAACGCGGCATGGAAGCATTTTCGGGCCCGCCAGAGGAATTCGACGCATTCCTGAAAGAACAGCTCGTGCTCTGGGAAAAGCTGATCACGGAAGCCGGGATCGAGAAGCAGTAGCTCCGCATTCCGTCGTCATCGTCCGCGAAGGCGGACGATCCAGTAAACGACGGCGTTTCAGATCAATTACTGCGGCCGGAGATTACTGGATGCCCCGCCTGCGCGGGGCATGACGACAACGGCGTTACGCCGCGCGTACCTTGGCCAGGAACTGGTCGACGGCGTTGCGGAGCATGCCGGACTGGGTGTCGAGCTCGCGGGCGTTCGACAGCACGTCGGAAGCCGCAGTGCCGGTGGCGGTGGCGGCCGTGGTGACGCCGCCGATATGGGTGGAAATCTCGCTGGAGCCAGTCGCGACCTGCTGGATGTTGCGCGCGATCTCGCGCGTCGCATCGCCCTGCTGGTCGACCGAGGTCGAGATGCTGGCGGTGATCTCGCTCATCTGGGCGATCGTCCCGGTGATGCCGCCGATCGAGGCGACCGCCTCCGTGGTCGAGGCCTGCATGGCGGCGACCTGGGCGGAGATCTCCTCGGTCGCTTTCGCGGTCTGGTTGGCGAGCGCCTTCACCTCTGAAGCGACCACCGCAAAGCCACGGCCGGATTCGCCGGCGCGCGCGGCTTCGATCGTGGCGTTGAGCGCGAGCAGGTTGGTCTGCGCGGCGATCGAGTGGATCAGCTTCACCACCTCACCGATCTTCTCCGCGCCGGTGGAGAGCGCCTGCACGGTGGCGTTGGTGCGCTCGGCATCGGCCACCGCCTTGCTCGCGATCTCGCTGGATCGCGCGACCTGGCGGGAGATCTCGGTCACCGAGCTCGACAGTTCCTCGGCCGCGGCAGCCACGGTGCCGACATTGTTCGAGGCGCTTTCGGACGCCGCACTGACGGTCGCAGCCCGCGCGCTGGCGTCGCTCGCTGTCGCCGTCATCGATTGCGCTGTGGTCTGCATGCCGGCCGCAGCGGTCGCGACGAACGGACCACGCCTGTGATGCTGCGCTCGAAATCGTTGGCGATATTCTCCATCGCGGCACGGCGCTCGGCCGCAGCGCGGGCCTGCGTCTCCGCCTCCGCCTGCTCGAGGCCGCGGATGCGAACCGCATTGTCCTTGAAGATCTGCACGGTCGCCGCCATGGCGCCCACCTCGTCGCCGCGGCCGACGCCGGGAATATCGCCATCGAGCTTGCCGTCGGCGAGTTCCCGCATCCTTGTGCCGAGCTGGCCGAGCGGCCTGGTAATGCTGCGCCCGATCAGCCAGGCGATCGAGCCGGAGATGATGGCGATGCCGAGGATCGAAAGGCCGAGCAGCCAGGCGATCGGCGCCAGCTTGGCATCGATATCGTCGATATAGGCCCCGGTGCCGAGATACATGTCGAAGCCGGGAACGGCGGCGGCATAGCCGATCTTGCGGATCGGCTTCTGCTCGCCGGGCCGCACATATTCGTAGGTGAGGAGGATTTCGCCCTTCGCCTTCACGCCATCCATCAATTCGCGGGACAGCTTGCGGCCGTTGGTGACCACGTCCATGCGGTTGGCGCCGATCTGCTTGGGATCGGGCGCAAGGACGGTGATGCCATCATAGGAGGTGCCGAACAGGTAGCCGGAGCCGTTGTCATAGGTCATGGAGTTGCCGCGCTTGCCGAGCTCGGCGAGCGCCGCCTCCTTGGTCGTCCGCCCGGCATCGACCTCCTTTTTCAGGCCGGCCGCCATGTTCACGGCCATCTCGACCATCGCCTTGGTCTGGTCGATGCGCGCCTTCATCATTTCGCGCTGCATCAGATGACCCGCGAGGACGCCGGCGGCGCAGAGGCCAAGGATGGTCACCCCCACCAAAATGCCGAGTTTGGGGGTGATCTTGAGGTTGGTCAGCTTCACAGGGCGTCTCCGGGGAATGGCGCGCTTGCGTGTTTGGCGGATTGATTCGGTCCACCCTAATGTGAGAGCCTTTAGCGTCTGGTTACGAAGCCTCTCCGTAAAAGCCCGGGAAAGCCGCGCTCAAGGCGACCGGGACGGGTGCGGAATGGCTGCGGCTTGCGAAGACGCGGCAGCGGCGACTTGTCGCGGCCTAGTGATGGCCGAAGAATCAACAACCGAAGAAGAAAATCGGGAGCAGGAGATGTCGAAGTTCAGGGTGGTGACGCCGAAGGGCGCAAGCTTCACGGTGGCCGGCGGCGGCTACGATTATGAAAAGGAAGCGCTCGATCCGATCGGCGCCGAGATCATCGAGGCGCCCGCCAACGAGGCGGAATTCATCGCAGCCGCCAAGACGGCGGATGCGATCTACGCCAAGGGCATGCCGATCACCAAGGCGGTCATCGATGCGCTCGAGAACTGCAAGGTGATCACGCTTGGCACCGTCGGCGTCGACAGCGTCGACGTTAAGGCGGCAACCGCCCGCGGCATCCCCGTCACCAACATCCCCGACACCTTCATCGAGGAAGTCGCCGATCACGCGATGATGCTGCTGCTTGCCGGCTTCCGCCGCCTGGTCGAGCAGGACAAGATGGTGCGCGAAGGACGCTGGACCGAAGGACGCCCGGCGCTGCTGAAAATTCCGCGCCTGATGGGCCAGACGCTCGGCTTCATCTCGTTCGGACGCGTGGCGCGCGCGGTGGCGAAGCGCGCGGCCCCGTTCGGCCTGCGGATGATCGCCTACGATCCGTTCATCCAGGAAACGCTGATGTCGGAACACAACGTGCTGCCGGCGACGCTGTCGGAGGTGCTGTCGCAATCCGACTTCGTCTCGATGCATGCGCCGGCACGGCCCGAGGTGCATCACATGCTCACCGAGAAGCATTTCCGGCAGATGAAGAAGAGCGCGATCTTCATCAACACCGGACGCGGCGCCACGGTCGACGAGGAAGGATTGATCAAGGCGCTGCAGGAAGGCTGGATCGCGCATGCCGCGCTCGACGTGCTGGAGAAGGAGCCGCCGTCGCACAACAATCCCCTGCTCCGCATGGACAACGTCACGCTGACCGCCCATGTCGCCTCCGCATCTGCACGTTTCGATGAAGCGCGCAAGCGCCGCGTGGGCTACGAATTGTCACTGGTGCTTTCCGGGCTGTGGCCGGTAAGCTGCGTCAATCCGTCGGTGCTGCAGAATACCTCGCTCCGGCGCTGGCAGCCTGTCAGCATGGATCGCGGCCCGAACAGCTAGCCGGCGGGGAACACGCGTTTCCCGCGACGCGGAAATTGCGCGGGGCAAAAGTCTCAAGGCGATTGCTTCGGCCCCACGAGGACTGAGGCTCACGTTCACCGGCGAGTAACGCCGGGAACGAAAAACAAGGGAGGAGACTATGGGGAACGACCTCACCCGTCGTGACGCGTTGGCGCTCGGCCTCTCGGCCGCGGCGCTGGCGGCAACCGGCGCTTCGGCGCAATCAACCGAATCGCGCGTCAAGGCGGCCGACGTCGCCGCACCGTCGCTGCCGATCGAGAAGGGCGCGAACCTGCGGATGCTGCGCCCGGTCCGCTTCGTCAAGGCCGACGAGGACGTGTTCCGCGCCAACGCCGCCAAGTTCACCGAGAAGATGGGCGTTGAGGTCAAGGTCGATTTCGTCGGCTGGGAGGACATCAACCAGCAGACGGCGGTGACCTCGAACTCCGGCGCCGGTCCCGACATCATCATCGGCTTCTCGGACGCGCCGCATATCTACGCCGACAAGCTGATCGAACTCACCGATGTCGCCGAATATCTCGGCAAGCGCTATGGCGGCTGGCAGACGCTGGCCCAGAAATACGGCAAGCGCGCCAAGGGCAACGCCTGGATCGGATTGCCGTTCGGCGCCAGCGGCGGGCCGCTGGTGTACCGCAAGTCGGTGCTGCAATCGATCGGCTACGACAAGATACCGGAAGATCATGCGGGCGTGCTGGACGTCTGTCGCAAGCTGCAGAAGGCCGGCAAGCCCGCAGGCTACGCGCTCGGCAACGCGGTCGGCGACGGCAACGGCTTTGCCAACTGGATCCTGTGGTCGCACAATGCCTCCCTGCTCGATGAAGAAGGCAACGTCACCATCAACAGCAAGGAGACGGTGGCCGCGCTGAAATATCTGAAGGAGCTGTATCCGACCTTCATCGCCGGCACGCCATCCTGGAACGACGTCTCCAACAACCGCGCCTACTCGTCGCAGGAAATCGCGCTGACGGCCAACGGCGTCTCGCTCTATTTCGCGCTGAAGAACGATCCGGCGACCGCCGCGATCGCCGAGGACACCGAGCATCAGTTCCTGCCGAGGGGCCTCGCAGCCTCCACGCCGATGTCGGGGCTGACGCTGAACGCCATGGTGTTCAAGCACAGCCCCTATCCGAACGCGGCGAAAGCCTTCCTGCAGTTCATGCTGGAGAAGGAGCAGTACGAGCCGTGGCTGAACGCCAATAGCGGGTACTGGTCGCAGCCGCTCGCAGCCTATGCGGAAGCCGCCGTGTGGTCCGGCGATCCCAAGGTCAAGATCTTCAAGGACACCATGAAGAGCCAGTATTACGCCGGCTACAAGGGCCCGATCTCGACCGCGACCGGCGCCGTCAATGCCGACTACGTGCTGGTGCAGATGTGCGCGTCGGTCGCGACAGATGCCGCAACGCCGGAGGCCGCGGCCGCGGAAGCCGAGCGGCGCTGCAAGCGATATTTCCGCAGATGAGACCGCACTAGTCGCGTTCCGTCATTCCGGGATGGTCCGAAGGACCAGACCCGGAATCTCGAGATTCCGGGTTCGATGCTGCGCATCGCCCCGGAATGACAGCCCAAAGCAGGACACGTATTCATGTCCGTGACCACACTATCTCCCCGAGGCATCGCGCTGCGCCAGCCGAACTGGTTCGCGCGCCTGCTCGACTACAAGCCGTTCCTGATCGTCGTGTGCCTTGCGCCGGCGATCGGGCTACTCGCCGTGTTCCTCACCTATCCGCTCGGGCTCGGCGTCTGGCTCGCCTTCACCGACACCACGATCGGGCGGCGCGGCATCTATGTCGGGCTGGAGAACTTCCAGTACCTGCTCAGCGATCCCCTGTGGTGGGGCGCGGTGTTCTACAGCGTGTTCTACACAGCGGTCGCGACCTTCGGAAAATTCGCACTCGGCTTCTGGCTGGCGCTCTTGCTCAACAACCACTTCCCGTTCAAGAGCATCCTGCGCGCCATCGTGCTGCTGCCATGGATCGTGCCGACCGTGCTGTCGGCGCTGGCATTCTGGTGGATCTACGATCCGCAGTTCTCGATCATCTCCTATCTCCTGGTCGACGTGCTGCACTGGCGCTCGACCAATATCGACTTCCTCGGCTCGGCCTGGCCGGCGCGATTTTCGCTGATCGCGGCCAATATCTGGCGCGGCATCCCGTTCGTGGCGATCTCGCTCTTGGCGGGCCTGCAGACCATCTCGCCTTCGCTTTACGAGGCGGCGATGCTGGACGGCGCCTCATCCTGGCAGCGCTTCCGCTACATCACCTTCCCGATGATGATGCCGATCCTCGCCATCGTGATGACGTTCTCGATCATCTTCACCTTCACCGATTTCCAGCTCGTCTACGCCATCACCCGCGGCGGGCCGGTGAATTCGACGCACCTGCTCGCGACGCTGGCGTTCCAGCGCGGCATTGCCGGCGGCGAGCTCGGCGAGGGCGCGGCGATCGCGGTGTCGATGGTACCGTTCCTGGTGTTCGCGACGCTGTTCAGCTATTTCGGCCTAGCCCGGCGCAAATGGCAGCAGGGAGAGAGCGATGACTGACGCAGTCGCGCAACCAACCAACGTCGCCAGCGCAACCCCCGACACCATGGCGTGGGACTCCCGCGCGCGGCGGATGATGATGATCTATCTGCCGCTCGCCTGCTTCGTCATCATCCTGCTGTTCCCGTTCTACTGGATGGCGGTGACCGCGTTCAAACCGAACGCGGAGCTCCTGAACTACAAGGAGCACAACCCGTTCTGGATATCCTCGCCGACGCTGGCGCACATCCAGCACCTCCTGTTCAACACCGCCTATCCGCGCTGGCTGAAGACGACGATGCTGGTGGCGATCGGCTCCACTTTCCTGTCGCTGCTCGCGAGCACGCTTGCAGCTTACGCGATCGAGCGGCTGCGCTTCCGCGGCAGCCCCTATGTGGGCCTCGGCATCTATCTCGCCTATCTGGTGCCGCCGTCGATCCTGTTCATTCCGCTCGCGACCGTCGTGGTGCAGTTCGGCTTGTTCGACAGCCCGCTCGCGCTGATCCTGGTCTATCCGACCTTCCTGGTGCCGTTCTGCACCTGGCTGCTGATCGGCTATTTCAAGTCGATCCCCTATGAGCTCGAGGAATGCGCGCTGGTGGACGGCGCAACAAGGCTGCAGATCCTGCGGCGGATCACGTTGCCGCTCGCAGTGCCCGGCCTGATCTCGGCCGGCATCTTCTCCTTCACGCTGTCATGGAACGAGTTCATCTACGCGCTTGCCTTCATCCAGAGCAGCGCCAACAAGACCGTGCCGGTCGCGATCCTGACCGAGCTCGTCTCCGGCGACGTCTATCAATGGGGCGCGCTGATGGCGGGCTCGCTGCTCGGCTCGCTGCCGGTTGCGATCTTCTACTCGCTGTTCGTGGACTACTATGTCTCCTCGCTCACCGGCGCGGTGAAGGAGTAGCGGTTATCGCAGCGAGAACGAGATCGGCACGTTGAAGCCCATCGCGGGGTGCATCATGTCGGCCGGGAACGGCGGAAACGGCTGGGCCCGGCGGACCATCGCCACCACCTCCGCATCCAGCGCGGGATTGCCCGACGACCGGCCGAGCCGGCTCGACGTCACCTGTCCGTTGCGGCCGAGTGTGAAAACGACGCTGGCGACGCCCTGCTGTCCGGCGGACTTGGCACCCGGCGGATATTGCTTGAAGCGCAGGAGATGGGCACGGACGATCTGATTGTAGGAGGCGACGGCGGCAGCAGATGCGCCGCTGCTGACGGCGGACATGGTCGGTCCCTGGCGCTCGACGCGTGGTGACGCAGTGGTGCGCGGCGCCGGCGGTGCCTCCGTCGGCTTCTTGGCGTCGGGGCGGACCACCTTCGGCTTGACCGGCGCCGGCTTATGGTCGG
>NZ_PSRR01000337.1 GCF_004296405.1 Bradyrhizobium sp. Leo170
CCAGAAGCTGACATCGGAGACCGGAGCCTCTGATTTAGGATGATGGAGCTCGCGCCAAGTGCAACGCGGCTTCAATGCCGCCATCCAGAATTTGCTGCGCTTCGGCAGCGTCGGGTACGGCCCGCGCGAACTGTAGCGAGCCCACCATGAGGCCGAAGATGGCCCTCGCCCGACGGTGCTTCGATGCTGAATCTGCGCCGGGGAGCAAGGACGCCAAAGTCGCAACATAGCTTCCAAGCGCCTTCTCGTAATCTTGCCTGGTGTTCTCCGGCTGGCGCGCGATTTCCGGAAGCAACGTCGCGGAGGGGCAACCTTCCGCGGGCGCTTCGAGGTGCGCGCGGTTCAAGTATCGCCGGATCGCGCCTTCGAGGTCCAGGCCCTTGAGCTGATCTTCATCAAGGCAACGCTGCTGGTCACCAAGCGCGCGCGCCAGCGCCTCGCGAACAAGCGCATCCTTGGACTCAAAGTGCGGAGAGAATGCCCCCTTGGTCAGGCCGGCCTCGCCCATAATCCCGGCAATCCCGGTGGAGGAGATGCCGTCCCGGCGCATGCATTTCGATGCCACATCGACGATGTGGCGTCGTGTCGCCAACTTATGACCTTTCTCGAACCGCATCTTATCTCGAGTCCCTCATGTCTCCACACGCCAAAAGCTACGCGTTCAGATCGCGGTCGGCTCGTCTCCCAGAACGCCTTCGATCTTGCGGGCGAGGGCTAAAAGCGTACGGTCGCTTCCTAAAGGGGCGTCAAGTTCAAGGCCAATCGGCAGCCCGGCGCGAGATAGCCCAACGGGAATACTGATACCCGGCAGTCCCACACTGCTCGCTGAGACGGTGTGGTTCGCCAAGGCGAGGTAGCTGACGTCCTGCCCCGCAATACGGACGGTCGCCTGCTCCTCGATTAAGGGCGCGGTGCATGGTGTGGTTGGTTGCAGAATGATCTGCGCTCCGTCGGTGGCGAACGCCTTGTCGAGACGGCGCTGGATTTCAGGCCGGCTTACGTTGAGCGTAGTCTGATATGCCTCTGCCGACACGGCACCCGCACCGCCCGGCAGAACGATGTGCCCCCATGCTTGCCGAAGTTGGGGCTTGAGCCCGTCGTAGATCGCCTGGAACGTGGTCGGAATGTCGTGGTGTCGAAGGAATTCCGAAATTGCGCCCATCGTCTCGTAAGCGAAGATGCCCCAAGTCGCGGTCTGGACGAGGGCGTTGAAGTCGTCGCCAAGGTCGACCTCAACGACCTCGGCGCCGGCGTCCTGCAGCCGCCTAACCACCTCGCGGAACCGCGTCTCGACCTCCGAGTCCACCAGATCGAGGAACTGTCGGGGCGCGAAGGCCAGTCGGGCTCCCTTGAGATCATGGCCGCCGTCGGGGAGTTCGACCGCCTGTTCACCCATCACGACCTGATCCAGCAAAATACAGTCCTCGACGCTTCGGGCAAATGCACCCGTCGTGTCCAGCGTATGGGAGATCGGAGCAACGCCGTTGCGCGGCCAACGTCTGGTCGTTGGTTTGAATCCCACGACCCCACAGAAGGATGCGGGCACGCGGATCGACCCGACGGTGTCACCGCCCAACGACGCGGGAACAAGGCCCGCTGCCACAGCTGCGGCGGAGCCGCTCGAGGAGCCGCCCGAGACGCGATCTCGTGCGTGCGGATTCTTGACCTGGCCGTAGCGTGCGTTGTGACCGGTCAAGCCGTAAGACATCTCGACGAGGTTGTTTTTCCCAAAGACGAAGGCACCGGCACCCTTGATGGCGCGGACAGCGTCCGCATCTTCGCGCGGCACGAAGTTAGCGAGGCTATCGAGACCTAGGCTCGTAGGCAGCCCTTTCGTCAAATAACTGTCTTTCACCCCAAGCGGCACGCCCAGCAGCGGAGCCACCGATCCGGCGGCATGTGCCTTGTCAGCCTCCCTCGCGGCCTCCAACACGGCCGCTTCATCGATGGTGATGAAGGCGTTGAGTTCGTCAAGCGTTCGGGCGCGAAGCAGAAGCGCGGCAGCGTAGGCTTCGGATGTGATGGTGCCTTCACGAATGGCTGCTGCAGCCTCTGCGAGCCCCAGCGAGGGGTCTAAGAATTCTTGCGGTGCGCTACGACCCGAAATGATGCTGCCGTCGTTCATGGAGTCCTCGCAAAGGGCCTGTGTGCGGCATTTTGCAGCCGCCCAAACAGCGGCTCGGCTCGATGCCATTACGATCATAATATAAACTTACGATCGTAATTCAATGGGCGTCTGCGTTCGCCGGGACACAGAAGCGTGAATAGATTGGGCCGGCGGATAGAGCAGCCAAGCGTCGGAAGACAACGTCCGCTTCGGGTCAAGATGAGAAGAACTCAAGGTGAGCAAATTTGGTCCGCCTTGCCTCAGGGAGCAGACCTCAATGAGGCGTCTCGCCACTTCGCTGATGGGCCAGGAACGGACGTGTCGGTGACCGAACTGAGCGCCGGGAGTCCGCCATTCAATACGAGCACAATGGATTTGCAGCCCGGACCTCCAAAGAACACACCCTCGCGCAATTGCGCCCGCACTAAGCTGCCTCGACCTTATCTTCATCAATTGGCTTAACGACGATCGGCAAAGGATGCGTACCGCGTTCATGGATGTGCGCCGCCGCTGTGCGGTCTATGGCCAGGCTGAGAACTTCAGGTCGACTGTAGTGGCCGCGCGAGTCCATGAGCTGCTTGCGCCGATCGATCAACGCGAAATCGAGATCGGCAATCACCTGACCTTCACCGGAACGGAGGGCTTCGCCGATCAATTCACCTTCGGGCGAAATGATTGCCGTGAAGCAGCCGCCGGAGATTGGTCCCATGCTGCACCCGGTGTCCTTCATGATCTGCGCTTGCTGTTCGCTATCCAACCACGCTGTTGCGTTGACGACGAAACAGCCGGCTTCAAGGGCGTGTTGACGGATATTGACTTGTGTCTGCTCGGCAAATCGGTCACCTGCGAATGAACCCGGATACATCGCCGAATGGATCTGCTCGCCGTCCGCCATCAAAGCGTAGCGCGCCAGCGGATTGTAATGCTCCCAGCATGCCAACTGGCCGATACGACCGACGGCGCTGTCCACCGCGCGCAACCCGGAGCCGTCGCCCTGGCCCCAAATCATGCGCTCATGGAAAGTGGGACTGATCTTGCGACGGCGCTGGATTAGGTCGCCGTCTGCGTCGAACAACAATTGCGTGTTGTAGAGCGTGCCGCCGTCCCGCTCATTGACGCCTATCGACACGACCATCCTGGCCCGCCTCGCAGCCTCGGCGATAGCCTCTGTAGTGGCCGAGGGTACCGTTACCGCCTGATCGAGCAGCCTGAGGTGCTCCTTGCCGGTTCTGATCTCGAAAGGGGTCTGCACGAATGAGAAGTAGGGATAATACGGCACCACCGTTTCGGGGAACGTGGCGAACTGAGCCCCCAGCTTGGCGAGTTCCCCGATCTTCTGAATTACTTTTTGCACCGTTCCTTCCCGGCTGTAGAGCACGGGGCTGATCTGTACGGCAGCGGCTTTGACGATAGTCATGCTGTTCTCCACGAATGCAAATTGAATCGATGCGACCGCTGCTCATACCACTTGCTGGAACGAAGCCTTTGAATTACGCGCAAAACGGAGAAAGAACCCCTGCATCGCTTGATCGGCTCTGGTGCGGGCTTTGGCGAACGCATCAGGACCAAGGGCCGAGCCTTCAACGGAGAAGAACGTCAGGTCATGCAGGCCGATGGTGCTCAGGATAGCTTTCAGATACGGCGTGAGAAAATCCGGCTGATGCGTGCGCTCGCCAGAAAATCTTCCGCCCGAGGACACCGCGACAAAGACTGGACGGTCGCGCAGTGCGCCCAGTTTTCCTTCGGCAGTCACGTTGAAAGTTCGACGGACTCGAACGACGTGATCGATCCACGCCTTCAGAGCGACGGGCACCGTGAAGTTATGCATTGGAGTTGCGATGACCACGAAATCGGCGCTCTCCAGCTCCTGAATCAGTTCTTCTGACCGGGACATGGAGCCCTCGGCAAACAGTTCCGCGGACGATCGCTCGGTGCTGCCAAGAGCAGTCGCGTAGCTTTCATCGAGATCGGCGATGGCGCGGCCGATCGGTCGAATGATGACGGTTGCCGTGGGCTCGCTATCCAGCAAATAGTCGATGATTTTTTGAGATAATCTGTAGCTCTCCGATGCCTGTCCGCGGGGGCTGCAAATCAAATGCAGTATTTTCATCATCTGCTTTCCAAGCGCTGCGGTCTAACTCTGTTCATCAACGATAAGCAATTGCAGCCTGCATCCAAGGGCCATAAATGAGCTTTGCGAGTGGTCCATGATTGCCCGTGCGATAGTCTCGGCGTTGCAGCCCGCGAGAGGTGGAGACCGATCCGAGCCGTTGTGGCATAGTAGGTTTCGTTCCTCCACAGGTCGGATCGGGCCATGCCTGCCGTGAAACCTGAAAAAATCTCCCCGCTTGATCCAACGGCGGCCGCACCGTTCTACCGGCAAATTTACGATCGGTTTCGCGACGCTATCGCTACTGGAATGCTGAAGCCTGGTGACCGCATTCCCTCGGCGCGGTCGCTGACCAAGGAATTGGGGCTGGCCAGAGGTACCATTGAAACTGCTTATTCCTTGCTGGCCGCGGAGGGGTATATCGAGGCACGGGGGCAAGCGGGGACCGTTGTCAGCCCGGAGCTCAAGCCGCGAACGGCCATTACTGGCCCGGTGCCGCTGCCGAATCCCAACGTCGACACTGTCAGTTTTCGCCCGGATTCCATCCTGCCGTTCCAGATGGGCTTGCCGGCCTTGGATGCGTTCCCCCGCAAGATCTGGGCGCGCCTTGGCGCGCGCAGTGTGCGAGCCATGCAGCCTTCTGATATGATCCATCCTCCTGTGTACGGCTTGCCGCTGCTGCGTGCGGAAATCGCCAGGTACCTCCAGGTTTCGCGGGGACTCAGCTGCTCGCCATCACAGGTGTTCGTTACCTCGGGATATCGTCAAACTGTTGAACTGATTGGTCATGCCCTATTGAAAGCGGGCAATCGCGTCTGGCTCGAAGACCCCGGATACCCGCCCACACGGGAAATATTTAACCGTATGCACATTGAAGGCGTCTCGGTGCCGTCGACGGGGAGGGCATGGTAGTTTCCGATGCCGTCAAGCTGGCGCCCCGGGCGCACGCGGCGGTGGTCACACCTGCGCATCAGAGCCCGCTCGGCATGTCCTTGTCGTTACCCCGGCGCCTCGCGTTGTTGGACTGGTCCGCGCGAAACAAGGCATGGATCATCGAAGACGATTACGACGGCGAATACCGCTATGTCAGCCGCCCGCTCCCTGCGTTGAAGAGCCTCGATCGTGATGGGCGGGTGCTCTATGCTGGCACATTCAGCAAGGTGCTATTTCCAGGCATCCGCCTCGCCTATCTCGTGGTGCCGGAAGGGCAGGTCGAGCAGTTTGAGCAGGTCACTGAAAGCCTTTCGGCGGGCTGTCCCGGGCTGACGCAAACCATCGTCACTGCATTCATCGGTGAGGGACATTTTGCACGCCATATCCAGCGGATGCGAAAACTCTATGCGGAGCGCCGGGAAGCGACTGCGGCAGGCCTGGAAAGCGTGCTGGGAAAATATGTGCGCATAGATTTGCAGCCCGGGGGCATGCACCTGATCTTGCGTCTGCGAGGCAACCGTTCAGACCGCCGGCTCGTTGCAAGCATGCGGGAACAGAATCTGTACGCGGAGGCGCTCACGGACTGGACGACGCGTAACGACGGAGTTTCGGCCCTTCTTCTGAATTTTACGAATATTGACTCTCGGCGCACGGCCGAAAATTTCGGACGGCGCATCTTAAAACTGATGTGACGGCAGTTTGGGCCCGATCTTCTGGAGCCTGGAATCATGGCCCAGCTACAAAGGCCAATCTTGGACCTTCTTGAATAGGCCAAGATACGAGACGATGGAATCCTTCAACCAGATGAGGATTTCAATCATGAACAAGCGCATCGATTACGCCAAGGCTTCACCGGAAGGCTTCAAGGCTTTCGGAGGTGTCTACGTTTATCTTCAAAAAAGCGGCCTTCCAAAGCAACTGGTCAATCTCGTGTACCTGCGGGTGTCGGAGATCAACGGCTGTGCCTACTGTATCGATATGCACTCCCGCGATCTGCTCAAGTGTGGCGTCGCCGCAGACAAGCTCGTGCTGGTGCCTGTATGGCGCGACGCAGGGGATGTCTTTAGTGAGCGCGAACGCGCTGCGCTGGCTTGGACCGAAGCTGTGACGCGGGTCGCCGAAACCGGCGTTCCCGATGCCGACTATGAGGCCGCCGCTCGCGAATTCAGCGACAAGGAACTCGCTGACCTCACCTATGCGATCGGCTTGATGAGCGCGTTCAATCGATTGGGAATTTCGTTCCGCTCGATCCCTGCCGCCGCCAGTAAGGCTTGAGGCGCCATCAGCAACGCGTCGCGCACGGAGATTCGTCCATGCGCATCCGGGCCCCTCACGAGCGCCGCCAGGCCGTAACCCCGGCGACCAGCGAATGGATTGACCCACATGGCATGGATGATATTGGTCTCCGCCGGCCTTCTCGAGATCGGATTCGCCTTCGGTATGAAGTGGTCCGCAGGATTCACGCTGCTGATACCCGCGGTGTTTACGGCTGCCACCGGTTTATCGAGTGTCTTTCTTCTCTCGCAGGCGCTCCGCACACTTCCCGTAGGAACGGGGTACGCCGTCTGGACCGGTATCGGCGCCGCCGGTACCGCGGTTCTGGGTATCGCAGTGCTGGGCGACTCTGCGTCGCCGGCGCGGATGCTTTGCATTGCTTTGATTGTGGCAGGCGTGATCGGATTGAAACTTGTTTCCGCAAACTAAGGATGCCGCTGGAGGCGTTCAGGGGGTGACCATTCTCTTGCGGCAGCAAGCCCCAGTGTCCGGTTTGGGTCAATCGCACCGGTTTGCCGGCAGCCCGAGACTTCCGGTCTACCCCCAACTGCGGACATGTCTCCGCGCTGCGCAAACTGTCGCGAAGGGCCAGAACCGGACCTTCGTTGCCGGCTTTCTCGCGATCATAAGCAACGCTAGGCACGCCGAACGCTCCAACGACCGCTGTCCTGTCTTGCACCACAGGCCCCGGCCTTCTCGCTCGACGGCTTCCGCCAGATCGCCGACATGATCGTGGGCGCACCTGGAACAACCTCCGGAGTGGCTCGTAGCGTGGCCGATTGCCTTTTTCGAACGCATGCCCGCGTCTTGGTGTGGTCAATCCCGTGCTGGCCGTCGGTGCGGTATTGTGGGATGAATTGCCCCACTGACCGCAGAGTGCCCCGTACAATGATTTCGAGGCTCAGACTAAGCTGGGCGGCCAGCCCACAACCCTCATAGATGGAACGTTCCTGAAAACCGGAGGGAGCACCATGAAAGCACTATGGTCAATTCCGATAGCCGCAGCTCTTACATGCGGCACGTTATCTGCGGGAGCCGCAGATCCGCTCAAACAGCAGCTTGTAGGCACTTGGAGCGTCATTTCATTTGTAAACGTGAATGAAAGGACCGGGAAAACAACGCAAATATTTGGTTCCGATCCGAAAGGATATTTCATGTTCGATGCAGCAGATCACTTCTCAATCAATCTCATGCGTCCGGGACGGCCAAAATATGCCCGCCGCGACTTTCCGACCGCCGGGGAAAGCGAAGCCGCTCTGGAGGGGCTAATCGCGATGTTTGGCGACTACAAAGTCAATGAATCTGAACATTCAATATCCTTACATGTTATCGGCGGCAGCTTTCCCGCGTGGGACAATTCGAATCAGAAGCGTTTCA
Organism: Bradyrhizobium sp. Leo170; assembly: GCF_004296405.1. Taxonomy (GTDB): domain Bacteria; phylum Pseudomonadota; class Alphaproteobacteria; order Rhizobiales; family Xanthobacteraceae; genus Bradyrhizobium. Next base: position 7,803 of record NZ_PSRR01000337.1, read on the forward strand.
TCGCGATCAACGGCGACGAGCTCACGTATAAGAACCCTACACCGGCATCCCGTGGGGGTACTGCTGTGGTGACTCTGAAGCGCGCAACAAGCGCAACCAAGTGATCTTTTGGTCAATCTGTCGCCACGGGCACCGGTTTCAGAACTCGGCTCCCCCGACCCGGCAAGCCAAGCCTCGGTACCCCGAAGTGATCGGGTGAGTGGGTCCGCACACGGTGTCCGAATCGGGTCAGAAGCGCCGCTTGGCCTCACGGCAGGGACTTCCGGTTGCCCCCGATCTTCGGAAATATCCTGCGCGGCGCCAACAGCCGCGCCGGGCCAATGGGCGACATCCTGATATGGAAGAGGCCGACAACTGAGGCGGCCTTAGGCCAAGGCAGCTCCTTCCCGGTGAGCAATTCGTAAAAGGGTCTATACGGCTTACAATCCGCCGCCCGCATTTCCGCTCATGTTGTAGTTCACGAGGTAGATCATGGACCTAACCAAAATAGTTCATGAAGTCTAACGAGTACGCGACCGCCTAAAGACTGGCTCACTCTAAGGGAAAGGCTCATACAATGAACAGATTAGCGCTCTCTCTGTTGCTCGCACTTGGCACCACAGCTCCATTTACTGGCGCCAACGCAGGGACCGGAAAAGCAACAACTTTGATGGCCAAAGAGCTTCCCGACTTTCCTGGGAAGGAAGGTATGGTCGAAGTCGTCGACTTCGCTCCGGGCGAAGTCTCGGAGCCGCATCGGCATAATGCAGATCTCTTCGTCTATGTTTTGGAGGGGAGCGTCGTCACGCAGGTAGAAGGTGAAGCCCCAAAAACCGTAAATACCGGTGAGGTCTTTTATGAAGCGCCTACGGACGTCCACATTGTGAGCCGCAACGCTAGTGCGACGCAGGCCGCAAAACTACTTGTCTTCTATGTAAAAGTTAAAGGCGCGCCACCAACCATCCTAGTAGGGCGTGGACATAAATAGCGCTTTTTGACGTCGGGCGAGGAAAGGGCGTGGGTTTATGTCCGCATCGGGTCATCAGCGCCGTTCTGACTGCGCACCCATCACTTTCGGTCTCGCCTGGCAAGCGACGCGCCACAACGTCGCGGGCGCCGAGGCATCGCCACGGCCTAAGCGCTGGACCGCGTGCGAAAATCGTCAGGCCGGAAGACGAAAATCAGGAGTCCAACCCAGCTCGGCGCGTGCCTTTTCGGTCGCAACGTGTCTGTTGGACTGCGCGATGTTATAGATGCCCGGGTCGCCGTGGTCGATGGCCAGCAGAGCGGCATAAGCCGCCGCATCCACATGAATGGGCGCAGAGTTTGAGGGCCGGTCCGAAGCGGTTCCGGGGCCATAAAGCTGGCCGTAGCGAAGGACGACGCCCTCGAGCGGCGGCGATTTTAAAGTGAGATCTTCCAGCGCGATTACTCCCTGCATGTTGATACCGTTCTCTCCCTTGGCCCCGGTATCGAGCGGGTCTGTCTCCGCGTGCGGCTCGGGCCCCGGCGTGTAGGCCCACGCGATGCTTTGCGCCACCAATCGGTGCGCCCCCGCCGCAATTGCGGCCCTGACGAGGTTCCGCGTTCCCTCGCTACGGATGCGGGCGGTGCGAACGATCGCTGCTCCCATCTCGCGTGGATCAAGATCCTTCGGGAGGTCGGTGAGCTGATGGATCACGACATCGGGGCGTGCTGATGCGACGGCGCGTGATAGCGCCGGCGCGTCGAAGACGTCGACCACGACCGGGTCAGCCCCGAGCGCGCGCAGCG
>NZ_PSRR01000338.1 GCF_004296405.1 Bradyrhizobium sp. Leo170
CCTCCTGCTTGCCCCCGAAGGCGCCGGCGCCGACCACCTCAAGGCCCTGGCGCGCATCGCCCGCCTGCTACGCGACCAGGACGTCGCCAAGAAGCTGCGTGCTTCCCGCGACGCGCAGGCGATCTACTCGGTACTCGCACTGCCGCCGGCAAGCGCGGCTTAGTCGCTAGCTGGAAGCGCATACCCGCTTTGGCGGCATTTCGTCGCTCGTGATACAATTGCTGCATGACAAGAACTGAAGCATTGAGGAAGCTGCGAAGCCAGGCGGACGCCATCAAGGCGCTGGGAGCGACGTCGCTCTACCTGTTTGGTTCGACGGCTCGCAACAAAGCCAATGCGAAAAGCGACATCGACCTGTTTATCGACTACGATCCTCGGGGCCGCTTTAACGCCCTGGATTTGGTGGCCGCCAAGCGGCTACTCGAGGAGAGCCTTGGCGTCGAAGTCGATTTAACCACCCGCAAGGGACTCCATCCGCTCATCCGAAAACAGATCGAAGCCGAGGCGACGCGGGTTTTCTAGATGCCCACGCGCTCCCCTTTGCTGCGGATCCACGACATGCTCGAAAGCATCCGCGGCATCGAGAAGGCGCTGGCCGGAAAAACGATTCGCGATTACGGGCGCTCGTGGTTGCTGCGCTCTGCGGTTGAACGTGGAATAGAGATTATCTCCGAAGCCAGCCGCCATCTCGGCAATGATTTGAAGGCCCAGCACAAGGACGTGCGTTGGAAGGATATCGCCGGCATCGGCAATATTCTGCGGCATGATTACCAGCGGGTTGATGCTGCAATCATCTGGAAAGCCGTCAAAGACGATCTACCGCCGCTCAAGGCGGCGCTGCTTGAGCTCCGGGAGGCCTTCAAATGATGCGGGGGGCGGTTTGAAAAAACACGCGGGCAGCCCTCGTTGGAGGACATGCCCGCGCATCGAATTCGCTGTGGCGCGTTCAACCAGCCCGCGTCAGGCTGACCGGCGTCAGTGGACGCTGACGGCCTGTAGCTCGTTGCTCCAGGCGTTGGCGACCGCGGCTTCCCGGCTATCGGTCAGCATCATCGGCGTGCCGTCGGCGGCATGGAGCGCGAAGAGTTTGAGGCCCGGCGCAATCTTGGGCGCCTGGGGAAAGAGATCCGGTACATCCTCGGAACGGACCTGCTTCACATAGGCGATATGACCCTCGCCCAGATGGGCCAGCGCCTCCGGTGAGACGCTATCGCGTTCTAACGTCGTACTCACTTCACTCATGGTCTCGACTCCTTTGTCGATTAAGCGGTCGAGTCCGCTCCTCGTTCCATTATTCGTGCTCATTGATCGCGATTGTCTTAATGACCCTTTCAGGTTCCGGCCTGGCCAGGTCGACCGACAACAGCCCGTTCTTCAGATCCGCGCCCAGCACCTGCATCCCCTCCGCCAGCACGAAAGTGCGCTGGAAGTGGCGTGCGGCAATGCCGCGATGGATGTATTGCCGAGCCTTGTCCTCCTGCTGGCGGCCCCGAATCACGAGCTGGTTTTCCTCAACCGTTACATCGAGTTGGTCGCGGGTAAACCCCGCCACCGCCAGCGTGATGCGCAGGCGTTCGGGCTGGCCGTTGGACCGGTCACACCGCTCGATGTTGTATGGAGGATAGCCGTCGGCGCCTTTCACGACGCGATCGAGCGCACGCTCGATTTCGTCGAATCCCAAAAGGAACGGACTGGACAACGTTGGAACACGAGACATCCCAAAGCCCTCTCGAAGCGACTTTGAGGGGCCCTTGCGGCGCCCCATGCAACCGAATAGGCGTCTTGCCCTCGGTCATGAACGAATATGGGGGCGATTCGCGGAGGGTTCAAGCGCCTCTGGAATCAGGATTAATCCGCTCGTTGCCAGCCCAAACGCCGTCGTCCCCGGGGGCATTGCCACCGGGTCCGCGCGAAGCGCGGCCTGATGACAGGCTCCGCGATGAACCGGGAATCCATTTCTCCGCCACGGTATGCAGCCGATGGATTCCGGGTTCCCGCTGCGCGGGCCCCGGAATGACGGCGAGGGAAGGCGTCCAAGCCTCAGCCGATTCGCTTCCGGCCATCGGCGGTGAACAGGTGCAATTTGTCGCGGGGGGCGACCGCCCGGATCCGCTGGCCGATGGCGGGGCCGGTCGCGCCGGGAACCCGGACGATGACCTCGCCCGGCGGCAGTTCGCCGGGGTTGGCGGCCACGCCCTGTTCCTCACGCTGGCGGGTGCCGTAGACGAAGGTCTCGGCGCCGACATGCTCGATCGCCTCCACGGTGAGGCCAAGCGCGACGCCGCCGGGGACCGATTCGTTCGCGATCACGAAGTCTTCGGGCCGGATCCCGAGAATGCCGGCCTCGCTGGCACTGATATCGCCGGCGAGCTGCGACCTGAGTTCATCGGAAGCCAGCGGCATCAGGTTCATCGGCGGCGCGCCGATGAAGGCGGCGACGAAGGTGGTCGCCGGCTTCTTGTAGATTTCAAGGGGATTGCCGATCTGCTCGACCAGGCCGCCATTCATCACGACGAGGATATCGGCGAGCGTCATCGCCTCAAGCTGATCGTGGGTGACGTAGATCGAGGTCGTGTTCAGCCGGCGCTGCAATTTGCGGATCTCGACTCGCATCGCGATGCGCAGCTTGGCGTCGAGGTTCGACAGCGGCTCGTCGAACAGGAACACTTTCGGCTGCCGCACGATCGCGCGCCCCATCGCGACGCGCTGTCGCTGGCCGCCGGAGAGCTGCCGCGGCTTGCGGTCGAGCATCGCGGCAAGCTCGAGGATGCGCGCGGCTTCCTCGACGCGCGTCCTGATCTCCGCCTCCGGCATGCGGCGGTTGCGCAGGCCGTAGGCCATGTTGTTGTAGACGCTCATATGCGGATAGAGCGCGTAGTTCTGGAACACCATGGCAATGTCGCGATCGGCGGGCTCGACCTGGTTGACCAGGCGGCCGCCGATGTCGATCTCGCCGCCGGTGATGGTCTCCAGCCCCGCCACCATGCGCAGCAGCGTCGACTTGCCGCAGCCGGACGGGCCGACCAGCACGCAGAACTGGCCGTCGCCGACCTCGAAATCGATGCCCTTGATCGCTTCGAAACCGCCCGGATAGGTCTTGCGGACGTTGCGGAGGGTGACGTTAGCCATGTCGAGCTCCGCGGACGCGAATAGCGAGTAGGGGGAGGCGGGCGAATAGCGAGTAGCGAATAGCGAATAGGAAAGCGAAGGTCGTCAGCTTGCGCGTGCCTCCATTCGCTACTCGCCATTCGCTATTCGCCACTAGCTCCCTCACTTTTCCGTCTCCACCAGTCCGCGCACGAACAGCTTCTGCATCACCACGACCACGAGCACCGGCGGCAACATCGCGAGCACGGCGGTGGCCATCACCACCGGCCATTCGGTCAGTGCATCGGTGGTGGTGATCATCTTGCGGATGCCGATCTGGATCGTCTGCATGTCGTCGCGCGTGGTGATCAACAGCGGCCAGAGATACTGATTCCAGCCGAGGATGAAGAGGATGACGAACAGCGCCGCCATGTTGGTGCGCGACAGCGGCAACAGCGTATCCCAGAAGAACCGCAACGGCCCTGCGCCGTCGATGCGCGACGCCTCGAGCAGCTCCTCGGGGACGGTCATGAAGAACTGGCGGAACAGCAGGGTCGCGGTGGCGGATGCGATCAACGGCAGCGCGAGACCGGCATAGCTGTCGAGCAGGTGCAAGTCGGCGACGGTCTTGTAGGTCGGATAGATCCGCACCTCGACCGGCAGCATCAGCGTGATGAAGATCAGCCAGAACATCGCCATCCGGAACGGAAAGCGGAAATAGACGATCGCATAGGCCGAGATGATCGAGATCGCGATCTTGCCGAATGCGATCAACAGCGCCATCACCAGCGAGTTGAGCAGCATGGTGCCGACCGGCTCGCGGGTCGAGCCGCTCGTGCCGACGAAAATGGTCTGGTAGTAGGTCTGAAGGAAATGTCCGCCCGGCAGGAGCGACATCTGGCCGTTGGCGATAACGGCATTTTCCTGGGTGGACGCAACGATGGCGAGATAGACCGGAAACGCGACGATTGCGATGCCGATCCACAGGATCGCATGCGCGACGTAGCGCTGGATGCCTTCCTGCTCGACCATCAGTAGGTCACCTTGCGCTCGACGAAGCGGAACTGCACCGCTGTCAGTCCGATGACCATGATCATCAGGATCACCGATTGCGCTGCCGAGCTGCCGAGGTTGCCGCCGAGCAGGCCGTCGACATAGACCTTGTACACCATCGTCTCGGTGGCCTTTGCCGGTCCGCCGCGCGTCATCGTGTCGATGATGCCGAACGTGTCGAAGAAGGCGTAGACGATGTTGATGACCAGAAGGAAGAAGATGGTCGGCGACAGCAGCGGGAACGTCACCGTCCAGAACCGGCGCATCAGGCGTGCCCCGTCAATCGCGGCCGCCTCGAACACGCTTCTCGGAATGCTCTGCAGGCCCGCGAGGAAGAACAGGAAATTGTAGGAAATCTGCTTCCAGGCGGCGGCGAGAATGATCAGGAGCGCGGCCTGGTTGCCGTCGAGCAGCGGATTCCAGTCGATGCCCATGCCGCGCAGTCCGCGCGCCAGGATCCCGAGCGAGGGGTGCAGCATGAACACCCAGAGTACGCCGACCACCGGCGGGGCGACGGCATAGGGCCAGATCAGGAGCGTGCGATACAGCGTGCCGCCGCGCAGCGGCTTGTCGGCCATGACAGCCAGCAGCAGCGCAAACGACAGCGACGAGAACGCGATGGCGAAGGAGAACACGAAGGTCCTGACGATCGCCGCCCAATAATCCGGCTGGCTCAGGATGTCCTGGTAGTTCTCGAACCAGACGAAACTGGTCGAGAGCCCGAACGCATCCTGAAGCAGGAAGGATTGCAGCACCGCCTGCGCGGCCGGCCAATAGAAGAAGATCAGGACGATCGCGAGCTGCGGCGCGACCAGCGCAAAAGGCAACAGCTTGGACTGGAAAACCGCCTGCTTCTGCATGACACCCCAAGCGAGGCAGGCCGCATCATGCGGGCCGCCCGATCATCCCCTCAGCGCGTAATTGTAGCCCGGATGGAGCGCAAGCGTAATCCGGGTAGTCGATCCGCGGCGAAACTCTCCGGATTACGCTTCGCTCCATCCGGGCTACGTGGTGTGCGTGCGACGCGAGATCTCAGCGTACAGCGGTTTTTTCAAACTGCCGGAGCATCTGGTTGCCGCGCTCGACGGCGGCATCGAGCGCCTGTTTGGCGGTCTTCTTGCCGGCCAGCGCCTGCTCGATCTCTTCGGCCCAGATGTCGCGGAGCTGCACCATGTTGCCAAGGCGCAGGCCGCGCGAGTTCTCGGTCGGCTCCTTGTTGGTGAGCTCCTTCAGCGGGGTCTCCAGATAAGGCTGATCCTTGTAGAAGCCTTCCGCCTTCGCTTTCTCGTAGGCCGCCTTGGTGATCGGGAGATAACCGGAGGCCTTGTGGATCCCGACCTGGCGGTCGGTGTCGGAGAGGAAGGCCAGGAACTTGGCGACGCCCTTGTATTCCTCGGCCGTCTTGCCACCCATCACCCACAGCGAGGCGCCGCCGATGATCGAATTCTGCGGCGCGCCCTTGGCGTCGCGATAGTAGGGCATCGGCGCGTTGGTCCAGTTGAACTTGGCCTGCGACTTCACATTGCCGAAGAAGGCCGACGAGGTCAGGAAGATCGGGCACTCGCCCGAAGTGAAGCGGCCTTCGCCGGTGTTGGTGCGGCCGGAATAGTCGTAGGTCTTGTCCTTCTGCAGCTCGATCAGATTTTCGAGATGCTTGACCTGCAGCGGTCCGTTGAACTGCAGCACGGTGTCAAAGCCGTCGAGCCCGTTGGCCTTGCTGGCCAGCGGCACGTTGTGCCAGGCCGAGAGCTGCTCGAGATTGACCCAGGTCGCCCAGGCGTTGGAGAAGCCGCAATTGGTGTGGCCCGCGGCCTTCAGTTTTTTCGCCGCGTCGAACACTTCCGGCCAGGTCTTCGGGATCTCGGCAACATTAGCCTTCTTCAAGGCGTCGAGATTGACCCACATCACCGTCGAGGACGAGTTGAAGGGGAAGGACAGCATCTCGCCTTTCGAAGTCGAGTAGTAGCCGGTGATCGCAGGCAGGTAGCTGCTCGGATCGAATTTCTCGCCGGCCTCCTGCATCAGCTTGTAGACCGGCTTGATCGCGCCGGTTGCCGCCATCATGGTGGCGGTGCCGACCTCGAAGACCTGCATGATGTGGGGCGCGTTGCCGGCGCGGAACGCGGCAATGCCGGCGTTCATCGTATCAGCATAGCCGCCCTTGTAGGTCGGAACGACCTTGTACTCGCTCTGCGATGCATTGAAGTCATTGGCGAGCTTGACCACGACATCGTTGTTGCCGCCGGTCATGGCGTGCCACCACTGGATCTCGGTCACCGCAAATGCCGGCGAAGCGCCGAATGCCAGTGCGACCGCGATTGCTGCTGCAGCGCCGAACTGTCGAAAAGCCATCAAAACCCCTCCCGTTAAGCCGCCATCTCCGTCGGTTGCGCTAGCAGCGCGGAATGACGTGCAAATGACCTATAAGCGAAGATCATGGCGCCGGGGAAGCGGGAGCCGGCGACGGATAAGGCAGAAAGAGCGACCCGGCGAAGGGCAAGCGACCCGTTGCCGCAGCCGCACGTAGCCCGGATGGAGCGAAGCGCAATCCGGGGCCTTTACAGCAAGGCGTGAATTTTCCCGGATTGCGCTGCGCTCCATCCGGGCTACGAAGCCGACCCGGACAGATCAGCGCTTCCGCTCGGGCCCGCAGACCACGCCCTTGGCGACCAGCGCCTCGACTTCCGCTTGCGAGTAGCCGAACTCGCCGAGCACCTCAGTGGCGTGCTGGCTGAACTTTGGCGGGGTGCGGCGCAGGCTCGGTTTGGTGCGTTCCAGCCGGATCGGCGAGGCGACGCCCTTGTACCAATCCTTCTCGATGATATCGCCGCGGTAGATCGTGTGCGGGTTGGTCAGCGCCTGGTCGATCTTCTGCACCGGCCCCGCCGGCAGGCCGGCGGCGAGCAGGCGGTTGCACAGCGGCTCGGCCTCATACTGGCTGAACACCGCGGCAAGCTCCGCGCGCAGCGCGTCGCGGTTCGCAATGCGGTCCTTGTTGCGGGCAAAGCGCGGGTCGGTGCCGAGTTCGGGCTTGCCGATCTCCTTACACAATTTGCGGAAGGTGCCGTCATTGCCGACGCCGATGAAGATGTTGTCGGTCTTGGTCGGGAAGATCGCGTAAGGAACGAGGTTGGGATGCTCGTTGCCGGTGAGACCAGGCGGCTTGCCGTGCATGAAGTAGTTGGCCGTGTGCGGATGCATGATCGCAAGGCCGGTCTCGTACAGCGTGGTCTCGAGGAACTGGCCGAGGCCGGAGCGCTGCCGCTCCGACAGCGCCATCAGGATGCCGATCGTCGCATAGAGCCCGGTGGTGATGTCGACCAGCGGCACGCCGATTCGCATCGGGCCGCTTTCCGGCGAGCCGGTGGCGGCGATCATGCCGGTCATGGCCTGGATGATCGCGTCATAGCCGGGATTGCCGCCGCGCGGGCCGTCGGCGCCGAAGCCGGAGATCCGGCAATGCACCAGCCGCGGGAATTTCGCGCGCAGCACGTCGTTGCCGATGCCCCATTTGTCGAGCGTGCCCGGCTTGAAATTCTCGATCAGGACGTCGGCGCCTTCGAGCAGCTTCATCAGCACGGCACGGCCGCCTTCGGAGGCGAGGTCGAGCCCGATCGAGCGCTTGTTGCGGTTGATGCCGACGAAATAGGCCGCATCCTCCTCATGAAAGGGAGGGCCCCAGTCGCGCACTTCGTCGCCGGCGGGCGGCTCGACCTTGATCACGTCGGCGCCGTGGTCGGCGAGAATCTGGGTGCAATAGGGACCGCCGAGCACGCGCGTCAAATCGATCACGCGCAGGCCGGCCATCGCGCCTGCGACCGCTTCTGAACTCATGGGAAACCTTCGCTCAAGTCAAACAGATGGAGGGTTTGTCCAGAGCTAGCGGTCTTCGAACGCGGCGGCAATGCCTTATCGCGCGTGGAGGCATGCCATCACCGATCGCAACGCGAATAGCCCGCCGCAAAAAATCAGCGGGCTATTCCGCCATACGGATTACACCACGTTCAGGCGTACATCGACATTGCCGCGCGTGGCGTTGGAATAGGGACACACCTGGTGGGCCTTTTCCACCAGCGCCTCTGCATCCGCACGCGAGAGCCCGGGCAGGGAGACATCGAGCGCGATATCGAGGCCGAAGCCGCCTTCGGAGCGCGGTCCGATGCCGACCGTCGAGGTCACCGCAGCGTCGGCGGGCACCTTCGGGCCGCCCTGCGAGGCCACGAACTTCATCGCGCCGATGAAGCAGGCGGCGTAGCCGGCCGCAAAGAGCTGTTCGGGGTTGTTGCCGGCGCCGCCGCCACCGCCGAGCTCCTTCGGCGTGGTGAGCTTGACGTCGAGCGCACCATCAAGCGTCGCGGAATGGCCGTCGCGGCCGCCAGTGGCCTTGGCGCTGGTCTTGTAGAGCACGTTCACGGACATGGGGTGTCTCCCTCATCAATGGTTTCGACGCCGTTTATATTGCAGACAATTAGATTGCGCACAATATAAAACGCATGGCCTCACATTTAATTGTTCGCAATTGAATGTGTGGCGGCACCGGCCCACAATGAACCCAGATTCTGACGAGGCTGAGAAATGGCACGGAAACAGTTGGCGGTCGCGGACCAGCCGCTACGGCTCGACAATCAAATCTGCTTTGCGATCTATTCGACCGCGCACGCGTTCAACCGCGTCTACAAGCCGCTATTGGACCGGCTCGGCCTGACCTATCCGCAATACCTGGCGATGCTCGTGCTCTGGGAGAAGGATGGAGTTCCGGTCAAGGATATCGGCGAGCGGCTGTTCCTGGATTCCGGCACGCTGACGCCGCTGCTCAAGCGGCTGGAAGCCGCACAGCTCATCAAGCGCACACGCAGCAAGGAAGACGAGCGGCAGGTGCTGATCGCACTCACGCCGCAAGGGCAGGCGCTGAAGGAGAAGGCGAGAGCGGTGCCGCAACAGGTCCTGGCGGCCTCTGCCTGCTCGGTCCCGGAACTATCGGCGATGAAGAACGAGATCGTGGCGCTGCGGGACAGGCTGAATGCGGCGGTGGCGGAGTGAGGGGGGATCAGAGGCGCTTCTTGGCGAACGCGCGGCCGGAATGGGATTTTAGATACTTCTCGAAGGCAAGCGCTTTGTACTTATCGGGGAAGGCACAGTACCAGATCAGTTGCCATGGCTTGAACTTGGCGGTGTGCGCGGATCTGCCGGCATTGTGTTCCGGAAAGCGTCGTTTCAAATCCGCAGTGGCACCGATGTACTCCTGGTCCGGAAAGTTGGTGCTGCGGATGATGTAGACGTACCACATTGATGCCTACCGGCAGATGGCACCAGCGGAGTTTTGGGCAGCCCGTCTTCGCCCGTTGGGCTTCGCCGGGCACCACGCTTCGCCCTTCGAGCTCCGCGCGGCTGCGCCACGCGTAGCCCG
>NZ_PSRR01000339.1 GCF_004296405.1 Bradyrhizobium sp. Leo170
CGTGGCAAGGCTCGTCGCCGATCCGATGAAGGATTATGCGGCGTCGATCGTGGTCGAGACCCGGCCAGGTGCGAGCGGACGCGTCGCGGTGGAAGCCGTGAGGGCCGCCGCCCCCGATGGATCTGTCCTTCTGCTGGCGCCACTTGGCTTCTTGACGCTGTTCCCTCACGTCTACAAGACACTCAGATACGAGCCGCGGGATTTTACTCCGGTATCGACCGTCGCCTCATTCCCGACATTGCTGACGGTGGGTCCGAAGGTGCCGCGTGAGGCAAAGACGCTGGCTGAATTCATCACATGGTGCCGCGCCAATCCGACGCAGGCGACCTACGGCACGGCGGGCGCTGGATCGACGCTGCACTTCATCGGAGCGATGCTGGGCCGCACTGCGCGGTTCGAGTATCTCCACGTGCCCTATCAAGGCAGGGCCGCGCTACAGGATCTCGTGAAAGGCGAGATCGCCTCGGCCATCATGCCGCTCGGCAGTTCCCTTGGCCTCGTCCAGTCCGGAGAGCTTCGTGCGCTGGCGACCACCGGTCCACGCCGCAGCGCGTTTCTTCCCGATGTGCCCACGATGGCCGAAGCCGGTTATCCCTCGCTTGAGGACCTCACATGGTTTGGGTTTTTCGTTCCGGCAAAGACCCCGGCCGACATCGTCGAAAGGCTCAATGGCTCGATCCAGGCGGCCTTGCGCACCGACGAGGTCAAAGCCGGCATGGCAAGACAGTTCGTCGAGATTGACGCGATCCCGATGGCCGACTTTAACCGGCTGCTCGCATCCGAATCCGATCGGTGGAAAGCGATCGTCCAGGCAACCGAGTTCACGCCGACCGATTGAAGGTCTCGGCCTCCTAGAGCATGATCCGGAAAAGTGGGCACCGGTTTTCCGAAAAAGATCATGCTCAAACAAAGAGCTAAAGCGGGATGACGATTCGAAGAAAAGTCATCACGCTTTAGCGCCGTTGGTCTACGCTGCGACCACGCGCGGGCCCGGCTCGACGGCGTCCGATGGCTCGCACGGCTTCGTCAGCATCGTCACTTCCGAGAAACCGACAGCGGCAAGCTGCTCGCGCATCAGGCGGCGGGCATCGTCGGCCATCGAGGCATCCGGCACCACGACGGCGCGGGCATGCGCCGTCAACAGATCGGCAGGCAGGTCGGAAGCCGTGCCGGCATCGAGCAGCACGTGGTCGTAGACGCCTAGCAGCGCGTCGATCGCGAGCGCCAGCCGCGGCGACTGCAGTTGCGTGCGATCGAAGCCGGGGCGGCCGGCACTGACCAGGTTGACCCGTGACAGCCGGTCGCGCGTGATGATCTCGGAAAACGTCGCCTGCCCCTGCATCAATTCGGCAAGCCCCGGCGCGCCAGGATCGGTCGAGACCGCCGCTATCGTCGGAGACGCCGCTGCGAGGTCGACGACGGCGACCTTGGCTTCGCGGGCCATCAGCCGTGCCAGCGTCAGCGTGGTCAGCGCGATGCTCTCGCTCGAGGCCGTCCCCAGCACGGTGACCTTGCGTGCGTCGGCGCCAGCCCGGCGCAGCTTCTCGGCGAGCAGCTCGATTTCCCCGATGGCTGCGGCGGCTTCAGGCTGCGGCGCGATGGATGCGGCCTCGACCTCGGGCTCGGGCTCCGCTGCCGGCTCCAGCTCCGGTTCCTGCTCGTCGCTCTCGACGGCGGCAGCGCGAACCGGCGCCCGCGCCCGTCGTCTGCGGCACGACCGATGCGGCGGCGCGCGGCGCGGTCATGCGCAGGAGCTCGCCGGTCACCACCATGCCCGAAGAAAGCAACAGCGTCGCCAGCGTCGCGATCAGCACGATCGGCAGCTTCTTCGGATAGGCCGGCGTGTTGGACACCGACGCGCGCGAGATGATGCGGCCATCGGACGGTCCTGCGTCGATGTTCTCGCGGGTATTGGCTTCGCGATATTTCGCCAGATAGGACTCAAGCAGGTCACGCTGCGCCTTGGCTTCGCGCTCCAGTGCGCGGAGCTGGACGTCCTGGCCGTTATAGGACGACGCCTGCTTCTTCAATTGATCGAGGCTCGCGCTCAGCGCCTCGACGCGGCCGCCGGCAACACGGGCGTCATTGTCGAGCGTGCGGGAGATCTTGGCCGCCTCCTCGCGCAACTGCCGATCGAGATCGGCAAGCTGCGCCTTCAATTCCTTGATACGCGGATGATTGTCGAGCAGCGTCGACGATTGCTCGGCGAGCTGCGCGCGCAGCGTGACCCGCTGCTCGCTGAGGCGGCGGATCAGTTCGGAATTGAACACTTCGGAAGCTTCGATCGGCTTGCCGCTCTGCAGCATCTCGCGGATCAGCCGCGCCTTGGTCTCGGCATCCGCCTTCAGTGCACGCGCATTGTTGAGCTGCGTGTTGAGCTCGCCCATCTGCTGGTTGGACAGCGAGGTGTTGTTGGTGCCGACGAACAGGCTCGACTTGGAGCGGAAATCCTCGACGCGGGATTCGGCGTCCGCGACTTTCTTCCGCAAATTCTCGATCTCGCCGGCAAGCCACTGGCTCGCCGTTTTCGCCTGCTCCTGCCGCGCATTCTGCTGCAGCACCAGATAACCTTCGGCGATCGAGTTGGCGACGCGTGCGGCAAGCTCGGGATCGCGCGACTGGAATTCGACGACGATGACGCGTGACTTGTCGACCGCGTAAGCCTGCAGGCGCTCGTAATAGGCTTCCAGCACGCGCTCTTCCGGCGTCAGCGAGAACGGGTCGCGCCCGATGCCGAACAGCGCCAGCAGCGATTTCAGCGGCGAAAAGCCCTGCAGCACGGGATCGAATTCCGGCCGCTCGGCAAGCTTGTTCTTCTTGATGATCTCGCGCGCGAGATCGCGCGACAGCAGGAGCTGCACCTGGCTGGTGACGGCCTCCGGATCGACGACGTTGCGCTCTTCGTTGCGCTCGCCGCTCGGCCGCAGGAACACGTTCTCGCGGCCGTCGATCAGGATGCGCGCTTCCGACTTGTAGCGCGGCGTCACCATATTGACCGCGGCAAGCGACAGCGTGAACGCCAGCACCGTCGGCACGATGATCCAGCTCCGCTTGCGCATCAGCGCCCGGCCGAGCGCAGGCAGGTCGAGATCGCCCGCAGGCGACGCGGCAACGGTCGCGGGCTCGCCCACAGCCGGCGCGGGCTTTGCAAGCGCGCGCTGGACCACGGCCCTCTCCTTGCCTGCACGCCAGAACGCAAAACGCATTGTTCACTCCCGCGGGGACGCCACTCAATCTGTCTCAGCCGGCGCGATTACACTCCATTAAGGTTGCCGCTGGGTTAATCGGCCCGGTTGACGAACAGCACGGGCGCACACGCCCGCGCGTCATGCTTTGTTAACCATGGGCGTCCTTAATCGGCCGCGATATTTTGCCGGGATTCCCAGAATGCGCCGCCTGCGCGCCGCTGCCTTTTGCCTGCTTTCGATGCTTGCGCGCGGCGCTTCAGCCCGCGATCGCATATTCATTGGCGGGCGTGCGTTGTGACCATGGAATCCGACCAGCCGCTTCGCATCCTGCATGTCGTGCGAGCCCCTGTCGGTGGGATCTTTCGTCATATCCTCGACGTTGCCAACGGACAGATCGAGCGCGGCCATCACGTCGGCATCGTCACGGACAGCATCACCGGCGGCGAGCGCGCCGCCACCGCGCTAGCGGAAATCGAACCGCGCCTAAAGCTCGGCGTCCGCCGTGTGGCCATTCGCCGCGAGCCGCGGTTTGCCGATACGATGGTCTGGGCGCAGATCGCCGGCCTGATCTGGAAATTGAAGCCGGACGTGCTGCACGGCCACGGCGCCAAGGCCGGCGCTTACGTCCGCCTGCGGCCGCACTCCAAGCACACGATTCGCGTCTACACGCCGCACGGCGGCTCGCTGCACTACCCGCTCGACACGCTGAAGGGCAATTTCTACAGCCGGCTTGAGCGCGCGCTGATGAACAGCACCGACCTGTTCCTGTTCGAAAGCGCCTTCGCACGCGACACGTATCAACGCACGGTCGGCACGCCGACCAGCGGCGTGGTGCGCTGCGTGTTCAATGGCGTGACCGCGGAAGAATTCGATCCGGTGGCACGCGCCGAGGATGCCACCGACATCGTCTATGTCGGCGAGTTCAGGCACATCAAGGGGGCCGACCTCCTGATCGACGCGGTGGCGAAACTGCGCGCCGAAGGCAAGCCGCTGACGCTTGCCGGCGACGGCGAGGAATCGGAGAAGCTGAAGGCGCAGGTCAAACAGCTTGAACTTGGCGATGCCGCGCGCTTCATCGGCCATGTCAAAGCGCGCTACGGGTTCTCGAAAGGCAAGCTGCTGGTCGTTCCCTCCCGCGGCGACTCGATGCCCTATGTCGTGATCGAGGCTGCGGCCGCGGGGATCCCGATGGTGGCAGCCAATGTCGGCGGCATCCCCGAGATCTTCGGCCCACACACGGATGCGCTGTTTGCGCCAAGCAACGCCGCTGCGATGGCGGAAGCGATCAGCCGCGCGCTCGACGATCCCGCGGCGACATTGGCGCGTGCGCAGGCGCTGCGCGAGCGAATCTCGGCGCATTTTTCGCAGAAGGCGATGGTCGAGGGCGTCCTCGCCGGCTATCGCGATGCATTTGCCAATCGTTAACCACAAGTTACCCACGTAACCGTTTGTTCCGATTTCTCCCCTAATCCCTGACGCGGGGCAATTCCGCAGCGGCCTCTGCATCCCTATCTGCGGTCGCTAGAGCATGATCCGGAAAAGTGGGCACCGGTTTTCCGAAAAGATCATGCTCAAACAACGGACGTGACGACGTGGAACCGATTAATGCACGCTCGATGCTGGACGCGGCAGCGACCGCCGGTGGCGGCCGTCCGCCGGTCGAACGACGCCGCAGGCTATCGCCCGCAGCGCTCGCCGTTACCAATGAAAAGGTCCGCGGCGCCTATTCGCCCGTCGTCATCACCGGCATCGTTCGCCTCATCGATTTCATCCTGCTGAGCCTGGTCGGCGTCGCGCTTTATCTCTGGTACGTGATGCCGCTCTCCGGCTTCCGCTGGGAATATGTCGCGGCGATCCTCGCCATGACGATATCGGCGGTGGTCTGCTTCCAGGCCGCTGATATCTACGAAATCCAGATGTTCCGCGGACAGTTGCGGCAGACGACGCGCATGATCTCGTCCTGGGCGATCGTGTTCCTGCTGTTCATCGGCGTGTCGTTCCTGGTCAAGCTTGGCGGCGAAATCTCGCGGGTCTGGCTGACGGCATTCTTCTTCGTGGGTCTCGCGGCCCTGATCGTCGAGCGGCTGATCCTGCGCGGCCTGGTGCGGCGCTGGGCGCGCGACGGCCGGCTCGACCGCCGCACCGTGATCGTCGGCGCCGACGAGAACGGTGAGCAGCTCGTCGAAGCGCTCAAGGCACAATCCGACACCGACATCCGTGTGCTCGGCGTGTTCGACGACCGCAACGATGATCGCGCGATGGATAGCTGCGCCGGCAGCCCGAAGCTCGGCAAGGTCGACGATATCGTCGAGTTTGCCCGCCGCACCCGCGTCGACCTCGTGTTGTTCGCGCTGCCGATCTCGGCGGAGACCCGCATCCTGCAAATGTTGAAGAAGCTCTGGGTGCTGCCGGTCGATATCCGCCTGTCGACGCACACCAACAAACTGCGTTTCCGTCCCCGCTCCTATTCCTATGTCGGCAAGGTGCCGACGCTCGACGTGTTCGAGGCCCCGATCACCGACTGGGATCTGGTGATGAAATGGCTGTTCGACCGCATCGTCGGCGGCCTGATCCTGCTCGCCGCGCTGCCGGTGATGGGGCTGGTGGCGCTCGCGGTGAAGCTCGACAGTCCGGGCCCGGTGCTGTTCCGCCAGAAGCGCTTCGGCTTCAACAATGAGCGGATCGATGTCTACAAGTTCCGCTCGCTCTACCATCATCAGGCCGATCCCACCGCCTCGAAGGTCGTCACCAAGGACGATCCTCGCGTCACCCGCGTCGGCCGCTTCATCCGCAAGAGCAGCCTCGACGAATTGCCGCAGCTCTTCAACGTCGTGCTGAAGGGCAATCTCTCCCTCGTCGGCCCGCGTCCGCATGCGGTGCAGGGCAAGTTGCAGAACCGCCTGTTCGACGAAGCGGCCGACGGCTATTTCGCGCGCCACCGCGTCAAGCCCGGCATCACCGGCTGGGCGCAGATCAACGGCTGGCGCGGCGAGGTCGACACCGACGAGAAGATCCAGAAGCGCGTCGAATTCGATCTCTATTACATCGAGAACTGGTCGGTGCTGTTCGACCTCTACATCCTCCTGAAGACGCCGTTCTCGCTGCTGACCAAGAACGAGAACGCGTATTGAGAGCCGTCATTGCGAGCGGAGCGAAGAAATCCATGTCGCAACTCGGGGATAAATGGATTGCTTCGTCGCTTCGCTCCTCGCAATGACGCCGTTGTATTGTTTAGGTGCGTGAATTCGTGATGGCCTACGCTGCAACAGCCGGGACGTCCCTTCCGCAAGCCGCGGTTCCGCCCGGCGTGCTGGCGCTGCAGCGCGCGATGGTGTGGCTGGCGGGCGCTTCCGGCGCGATCGTGTTCATCGAGCCGAGCCCCTACGAATTGGTGACGCTGACAGCGATCATCATCTTCTTCGCCACCGGCCTGCGGATGCGGCTCGCCTTCATGCCGCTGCTCCTGATGCTGATCTTGCTTAATGTCGGCTACAGCATCGGCGCCATTCCGTTTCTCGACAGGCCGGAGGTCGCGACCTGGATCGCAACGTCCTGGTACATGGCGGTCACCGTGGTGTTCTTCGCCATGGTTACTTCCGAAGATACCGAGGCGCGGCTGGACATGCTCCGGCGCGGCCTCGTCGTCGGCGGGATGATCGCATCGCTCGCGGCGATCGGCGGCTATTTCCATCTCGTGCCCGGCGGCTACGACCTCCTGACCCTGTATGAGCGCGCCCGCGGCACCTTCAAGGATCCGAACGTGCTCGGCGCCTTCCTGATCCTGCCGGCGCTGTTCTCGTTGCAAAGCGTCGTCTCCGATCCTCCCGGCAAGGCATTCCGCAACACCATCGCCTTCGGCATCATGTCGCTCGCGATCCTGCTCGCGTTCTCGCGCGCGGCCTGGGGCGGCCTCGTGATCACCGCGGCATTCATGCTGGCGCTGATGGTGTTGACCAGCCGCTCGCAGACCGAGCGCTCGCGCATCATCGTGATGGCGCTGGTTGCCGTCATCCTCGCAGTCGCGCTGGTCGCGATCCTGTTGTCGTTCGACTCGATCGCGCAGATGTTCAAGCAGCGCGCGAGCTTCGACCAGAGCTACGACGAAGGCCGCTTCGGCCGGTTCGGGCGCCACATCCTCGGCGCCCAGATGGCGCTCGATCTGCCCTTCGGCATCGGTCCGCTGCAATTCCGCAACTACTTCCCAGAGGACACCCACAATTCCTATCTGAATGCGTTCATGTCAGGTGGCTGGATCTCCGGCCTGACCTATCCGGCGCTGGTCTTCGTCACCGTGGTCACGGGCTTCCGCTACATCTTCCTGCCCGTGCCTTGGCAGCGGACTTATCTGGCGATCTTCGCAGCCTTCCTCGGCACCGTCGGCGAGAGTTTCATCATCGACACCGATCACTGGCGCCACTTCTGGATGATGCTGGGGGCGATGTGGGGCATGTATGTCGCCGCAGCGCGCTATCGCGGCGCGCTCACCGCCGAGGCGGCCGCCCGCGCTTCTTAGCCGGCTTCTCCTCGGGCGCATCGAACAGCCCCTTGAGCTTCTCGGTCGCTTCCAGCACGGCCTTGTAGCCTTCATTGGCGAAGCGCAGCAGCAATTGCAGCTCGGCTTCCGAATAAGTGCTCCAGAGCCGCTGCATCGCCTCCTGCATCGGTACGTAGTAGCGCCCAATCCTGGCAGCGTTCTCGGGCACAGTTACGATGTAGACCTTGCGGCGGTCGGTCTCATCACGCTCGCGACGCACGAAGCCGGCCTTCTCCAGGCGGTCGACCACGCCGGTGATGGCGCCGGTGGTGAGCCCGGTGACCTCCGCAAGCCGGCCCGCCGTCACGCGGCCTTCGAGATTGAGGAAGTCGAGGCATTCGAGGTCGGAACCGGAAATTCCCGCCACGTTGGCAACGGCTTGCCCGTACAGCACGCCCTGTGCGGACGAGCGCCGCACGGCCTCTTCCAGCTCCTGCATCAACGCCACGCGCGACTTCAACCTTGACAAGGCCCCTCCTATCTCTTAGTAAATATACATCTCATAAACTAAGACAATTAATTACTCGCCTTTCCTAACGCACGCAACCGAACGGAGCAAGCCGTGCCGCGCCGTCCTCGCAAGGCCCTGATCATTGGCGGTGGCATCGCCGGCCCTGTCGCTGCGATCTTCCTCAAGCGTGCCGGCTACGACGTCGAGGTCTACGAGGGTTGGCCGCATTCGAACGGCATCGGCGGCGGCCTGCAGATCGCGCCGAACGGCATGCATGTGATGGCCGAACTCGGCCTCGCCGACGAACTGATCCGTCAGGGCTCGATCGCCGAATCCTTCGATTTCCATTCGCAAGGCGGCAGGAAGCTCGGCTCGATCAACCGCGACATGGAGAAGCGCTTTGGCCAGCCGGCGGTGAATATGCGTCGCACCACGCTGCAGGAGATCCTCTTCAACAAGGCTTGGTGCTCGAACGCCGAACTCTATTTCGAGAAGCGCCTGGTCAAGATCATCGACCGGCCCGACCACCCCATCGTCGCTCATTTCGCCGACGGCACGACCGCCGAAGGCGATTTCCTGATCGGTGCCGACGGCGTGCACTCGAAGGTGCGGCGCCATGTGGTGCCGGACGGACCAGAACCATTCGACACCGGGCTGATCGGTTTCGGCGGCTTCGTGCCTCGTTCTGTGCTCGAAGGCAGATCGATCGGCGGACGCGTCGAGACCACGTTCGGCCAAAGCGGCTTCTTCGGTTACGGCTTCTGCAGTTCCGATCCCGCTGACGGCGTGATGTGGTGGAGCACGCAGCCTTCGCATAGTGTCGACGCCACGACATTCCGTGCCATGGATCAGGCGGCGCTGAAGCAGCATTTGCGCGACTTCTATCGGGGGTGGCACGATCCGATCCCGCGCATCATCGAGGCCGCCGAGAACATCGTGGTGACCGACACGCTCGATGTCGCGAGCCTGCCGACCTGGTCGCGCAAGCGCTCGCTCCTCATCGGCGACGCCGCCCATGCCACCAGCCCGCATGCCGGCCAAGGCGCTTCGCTGGCGCTGGAAGACGCGATGCGGCTCGGCAAACTCATGCTCGACGGACAGGAACTCGGCCTGACCTTCCAGAATTTCGAGCACGAGCGCCGCGCGCGCGGAAAAGATCGTCGCGATCGCCCGCCGCAACGGCAACAGCAAGCGCGAATTCAGCGCCGCGGGAGCGTGGGTTCGTGATCAAGTGCTGAGTCTGCTGCTACCGGTGACCTCGCGATGCATGGATTTTATGTACGTCTATGATCCACGGGCGGCGTAGCCCGTAGGGTGGGCAAAGCCATCGGGCGCGCGTTCGCGCGACCCGTT
>NZ_PSRR01000340.1 GCF_004296405.1 Bradyrhizobium sp. Leo170
CGAGCGGAGCGAAGCAATCCGCGCCTCCACAAGTGGCGCTATGGATTGCTTCGCTCCGCTCGCAATGACGGGGAAAATGACAGCGTCACTTCGCCGGCTGGACCGGGGACGGCGTGGCGGTGCTGCCGGTGGGAACCAGGGCTTCCGCGGTCTTGGTCGATGTCGACCTCGCGGGGTGTGCCGTCGTCTCGCCGTCAGCCACGTTCGTGGCGAAACGGTCCTGCGTCGCTTTCGACTTCGCCTCCGCGACCGGGACGGTGGCCGCATTATCCTGCGGCGGCAACACGTCGGCGACCTGCTCGGTGGTGGTGAGATTGGTCAGCAGCAACTCGTCGCGCGACAGTTCGTGCAGTTCTTCCCAGGGGGGAACGCTCAGCGCCAGCGACAACAGGTCGCCTGCGCCGCCCATGTCGAAAGTGTACTTCGCGAGCCGGCCGATATCGCGCTCCACGATCATCATGTCCTGCGCGGTGTAGTTCGCGGCGCGCGCATCGTCGGCGCGGTCGCCCATCCAGATCTGGTGAACGCGGACATGCGCGTCTTCCGGCACGTAACGGGTCTTGCCGGACAACAGCAGGAACACGCACATCGACTCGCAATAGGCTTCCGGCCTGACGCTGGCGCGCTGGCCCTGCGACGTCTGGTTGATGACGGTCGTACCGACGGTGGTCAATGCGCCCAGGCCGCGGAAGCGGCGGCCGAGGGTGATGGCGTCGTTGACTGAGCCGCCGCTGGAATCGAGCACGATGGTGGCGCCGCCGAGCTGGCGGCCGCGGGCGAACTCATCGAAGTCGCGCGGGCTGTCGGCGGTGATGATGCCGACGGCGGATACCCAGCCCCTGCAATTGGGCTCGCAGGCCACCCAACTGAACCGCATCGGTGTCTTGCGTTGTTCCAGGCTGGCGCCGGCGCGGGCCGAATTACCCAGCGTCGTGACCGAGCCAGGTAGTGTGATGCAAAAGGCGGCGGCGCCGAGGAGTGCCAGACCGCGAAGACGAAGCGACGTCACGAGCCTCAATTTGGTTCCTTCCCCCAAGCCCCATGGATGAGCGGTGGCAACGGCCCCATCGCAACGTGACAAGATGGTGTCATCGAAGCATTATCAAAACGGTAACCGTACTGACCTGTGCCGTCCATAGGACCTTCGCTGCAGCGCCGCCCGTGCGGTGCGATAGTTGCGAACTGTGGCGTAAATATCTGCAAGAACTAAGTTCCTTGCTTGGGAACCCCCGCAACACGACGTAAGTTTGCGGTATGACGCCCATGGAACATCGAACGTCACATCAATTTCAATGCACGGACTGTGCCAGCGCAGCCCGGCGGCTGCCGCGCAATCTCGGTCGCGCGCTGATCTGGATCTACCGGCATACGCTGTCGCCGCTGGTCGGCTACAACTGCCGGCATCTGCCGACCTGCTCGGTCTATGGCGACGAGGCGATCGAGCGCTTCGGGCTGTGGGCCGGTGGCTGGATGACGCTGGCGCGGCTATTGCGCTGCCATCCCTTCGGCACGTCGGGCATCGACAACGTGCCGGAGCAGGCGCCGCCCGGCGCGCGTTGGTACCTGCCCTGGCGCTACGGCCGCTGGCGCGGTGTCAACTCGCCGTAGAGGATCGCCCTCTCCGCTGCGTGCTTTCACGCCATGCATGCATCGCTGGCGTGCGGGAACTGTGGCGGCAGTGCGGCATTGACTCTTTGCGTCCGCGGGGAGGACACCAATAATGCGCTGGAAAATCAGCCGCCACGGTCATGACCCGCGCCAGATAGATTTGCTGGCGATCATCGCCCTGCTCATTTTGATCGTTTCCGCGTACCTCTATTTCACCCACAAGCCGAACACGCCTGACAACAGCGCCTTCATCGTGCCGAGCCAGAGCGTGCACTGGTGATGCGGCGTGGGTGAATTGGAGCATGATCCGGAAAAGTGGAAACCGGTTTTCCCTCGCGACAAACGCGAAGCGTTTGCGCGGAGATCATGCTCAAACAAAGAGATGAGATCGTGATTCGATTCCGTCTAATCGGATCATGATCTAGCGCGGCTCACGCTGCCTCGAGCGCCTTGGCAGCTTCGCCTTGGTACACGGGCGTCGCTATCCCGGCCTGTCGGGCTTTGATCTGCAGGGCCAGGATGCGTGAGTAAAATCGCACGACTCCAACTCCACCACCGTGAAACCACAACCCTTTCTGTTGCGTGGGTTTCCACATGTTCCGCAGCTCACCCTGCCACGGGCCGGGATCGCGGCGCGTGCCTGAGCCAAAACCCCACAGCGGGCCGACCCTTTTTGCAGTCTCCGGCGTCAGGATGGGTTCGAACGAGCCGCGCTCGTAGCCGGTTGCGTAGAAGATGATGTCGGCGGGAAGTTCGCTCCCGTCGCTGAGAACCACGCTTTCTTCGCGAAGCGCGGTGATGCCGACACCACTTCTCAGCTTTATGCTGCCGTTCGCGACCAGCTCTGATGCACCGACATCGATATAGTAGCCACCGGGATCGCGCAGGACCTGAGGAAACACGCCGCTCTCGTCCTCACCGAAGGTCAATCGAAAGCCGGCGCTCTCCAGTCGCCGGTAGAAGGCCGCGTCTTTCTCCTTCACGTGCTTCACCAGCTTCTGGTGCATGCCCACCACAATGCGCAAGGGGGTTGCGGCGAGCAACAAGTCCGCCAGATCGGTTGCTATACCCTGCGCCTTCGGCTCGCTGCCGTAGAGCCTTGCAAATCCTTCGAGCAACGTCTCCAACCTCATCACGATGGTCGGACTGCGCTGAATCATCGTGACATCAGCGCCACCAGCGAAGAGATCCGCAGCAATATCGTGCGCCGTGGTGCCTGATCCCACCACAACGCACCGGCAGTTCCTGTGATGAGGGTTGCTACGATACAAGCTTGCATGTTGTTGCGGTCCCTTGAACCGCTCCTTGCCGGGTACGTCCGGGATCTTCGGAGTCCCGAATAATCCGGTAGCGAGCACAAGCTGCTCCGGGTTGAGCTCGATCGCGCGCTCGCGGCGTTTGACCTGGAGGCGCCATTTCCCTCGCGCATCATCGTATTCGGCCGCTACGCATTCTGCCCCGGTCATCACGTCGAGTTGCATCACCGACTGATACGCATCCAGCCAGTCGGCGAAGCGCTCCTTCGAGGGATGCAGCGGCCAGCCGTCGGGGTAGGAGAATCCCGGCATCTGATCAAAGTATGAGGGAGTGTGCAGCAACAACGAATCGTGACGATTTCGCCAGGTATCGGACGGTCGCTCGCGGCGATCGATGATCAGCGTCGGCACGCCCATCTTTCGGAGCTGCACGCCCAATCCAAGCCCGCTGTGTCCGGCTCCAACAATCACACAGTATGGCTGCTTCGTCGAAGCGGAAATATCGCTGAATCGCTTTTCCGGATGCGCATCTCCGCCATGGCTGACATGGTCGAGGCCTAGCGCTTCTTCGAGGCCTTTGAGCTCCGCCATCGACGTGAGCAATGTCCAGACCCTGCCCTCTCTCCAGCGAATGACTGCTTTGCAGCGAGCGACCTTCGTCTCGAATTCGACGATCCCTTCCACGATGCCATCTTCGAGACGCGCGGGTCTTGTTTGCCGCCATGCCGTGGGTGCCGCACGCGCAAGGCACGTATCCAACATCTGTCGGATTTCGTGATGACCTTCGGCGGTGCGCAGGTTCCAGGTGAATGCCAGCAGGTCACGCCAGAATGCGTCCGGATGGAACAGGATCAGCAGCGCATCAATGTCTTTCGCCGCTGCGGCGACATTAAAGAAGCCCAGCCATTTGTTGAATCGGTCGTCGACATCGGCAGCGATCATATCAATCCCTCGGAACTTGAGTGACAGATCACGAACCTGACGAGGCGCGGCTACGGATGGATTACAGGACGCGCGGTCGATCCAGCCAGTGCGTTACGATCGCAACATTCACTGGATGTTGAAGCACGACCGGAATCTGAAGCGTTTTCGAGCGAAGCGGGGCTCTGGATTCTTGTTTTGACGCGTTTTCTTCACGCGAACCGGTATCCACTTCGCTCGAAAACGCTTCAGCGCCCAAACCAGAAGAAACCGCCGGGCTGCGAACTGAAGAACGGCGCCGGCTGCCGTGGCGCCCTGGGACGCGGCGGCGGCGGCGCCGGTTTGGGGGCTGGCGCATCCTGGGCCACAGCATCGGCGGTGCCGAAGCCGTCACCCGGCAATTGCACGGCAAGCAGCAGGTTGGTTTCATGCGTGCGCCAGCGATAGCCGATGCCGAAATCGATCGGCTGCGCGCGGTGGAACAGCTCGGCATAGGACTCCTGGTAGCGGCCCGGGAATTCGGCGATCGGGCCGGCATAGCGGCCGAACGGGAAGAAGCGCCAGCGACTCTGGTTGAAATAGACCAGCGGAATCCCGGAATCGTCCTGGATGATGGTGGCGCTGTTCTTGAGGATGAAGTCACGCACAACAGTGAAATTGCCGGCGTGCATGAGATAGGACGCGCTCTTGATCAGGCTGTTGCCGGGCGCAAGCGTCTCGCAGAATTTCAGGAAGCCGCTCGCCTTGACGCCGGAATTGGAGAGATCGGTCGAGAAGTAATAGAGCGTGCGCTCGACGCCATCATTGCCGGCGAAGGTGATGCGTGCGCCGCGCACCGCGCCCTTCCCTGCCCCTTCCGTGACGACGATGCCGTTCTCGTCGAGCACAACCGGCGCGACGGTGCGGATGGTCTTGCCCGAGCGCGCCAGGAATACATAGAGGATCGGCAAGGTGCCGCTGATCTCGCCCGCATGCAGGTCGACCTTCATCTTCTTGGTGATGAAGAAGGAGAAGCTCAGGACCGAAGACAGCGAGCGCTCGACATTGTAGAGCGCAGCACCGATGTCGCTGCACGGCAGCCTTGTCAGATCGGGTACCGAGCCGGTCGGCTCGAGCGCGCTGAGCACATAGGTCGTCGCCTGGGAATAGAAGGCGTCGGCGTAGATGAAGTCGGGCCCGGAGAACATGTAGAACATGGTCGGCCGCGGCGCCGCGAGATTGGCCTCCGCCCAGGCGCGGATCTTCGACAACTGGCGCTGCTCGAGCTGCGCAAAGGCCTGGTCGAAGAATCGGGCGTGCTGTTGCCAGGCCGGGTCCCGGGTCAGCGGGACCAGCGGAGAGTCCGCTGACGGCATCATCCCGGCAAGGAAGCGCGCGGTATCGTCCGCGGTCACGGTGTCGGCGGCACACGCCGGCAGCGCCGCGAGCATGATGGCGAAAGCGAGCGCGACAACTTTCAATGGCAGGAACATCCTCATTCGCGACCCGATGCTCCGGCGGCCGCCGGGCGCGCCGCCCCTTTGCGGAAAACGGCGTAGATCAAAAGGCCGGAAAGCATGATCAACGTACCGAGCGCCGACTGCAGCGGACGGTCGGTCAACAGATAGTACATCATGAAACCGGTCACGAGCAGGAAAACCGCAGGGGTGACCGGGTATCCCCAGGCGCGGTAAGGCCGCGGCAGGTCGGGACGGGTGATGCGCAGCTTGATCACGGCGAGCACCGTGAAGAACGAGCAGAACAGGAGCGCGAACTGGATGAAGTCGAGCACCGCCTCGAAGCTGCGCGTGAACAGCATCAACGTCGCCACCGCAAGCTGGAACAGGATCGCATAGGCCGGCGCGCCGCTGGTCGAGTGGCGCGCGAAGATCCGCAGTGCGGGGATGTCCTCGCCCATGGTCATCATCACGCGCGGGCCGATCCACATCATCGCGCTGATCGAGGAGATCAGCCCGACACAGATCATGGCGCCGACAATGCGGCCACCGAGCTCGCCGAAGATATAGCTGCCGGAGATCCGGGCGACGTCGATCTGGCCGGCAAGCTGGTCGATCGGCGCGGTGTGCAGGAACACCGCGTTCAGGGCGACATAGAGCACGAGCACGATCAGCGTTCCGGACAGCATCGCACGCGGCAAATTGCGCTCCGGCAGGTGCATCTCGCCGATGATGTAGGTCGCCGCGTTCCAGCCGGAGAACGAATACATCACGAACACCAGGCTGATCGCGAACGGCGCGCTGACGATATGGGAAAGGTCGGCCGAAGTCGGCGCGAACGAGATCGGCTGCGGCGTCGCGATCAAGTATCCGGCGACGAGAAACGCGACGATCAGCACCACCTTCAGGATGGTCGAGACCAATTGGAAGGTCGAGGAGTGCCTGACGCCGGTAAGCTGGATGATCGACACCAGCCACACCACGCCGAGCGCGAGCACAAGCGGCGGCGCGTCCGGCAAGACCGACTTGCCGTATTCGCCGAACGCCATGGCAGCGAGCGCGACCGGCGCGGCGAAGCCGACGGTCGCCGACACCCAGCCGGCGACGAATCCGAACGCCGGGTGATAGGCGCGGCTCAGGAAATTGTACTCGCCGCTCGAGCGCGGAAACATCGCGCCGAGCTCGCCATAGGAAAATACGCCGCACAGCGCGACGATGCCGCCGACGGTCCACAGCAGGAGGATCGAGAAGCCTGACGGAATGTCCTTGACCTGGAAGCCGAGGCTGGTGAAAACGCCGACGCCCACCATGTCGGCGACCACGATGGCCGTGGCCACGAGGACCGAAACGGTCGACCCGCTGCCGGGGAGCGAACCGGACCATGCCGCGCTGCCCGTATGTGATGCCGCCATATCGGACCGTACCTTCAGCGCCACGCGCTTCGACGACTCTCATCGTGCAGGCGGAAAACGGCCAATTCAAGCAACGTTAACAAGCATCTAACTCCGGTCAACATTTGGGTATCATAATACCCTATTGTTGCCTTCAAAGCGCCGGCCTTTGTGTAAACACGAGAGGCGACCCACAATCGCGACACGATTGGATGGTCTTCTTGCTACTTCCGGATGGGGAAATTTTCCGGAAGCTTAACGTCACCTAAACACCGGTGCGCTCAGATTCGGCGTTTGCCGGGAGTTCGGGGTAGCGGGTGGATGATCGGGGCAGCGAACCCAACATTCCAGAAGTGTGATCGCGCGGACCGGGCAATGTCCCCGACCGCGCGGTCGCGCTGGCCGAGGTCACCTTGGCGCTGGATCGCGACCGCCTCGCTGCTTCTACCGCTCGCGACCGTGCTGGCTCAATGCGGCAGAGCGCCCAGCGCCTCGGCGCTCGCGGCGAACACGCAAGCGGTTGCGAGCGACACGTTTGTGGATCGCTTCCCAGCACCATCGTTCAAGGAACGCTTCCCGACCGAGCAGGAAAGGCTCGTGCAGCGCCAAGCCGCCGCGCCGACGTCGGCATCCGAGCCGCAGCGTCCCGCGCCGGTCCGGATGGCCTCGCTGACGCCCACGCTCAATCTGCCGAAGCCGAGCGAGCGCGAGGAACTGACCACGCTGGTCAGCATGAGATCCTCCGCCTTCCCCTATTTCGGCAACAACCCGCGCTCGGATGCGCCGTTCCTCAATGTCACGAACGGCAGCCGCAAGGGCCATCGCAGCTATTCGGGCCGCGTCTATTGGCAGGACGAGACCTACAATGACAGCCGCGTCCTGATGCACGTGCCTGAGAATTTCGACGTCGATAAGCCGGGCGTGATCGTGGTGTTCTTCCACGGCAATGGCGCAACCCTCGAGCGCGACGTGCGCGACCGCCAATTGGTGCCGCAGCAGATCTCGGACTCCGGCGTCAACGCGGTGCTGCTGGCGCCGCAGATGGCGGTCGATGCCGCCGATTCAAGCGCCGGAAAATTCTGGCAGCCGGGCGGCTTCAAGCGTTTCCTCGACGAATCCACCTCCCACCTCGCCCGCCTCTACGGCGATCCTAAATCGGCAGCAGCCTTCGCCAACATGCCGGTCGTGATCGTCGGCTATAGCGGCGGCTTCCTGCCGACCGCCTGGAGCCTCGATGTCGGTGGCGCAACCGGCCGCGTGCGCGGCGTGGTGCTGCTGGATGCGGTCTATGGCGAACTCGACAAGTTCGCCTCCTGGATCGAGAATAACCGCAGCGGTTTCTTCGTGAGTTCGTACACCCGCTACACCAAGCGGCACGATCAGAAACTGATGACGATGCTCAGGAACAAGGGCATCCGCGTCCGCGAGAGCATGGACGGGCCTTTGCAGCCCGGCAGCGTCGCGTTCGTGCAGACCCCCGACGGCGTCACCCATCGCGATTACGTCACGCTGGCCTGGACCCAGCACCCGGTGAAAGAAGTGCTGGTGAAGATGGCGGGAACCGCACCGCTCGCGCGGATCGCAAGCGCTCCTGCATCGGCAGGCCGTTAGAGCTTACTCCGCCGCCGCCCGGCGGGGCTTTGTCAGCACGATGGTCGCAACCGCGAGCGCGAGGAAAGCGGCGCAGACGTAGCCTGCGCCGTGGAACCAGCCGTGCGCAAACAGCACGCTGCCGATCGCGGAACCAATCGCCTGCCCGATATAGAGCACGGAGGTGTTGAGCGATACCGACGCCGATGCAAGCGCCGGCGCCGCCGCAACCAGCCGTACCTGCTGCATCGAATTGGCGGAGGCAAAGCCGAGCCCCCAGATCGCAACCGAGCCGGCCATCAGTGCATAGACGCCCGCGCTCAGCGCCCATCCGGTCACACCGGTCAGCATCAGTAAGGTGAACAGCACCGATGTCCGATACGGCCCCCAGGAGTCGACGATGCGGGTCGCGATCACGACGCCGATGAAGCCGCAGACGCCGTAAAGGCCGAAGACAAGCCCGACAGCATTGCTCCCGGCGCCGTCAATCCTGTAAGCAGCGGCCCCATGAAGGTGAAGACCACGAATTGGCCCGCCATCTGCAGCGTCGTGATCGCCAGGAGCACGAGCACCATCCGGTTGCGGCCGAGTTCGATCCAGGTCTTCAGATCGACGGCGCCCCGAGCAATCCGCGCGGCAATCGCCACAACAGCAGCGCGCAGCTCACGCAGCCGACCAGCGCGATGCCGCCATAGGCGACGCGAAAGCCGTAATGGCTTGCGATGAAGGTGATCAGCGGCAATCCGACCGCAGCCGCGAGCGACCAGCCGAGGAAGATATAGGCGATGGCCGAGCCGCGCCGCTCGACCGGCACGATCAGCGCGCCGGTGCCAGCCGCCTGCGGTGTATAGAGCGCGCCGATCGCCAGCATGACGAGGCGAATGACCAGAAGGCTCACGTAATCAGGCGCCAGGGCAGAGGCGAGATTGGTGACCGTGAGCACCGCGAGCGTGACACCGAGCAAGGTGCGGCGATCGATGCGGCTGGTGAGCCATGCCGTGAGCGGCGAGCCGATGCACAAGACCATCGCACCGAAGGTAATCAGGAGCGCCGCGGCGTGGATCGAGACGTCCAGCGCACCGGATAGTTCCGGAAGCATCCCCGCCGGCGCCAGCACGGAGCAGCCGGTGACGATATTTCCCAGCATCAGGGAGGTGGGCGCAAAGCGACGCGTGGCGGGCATCATTTTCATGCAAATGCATGTAAACCAGCCGGGCGAGGAAGGAAAGGGCCAGCGGGTGTTTCGATCAGATTGAATCGGCTGCGGGTTGGCTTCACCTCCCCCGCAAGCGGGGGC
>NZ_PSRR01000341.1 GCF_004296405.1 Bradyrhizobium sp. Leo170
TAATAGCCGCTTGCGGGGGAGGTCGGATCGCATCGCCAGATGCGATCCGGGTGAGGGTTCTCTCCACACGAAGAGTCTCGCCGCGGAGACACCCTCACCCCAGCCCTCCCGGAGCGAGCTATGCTCGTCCCGCAAGCGGGAGAGGGGAGCGCAGTGTCGTCTGGGGCACCACGCTAATTCCTGCGCTCCGCAACGAACCGCGCCGCCGCGCGCAGCACGTCGCCCTTCGGTCCGAACACCGACAAAGCGGCATCGGCGCGGGCGAGGAGGTCGCGGACGCGCTGCTTGGCGCCGTCGATGCCGAGCTGGGTGACGAAGGTGGTCTTGCCGAGGGCGGCGTCCTGGCCGGTCTGCTTGCCGAGCGCGGCAGCATCGCCCTCGACGTCGAGCAGGTCGTCGGCGATCTGGAAGGCTTCGCCGAGCGCGCGGCCGAAATCGTCGAGTGCCAGATATTCTTTCTCGGAGGACTGGCCGAGGATGGCGCCGGCGATGCAGCCGAAGCGGAGCAGCGCGCCGGTTTTCATCTGCTGCAGCCGCGCTACGTCCACCGGCTCGCGGTCGCCGAACCGGCCTTCGCCGGCCAGGTCGAGCATCTGTCCGCCTGCCATGCCGCCGACGCCGGAGGCGCGCGCCAGCGCGCGGGTCAGCGCCAGCCTGACGCCGGCATCGCGATGGATCTCGTCGCGGGTGATGATGTCGAAGGCGATCGTGAGGAGCGCGTCGCCAGCGAGGATCGCGGTCGCATCGTCATAGGTTTTGTGGAGGGTGGGGCGGCCGCGGCGCAGATCGCTATTGTCCATCGCCGGCAGGTCGTCATGGATCAGGGAGTAGCAGTGGATACACTCGAGCGCGGCCCCCGCCATCAGCGCGGCGTTGCGCGGCACGCCGAACACGGCGGCACTCTCGACCACCAGGAACGGCCGCAGGCGCTTGCCGCCGCCGAGGCTCGAATAGCGCATGGCCTCGATCAGCCGCCTCGGGCGGACGATCTCGTCCTGCTCCACGGTGTCGGCCAAAAGTTTCGCCAGCAGGGCCTCGGTATCGTCAGCGGTCTGGTCCAGACGCTTGGCGAATTCTGCAGTACCGGTCGTCATTAAGAATTGCTCCAGATCAGATTCCGGGGCGGACAATCGTTGATGGCATCGGCTTCGTCAATTCCGCCCGCCGGCCGGAAATGCCTTAAAAGTGCTGGAAAACCTGCCAATTATCGCGAAATCTCACCCGAAACCGGCCAATATTGCCGGCAGCGCCGACCCGCTTTCAGCCGGAACCTCCAATTTGCGCATTGTCCGGATCCTTTTGCTGCTGCTGGTGGCCGCGCTGCTCGTGCCCTACGTGCTGACACCGCTTTACCGGTCCGGCCATCCGGTCTCGGCGCTGATGGCTTGGCGCTACCTGAAGGGTGCGCCGGTCACGCGGCAATGGGTCGATTTCAATGCGATCTCGCCGTATCTCCCCCGCTCGGTGGTGGGGTCGGAGGATTCGAAATTCTGCAGCCATCGCGGCATCGACTGGGACGCGCTGCAGGATGCGATCGACGATGCCGAGGACGGCGAGCCGGGCCGGGGCGGCTCGACCATCACCCAGCAGGTCGCCAAGAACCTGTTCCTGTGGCCGGGCCGCAGTGTGGTCCGCAAGGCGCTGGAACTGCCCCTCGCCATATGGATCGATTTCGTGCTGCCGAAGCAGCGGATCCTGGAAATCTATCTCAACATCGCCGAGCTCGGCCCGTCCGGCCAGTTCGGGGCCGAGGCCGGCTCCCAATACGCCTTCGGCCATTCGGCGGCGACCCTGTCGCCGCGCGAGGCAGGGCTGCTCGCGGCGATCCTGCCCAATCCGGTCAAGCGCAGCGCCCGCAATCCCGGTCCCGGCGTACGCCGCCTGAGCGCAACCTATATGGCCCGCGCCAGCGCGGTTCAGCGCTGCTGGAGCGAGAGCCGCGGGTTCTGAATGCGCTGCATCGGCGCCTGGGAACTAGGGTTGCCCATTGGGGTCAAGAAGTAGTAAAACTTGCTCCCGGCAGTTGAAGGAGCTCTCATGGCATCGGTCGAGAAAGTGAGCGTCGCACTGACGAGCGAGCAAATATCGGCGCTCAAGGCCGCAGTAGACGCGGGAGAGTACGCCACCACGAGTGAGATCGTCCGCGAGGCGGTGCGGGACTGGCAATTGAAGCGTGAACTACGCCAGGAAGATATCAGACGGCTTCGGCAGATGTGGGATGTCGGCATTGCGAGCGGCTCAGCCGGCGATCTGGATATGAAGAAGCTGCGTGAAGAGGCCCGCGAGCGGCTAGAGAGTGCGAAGAAAGCCTCCGGCAATGCCGACTGAGCTGGTCTGGTCGAACCAGGCGCGTACTGACCTGCTGGACATCTACGTCATGATCGGGCTTGAACAACCCGCTGCCGCCGAGCGCTATTTCGATCGCATCGAAGCCAAGGCGGAGCTGCTGAGGTCGCAGCCAAGGATGGGTGTGCGTCGGTCTGATCTTCGTCCATCAATGCGCATGCTGGTCGAGGCTCCTTATCTGCTGCTCTACCGCACCGATCCGGACACCGATGAAGGCCCGATCGACGCGATCGAAATCATCCGGGTCGTTGCCGGGCGTCGGGACCTGCACGGCCTATTTTAGATAGGATGAAATTGTGCGCACTTACGGAGCCCCGCATGCGGCAATCGATAGCAAAATGATCATGTTATGTTCTGGCGGAATCGCGGAGGCTTGGCCTCGCTCGCAAGCGGAGAGGCAACGCAATCTGATCGCGTCAGGCCCTAGCTTTACGCCATCCCTTCCTCTATAAGCGCGGCCTTATTGGCATCGCAGCTCGCTTTTGACGCGCGTCCTTAATTTCGGACGATGCCTCCGCAACACCCCTAGAGGACCGTTATGGCTGTTCCCAGAAGAAAAACCTCGCCGTCGCGCCGTGGCATGCGCCGATCGGCGGATGCGCTGAAGAAACCGACCTATGTCGAGGACAAGGATTCCGGCGAGCTGCGTCGCCCGCACCACCTCGACCTAAAGACCGGCATGTACAAGGGCCGGCAGGTCCTGAAGAAGAAAGAATCCTGATCCTCGCGGGATCGGCGAACATTTGGATTCCCGGCTCTGAAAGCAGGGCCGGGATCACGATTGATTGGGCCGCCTGAAATCGGCCAATGAGTGCGATCAGACGGTCCGGGTCGGCGCGTCGAGCGTGATCCGGGAAGAGTGGCACCGGTTTTCCCTCGCGACAAACGCGTAGCGTTTGTGCGGAGGTCATGCTCAAACAATGAAATGAGATCATGATCCGATTCATCCCGATCGGATCACGCTCTCTGGGCGTTTCGCTCCTGGTTTCCTTCGCTAAGGCCTCGCTCGCATGGTCGGTTTTCCGCTGCTGCTGATTCCGCTCGCGGTCTACAACATCATCGTCTTCCTGATGCCCGGCGTTTCGCTGGCCGATCCGTTGCTGACGGTGACGCTGATGTCGGGGGCGGAATGGCCGATAACGCTGAACGACATCCTGCTGGCGCTCGGCATCCTCCTGCTGTTGCTCGAGGTCATCAAGGGCGCGCGACCGGGCGCCAAATTCGTGATGGATCATTTGCTGTCGCTGATCGTGTTCGGCGCGGCAGCCGCCGAATTCGTGCTGTGGCCGAAATTCGGCACCTCGACCTTTGGTCTGCTGACTTTGCTGGCATTGGCGGATTTCATCTCCGGAATCGCGCTTCGCACCCGCCGTCGTGCGGTGGCGCCCGCAACACCGGTGCAGCAAATCGAGCCGGAACCAGCCCCTCCGCCGCAACCCGCACCGGCGCCACCCCCACAGCCGGCTCCCGCGCCGGCCCCGCAGCCGGCTCCGCCGCCCGCTGCCTCAACGACGTCAGCGAACACGATGCCGCCGGCGGCTTCGGTCGCGGAATCGGTGCCGCTGGATCATTCCAAGCCGACGCAGGCGCAACCCGCGGTCGCCTCCCCGGACCTGCAGCCGAGCCGCAATCCGCCGACTGAACCGGAACAGCGCTGAGCGCGATCAGATGATCTGGCGCGTGCGGCGCGCGACGCCGCGCCGTTCCTGCGGATGGGCGCCATAGGCCATCTGCGCATCCGCCAGCGTGGCGCGCCGCAGCGGACGAGTCTCTGGCGCCAGCGCCGCAGTTGCGATCAGTTGGGTCACAAAGCCTGCGTCGGGCCGTGGCAGCGGCCGTTTGGACTCGGAGTGCAGGGATTCGGTCAGCGGGACGAGTTCAGCCGAGGTGGTGGCGGCGCCGGTTAAAACCTCGCCGTCCAGCACTTGCCTTGATCCGCCGGCTTCCGGCATCGCTGATCCCGCCCGATTGTCACGTTTCGGGACGCTACCATCCCCCTTGGCCTCGAACTCGCAAGGTCCATGCCGGTGCACGGGCTTTTGTTCCCGATGGCGGCAAAACGTGGTTTCCAGATTATTTATGAACTTTACCTAAGGTCTGACTGGAAACAGAGGCACACTCCGGGCTTGGAATCACTTACCCACTGTCACGTGCGTCCACCTGTATCCACTTGGCCCGTGTCCTGAATTGGCCGTGTCCTGAAACGAGGCGACAGCAGATGCCTTCCATCCCGCCAGCCGCCGACATCCTGGCTTCGCTCGGCCAAGTGACCTTTGTCTGGGATATTGCCTCCGATGCGCTCGTCTGGAGCGACAATGTGGCCTCGGTTTTCCCGGATCTCCCGGCGGAGGCGATTGCAAGCGGCGCTGCATTTTCCAGGCTGATCGAGCCATCGCGCGCGATCCGCAGCGATGCGTTCGGCCAACCCGCGCCGCTCCGCAGCGGCGAGGGCATGCCCTACCGAATAGAGTACGGCGTGCGGGCGAGCACCTCGGCGCCCGTGATCTGGATCGAGGAAACCGGCTGCTGGTTTGGCGGACCCGACGGCCGGCCCGTGCACGCCCAGGGCGTGATCAGGATCGACAATGAGCGTCATGCCCGCGACGAGCAGCTCGTGAAGCTGTCGCGACACGATCCGCTCACCGGCGAACTCAACCGCACCCATCTGATCGCCGCGCTCGCCGAGGCGATCGAGGAGGCTACACGCTTCCGTTCGTCCTGCGCCTTCATGCTGATCGGCATCGACCATCTGGCGCGCATCAACGACGCCTTCGGCTTCGACGTCGCCGACGCCGTGATCGCGGAGATCAGCAAGCGCATCCGCGCCCGCCTGCGCGGCGGCGACGTGCTCGGGCGTTTCTCCGGCAACAAGTTCGGGCTGATCCTGCGCAACTGCACCGTCGACGATGCCAATGTCGCCGCCGAACGTTTTCTCACCGCCGTGCGGGAGGAGATCGTGCCGACCAGGTCGGGCCCCGTCTCGGTGACGGCGTCGATCGGCGCGGTCAGCGTGCCGCGCCACGCCCGCAATGCCGATGAGGCGATCAACCGCGCCCAGGAGACGCTCGATACCACCAAGAGCCGCCGCGCCGGCTCGTTCCTGCTTTGGAAGCCGAATGTCGAGCGCGACGCTCAGCGCCGCGTCAACATCCGCGTCACTGACGAGATCGTCACCGCGCTGAACGAACGGCGCATCGTCGTGGCGTTCGAGCCGGTGGTCGAGGTGCAATCGCGGCAGCCTGCCTTCTACGAGTGCCTGGTGCGCATGCAGCAGGAGGACGGGCGGGCATTGTCGGCGCCCGACATCGTGCCGGTCGCCGAGCGTCTCGGCCTGATCCGGCTGGTCGATCACCGCGTGCTCGAGCTTGCGGTGGCCGAGCTTGCCGCTTCACCCGAGGTTCAGCTCAGCCTCAACATCTCGCCTGATACCACGATGGATCCGGACTGGCTGGCCGGAATCGAATCGCTGATGGCCGCGCATCCCGGCGTCGGCGAGCGCCTGATCGTCGAGATCACGGAGACGGTGGCGATCAGCAATCTCGACGAGGTGCGCGGCTTCGTCACGCGCCTGAAGAATTTCGGCAGCCGGATCGCGATCGACGATTTCGGCGCCGGTTACACCTCGTTCCGCAACCTGCGCAAGCTCGGCGTCGATATCGTCAAGATCGATGGCGCCTTCGTGCAGAACATCGCGCATTCCGCCGACGACCGCGCTTTCGTGCAGACACTGCTCGACCTCGCGCGCCGGCTCGGCATCAAGACGGTCGCGGAATGGGTACAGGATGAAGCGTCCGCGGTGATGCTGCGCGAATGGGGCTGCGACTATATCCAGGGCCGCCTGATCGGATTGGCCTCGCCGACGCGGCCATGGCACACGGCGGATAAGACGATGCCGGCGGCCGGGTAGCTGGTCGTCCACCGCTGGCTGTCATTCCGGGGCGATGCGATAGCATCGAGCCCGGAATCCATTCAGCGGCTCGCGCAAGCGGCCCAATGGATTCCGGGTTCGCGCTGCGCGCGCCCCGGAATGACGAACTCAATGGCAGGTTCGGAAGAGCCTACTCTTCCTTCTTCGTCGTCGTCTCGCGCGACATCCGCTCGAGGCGCTCCTGCATCTCCTTCATCTGGCGGCGCAGGTCGTCGATATTGGCGTCATCCGGCGCCGGCTCCGGCACTTTCTCGGGCTCGGGCGTTGCGGTTCCCGTGCGCGGCGGCACGAATGGCTTGAACATGGAGAAGGTCTGCTGGAACAGCTCCATGTTGCGCCGAACCTGTTCCTCGAGCGGGGCGAAGGGAGTTCCGCTCAGCGTGCTTGCGATCTGCTTGCGGAATTTCTCCTGCTCTTTCGTCAGCGTCTCGATCGACTGCTCGAGATATTTCGGCACCACCATTTGCATGCTGTCGCCGTAGAACCGGATCAACTGCCGCAGGAAAGTGGTCGGCAACAGATTCTGGCCGGCCTTGTTCTCCTGCTCGAAGATGATCTGCGCCAACACCGATCGGGTGATGTCGTCGCCGGTCTTGGCGTCGTAGACGAGGAAATCCTCGCCTTCCTTCACCATCGCGGCGAGATCCTCGAGCGTCACATAAGTGCTGGTTCCGGTATTATAGAGCCGCCGGTTGGCGTACTTCTTGATCGTGGTCGGGTGTTCTGATTTTGCCATGGGGGGCTCACACATCAACACCAGGAGGGAACCCTTTGCAGCATTGCTGCAGGGGTGATGCACACGCATCGCAGCAAAGGTAAGCATTTTCAAAGCCGCTCGGCAACGATTTGTGCGCCACGGTTAATTCCAAAGCATAGTTATTGCTCAGGAAAGCTCCAACAGGGTCAATTTAAGTGCGCCGCGGCAGGATTTGGCCGTCTGGCCGATTGACATGCCTCAAGGACGTTAACAGGATGAGGCCGAAAGATAGGCCCGCGTCCGGCCGCCCGCCCGCCGCCAAGCTACCCAGGCCAAACATCAAGCTCTAGGAGATGCCCATGTCAGACGATGTCGTCATCGTCAGCGCCGCCCGCACCCCGGTCGGCAGTTTCAACGGTGCGTTCGCCAACACTCCCGCCCATGACCTCGGCGCCATCGCCATCAAGGCGGCGCTGGAGCGCGCGGGCGTCGAGCCGGGCCGCGTGTCCGAAGTCATCATGGGTCAGATCCTGACCGCAGCCCAGGGCCAGAACCCGGCCCGCCAGGCCTCGATCGTCGCCGGCATCCCGGTGGAAAGCCCGGCCTGGGGCGTCAACCAGCTCTGCGGCTCGGGCCTGCGCTCGGTCGCGCTCGGCTACCAGGCGCTGGTCAATGGCGATTCCGAGATCGTCGTCGCCGGCGGCCAGGAATCCATGAGCATGGCCCCGCATGCGCAGTATCTCCGCGGTGGCGTCAAGATGGGCGGCGTCGAATTCGTCGACACCATGATCAAGGACGGCCTGTGGGACGCCTTCAACGGCTACCACATGGGCAACACGGCCGAGAACGTGGCGCGGCAATATCAGATCACCCGCGCCCAGCAGGACGAGTTCGCCGTCTCCTCGCAGCAGAAGGCCGAAGCCGCGCAGAAGGCCGGCCGGTTCAAGGATGAGATCGTCCCCGTCACCATCAAGACCCGCAAGGGCGACGTCGTGGTCGACACCGACGAATATCCGCGCCACGGCGCCACGCTCGACGCAATGGCCAAGCTCAAGCCCGCCTTCGAGAAGGACGGCACGGTGACCGCCGGCAGCGCGTCCGGCATCAATGACGGCGCCGCCGCCGTGGTGCTGATGACGGCGAAGCAGGCCGCCAAGGAAGGCAGGACGCCGCTCGCGCGCATCGTCTCCTGGGGCCAGGCCGGCGTCGACCCGAAGATCATGGGCACCGGCCCGATCCCGGCTTCGCGCAATGCGCTGAAGAAGGCCGGCTGGAGCATCGGCGATCTCGATCTGATCGAGGCCAACGAGGCGTTCGCGGCGCAGGCCTGCGCTGTCAACAAGGACCTCGGCTGGGATACGTCCAAGGTCAACGTCAACGGCGGCGCGATCGCGATCGGTCACCCGATCGGCGCGTCCGGCGCCCGCGTCCTTGTGACGCTGCTGCACGAGATGCAGAAGCGCGACGCCAAGAAGGGCCTCGCCACGCTGTGCATCGGCGGCGGCATGGGCATCGCGATGTGCGTTGCACGCGACTGAACAAGAGGCAACATGCCGGGTTGAATGATGAAAAGATCGTCTGTCAACCACAGTGCAAGCTGTTAAGAGAATGCCCGGCCTCGCGCCGGGCATTTTCGTTTTGGAATATCGATAGATTTCAAAAGACCGGCACAATGTCGGCTTAGAAAAAACGGCCAAGGAGGAGACGGACATGGCACGTGTTGCATTGGTAACGGGTGGGACGCGAGGTATCGGCGCTGCGATCAGCAAGGCGTTGAAGGCGGCGGGCTACAAGGTCGCGGCGACCTATGGCGGCAATGATGCCGCGGCGCAGAAGTTCAAGGAAGAAACCGGCATTCCCGTTTACAAATGGGACGTCGCCTCGTTCGATGCCTGCGCGGCCGGGGTCAAGCAGGTGGAGGCCGACATCGGCCCGGTCGACGTGCTTGTCAACAATGCCGGCATCACCCGCGACACCGCATTCCACAAGATGACGCTGCAGCAGTGGAACGAGGTGATCGACACCAATCTCGGCTCGCTCTTCAACATGACGCGCCAGGTGATCGAGGGCATGCGCGCCCGCAAGTTCGGCCGCATCGTCAACATCTCCTCGATCAACGGCCAGAAGGGCCAGTTCGGCCAGGTCAATTATTCCGCGGCCAAGGCCGGCGACATCGGCTTCACCAAGGCGCTCGCGCTTGAGAACGCCAAGGGCGGCATCACCGTGAACGTGATCGCGCCCGGCTACATCAACACCGAGATGGTGCAGGCGGTGCCGAAGGACGTCCTGGAGAAAAACGTGATTCCGCAGATCCCGGTCAACCGTCTCGGTGAGCCCGAGGAGATCGCGCGCGCGGTGCTGTTCCTCGCCGCCGACGACGCCGGCTTCATTACCGGCTCGACGCTCACCGTGAACGGCGGCCAGTATCACGCGTGATGTTTTCTCGCGTCATTGCGCGGAGCGATGGCGGACACATGCGGAAACGTAGAGCCTG
>NZ_PSRR01000342.1 GCF_004296405.1 Bradyrhizobium sp. Leo170
GCCCCACGACTCCAGCTACCAGCTTTCGTTTCTTCGGCGATAAATTTTTGGGAGTTGGCATTTCACTTCTCGCCCGGAGCGGGCGGGCCTTCTTCGGTTGTTGAACGCGCCATTGCGTTTCATCATCATGCTCGAAGTCTTGGCAGTCTAACGCCGCGGCAAGGCGGCCGGCTTTGATGCACGTCAATCGATAAGTATGCTGACGATCGGTGCGTCGATCGAGCGCAGACAAGGATCAGCTTTTGAGAAGCGTTGGCGTTTGCGGAAAAATCTCAGCGCCCGAGACGGTCTCGTTCAAAACACCCGACAATTGCTCTCTGTGAACGTTGCGTCGCCGCGCGGGAAGAGGTCTGCTGGATCGTGAAGGCCTCACGATCCTGCTCGCGGATCAATCGATCGAGCTTGCGCTGGAAGTCTCCGATTTCGCCACTGTGCTGCAGGTGGGCAGGAGCGTGCTGTCAGGCACAGCCGCGGCGCTGGCGCAGGACCCGCAGGTGCAGAAGGCTTATCTCGGCGGGTGAGGTGGAGATCTGTAGGATGGATAGAGCGCAGCGTAATCCACCATCTTCTTCGCAGCGTTCGGCTGGCGGCGGGTTACGCTTCGCTAACCCGCCCTATCCATGCGCATCGAGGTGAAGAGACGCGCGCAGCTAATCGCATCTCAACAATCCGTTTCCCCAGAGGACCAATTTACTTAGTTTATTGCTATCGGGTTTCCCCTTTGCCTAGTTTTTCCGGTGCTGGGAGAGCAAAGCCAATGAAGGACATGCAGGCGCACTTGGAGAAGCTTCGAAATGAAGCTGAGGAGTGCGATCTAATCAGCAAGCTCGCCACCAACGCGACCAAGAAAGCATTGTTTGCCAAGCTTGCTGAACATTACCGAGCGCTGGTTAAGGAAGTTGAGCAAGCCATAGCGGCTTCCTCGGTAGATCGAAGTGGTTGAAGCCGGCGGTTCAATGACTCGCCAACCCTGCCAATAAGGCATAGGCTCTAGGCTGCCCCTCAGTGGGGGCGACGGGCACGAACCCGCGCATCTGCGAGGTGAGCAAATGCCCAATCGAAACTCGCGGAGGCGCTGGGGCTAAGCGCAGTTCGCCGGGGCAGGGCGCGCGCCTCGACGCTCGCTTTGCCCTTACGTGGACAGCCGCTTGATGGTCTTGATGGCCTGATTGGGGCCGCGCCAGCCTAGGAACTCAAGCTCCTTTTTCTCAAGCGCATCCGTCGCGAGAAAGAACTGCTGAATCTCTTGGTGCGCTCGCGAGGGAAGATGCCGGATGTCCTTTAGATCGGTCTCGAGCGGAGTGCGGTCGGGCACGGCGAACAGGCGATCGTTTCTCTCTTTCTTGCGCTTGCCTTTCTGTTCGACTTCGAGAATCCCGATCGGTCTGCATCGCAAGACCACGCCGGGATAGGATTGCGCATCGTGAATCACTAGGACGTCGAGCGGATCACCGTCCTGCGCCTTGGTCGATGGGACAAAGCCCCAATCGTACGGATAGCGGAGGCCGGCCATCAGAGGCTTGGCGAGCGTAAACGCACGCAGCTCCGGATCGAAGTCGAGCTTGCAGGTGCTTCCGCGAGGGGTCTCGATCACTACAAAGATGTGGTCGTCGTCTGCCCAGGTTGGAAGCTCAAAAAGGTTCGTCATCTCATCTTCCTTGGGCTGCACCGACGGTGTCTGCCATCCGGGCTCCTCGCATGCCCATCGGCTTCGGCGTCCCGGTTGTGGTATCGCGCGCGGTCTGGTGCTCCATCTCGGCGTCGATCTCGGCCCCCAGAAGGATGACGATCGCTGACATCCAGAGCCAAGTCATGAAGCCGATGACGGCGCCGAGCGAGCCGTAGGTCTCGTTGAAATT
This sequence comes from Bradyrhizobium sp. Leo170, assembly GCF_004296405.1. Classification (GTDB taxonomy): domain Bacteria; phylum Pseudomonadota; class Alphaproteobacteria; order Rhizobiales; family Xanthobacteraceae; genus Bradyrhizobium. The sequence continues at coordinate 1,860 of NZ_PSRR01000342.1, forward strand.
GCCAAAGTTGGCCGTGTACCAGGAGAACAACCCCGAGCCGGCGAGCCACAGCAGGGCGGCTATTGCGCTGCCCCACGTGATCCACCGCCACCGGGGTGTCTCGCGGCTGGGACCGTAACGATAGACAACGGCGAGGGCGAACGTGAGGATCAGGTACATCGCCGGCCACCGTCCCATGCGGACGAGCATGTCGCTCGTATTGGGCAGGCCGACGTAGTTGAGGATTACAGGCACCGCGACGATGGAGCCGAGGGCAGCCAGGATGAAGAGGACCCCGCTGATGGTGAAACCGAGCGACATTGCATTCAGTGTGAGGAAGCCGCGCTTTTCTTCTTCGCCATGGATGATATTCAGTGTGTCAAAAAGCGCCTTCATCGCCGCATTCGCGCTCCACAGCGAAATCGTCAGACCGATCAGAAAGGTCAAGCCAAGCGTCTGCAAGCCCTTGGACACGACCCGCGTCAACTGTTCGTGCGCGACGTCGATGGCCCCGCCGGGCAGAAATCCGCCGAGCTGATCGAGCTGCCGTGCTATCGTCGAAGGATCCGAGAATAGTCCATACATTGCGACCAATGCCGCGATGGCCGGAAAAATGGCAAGTATGCTGTAGTAGGTCATTCCCGCTGCGAGGGCCAATACTCGGTGCTTCGATATGTTCGCATACACGCGCAGAACGATGTCTTTCCAGCCCGAAGCAGGAATCTCAGAAGGCCTCGTTGCCCGACGACCGCGGTCGTCGTTTCCGAGTGGTTCGCCCTGAACGCTACGGCCGGTCGGTGTATCAGCCGAACGCTCCTTCGTTGCTGGGAAGAGATATTCCGATGCGAGCGCAACGCCCAACAAAGCTACCAGCGACGCAACGGTCCAGGCGCCCGACGGCGGATGGGGACCCTCTGTATTTGCTCGCCTGATGTGCATCGCCTCGTTGCCGTTTTCAGCGTCTTGTTCGAGGTAATGTGCATGTTCCGAAGAACGTTCCTTAGATATCTGGAGGACCCATTTAACTAGGTAAATGCCTAGCCGATGATCGCGTGCCGAGCCCATCGCGCTCTAGGCCGCTTCCGACACCTCCTCTTCCTCGGCTTCGAGATTGATCACCGAGGTGGCCAATTCTGTCAGCGCTTGATCGGTCGCCTCTTCCTCGGCGAGGGTGGCCTGGAGCAGCTTTGCCGCATCCGTCATGCCGAGTTCTTCCGCCCAAGTCCGCAGGGTCCCGTAGCGGGAGATTTCGTAGTGCTCTATCGCCTGCGCTGCGGACAGAAGGCCGGCATCGAGTGCTGGCATTCCCTTGAAGTCGCGCATGATCTCAGCGCCTTCATCGGTGATGCCATTGATGGCCTCGCATGTTTTGCCGCGGGCCGGCTTGCCAAGCATCCGGAAGATCTGATCCAGCCGCTTCACCTGTCCATGGGTCTCGCGCAGATGTTTGTTGAAGGCGTTCGCAAGCTCTCTCGAGTGCGCGGCTTTCGCCATCTTCGGCAAAGTCTTGATGATTTTGTTCTCGGCGAAATAGATGTCCTTGAGCGTCTCGTGGAAGAGATCGCTCAGCTTCTTCGGTTGTCGCGTCCGCCGGGAAGTCGCTCGCTTTTTCTTCGCGCGCTTGGCCATAAGTCCTCCGGTGTGAATATGCAGCAGGAGGACGGCATATGTCCTCTTCGGCCAATCAACCTGCGGGCACTCCAAAGGTTCCTAAGCCTCCAGCGAGGAGACGCCGACCGACCCGCGCGAGCGTCGGCGTCCGGATGCCATCCTGCGGCTGCTCGTCCGGATACAATGTCATCGAAGGATAGAAGGCAGCATGACCGATAGAGCTGCAACCCTGTCGATCGACCAGGCGGAGTGGCGCACGCTGTTCCTCAAGATCATCCAGCATCTTGCAAACTTCGCGCGCTGTCGAGCGGGCCGCGTCGAGGTGATATCTGTAGGATGGGGAGAGCGCAGCGAAACCCATCAATTGCCGCGGCGGGTTTCGCTGCGCTCTACCCATCCTACGAGATGTCATTGCGAGCGCAGCGAAGCAATCCATGTCTCCGCGTGCAGCGGCATGGGTGCTCCTCGCAATGACGGTGACGCTTACTCCGCGGCTTCCTTTACGGAACGCTCTTCCCGATGCTCCCCCTCGTCCTCTGCATCGGTCGAGCTGCTCCAGCCGGCGAACAGATTGGAGAGCTTGTCGAGATAGAGGTAGACCACCGGCGTCGTAAACAGCGTCAGCGCCTGGCTGACGATCAGGCCGCCGACCATGGCGTAGCCAAGCGGCTGGCGGATTTCCGAGCCCGTGCCGGTGCCGAGCATCAGCGGCACGCCGCCGAGCAGCGCCGCCATCGTCGTCATCATGATCGGGCGGAAGCGGAGCAGGGCGGCCTGCCGGATCGCGGCCTCCGGCTCCAGGTGATCGTCGCGCTCGGCCGCGATCGCGAAGTCGACCATCATGATGCCGTTCTTCTTGACGATGCCGATCAAGAGAATGATGCCGATCAGTGCGATCAGGCTGAAGTCGAAGCCGGCCGCCATCAGGATCGCGAGCGCGCCGACGCCGGCCGACGGCAGCGTCGACAGGATGGTGATCGGATGGATGTAGCTCTCGTAGAGGATGCCGAGGATCAGGTAGACGACGACCAGTGCCGCGAGGATCAGTAGCGGCACGGTGCTCAGCGATTGCTGGAACGCCTGCGCGGTGCCCTGGAAGCTCGAATTCAGCGTCGGCGGCGCTCCCAGGTCGACCATCGCCTTCTGCACCGCATCGGTCGCCTGTCCCAGCGCGACGCCCTGCGCCAGGTTGAAGCTGATGGTGATCGCCGGGAACTGGCCCTGGTGGCTGATCGACAGCGGCCGCACCGGCACGCTGGTCCAGGTCGCAAAAGTCGACACCGGCACCTGCTCACCGGTCAGCGGCGATTTCAGATAGATCTTGTTCAGCGTGTCGATGCTGGCCTGCAGCTCGGGCAGCACTTCCAGGATCACGTGATAGCTGTTGAGCTGGGTGAAATATTGCGTCACCTGGCGCTGGCCGAACGCGTCATACAGCGTGTCGTCGATGAGCTGCGGCTGGATGCCGTAGCGCGAGGCGGTGTCGCGGTTGATCTTCAGTTCGAGCGTGGTGCCGTTGGTCTGCTGGTCGGTTGCGACGTCGCGCAGTTCCGGCAAGGTCTGCATCTTCGCCAGGATCTTCGGCGCCCATTCGTTCAGCTCGGCGAGATTGGCGTCCTGCAGCGTGAATTCGAACTGGGTGCGGGTCGGTCGGCCGCCGAGGCGAACGTCCTGCGCCGCCTGCATGAACAATCTGGCGCCTTCGACCTGCTCGAGCTTCGGCCGCAGGCGTGCGATGATCTGCTGCGCATTGGCGGAGCGCTGGTCGCGCGGCTTCAGCGTGATGTACATGGCGCCGTTATTGCCCGCCCGGCCGCTGCCGCCGATGGCCATCGCCACCGTCGCGACGTCAGGATCGGCGAGCGCGATCTTGCCGAGCGCTTCCTGCTTGCGCTTCATGTCGACGAAGGAAATGTCCTGGTTGGCTTCCGAGGTCGCGGTGATCAGGCCGACATCCTGCTGCGGGAAGAAGCCCTTCGGAATGATAACGAACAGATAGACCGACAGGCCGAGCGTCGCGAAGAAGATCATCAGCGTCGTGAACTTCCAGCGCAATGCGAGGTCGAGCACGTTTTGATAGCCCCGGAGTATGGCGTCGAAGCCACGCTCGCTGATCTGGTAGAAGCGGCCGTGCTTGGTCTCGCCATGGGCGCGCAGGAAGCGCGAGGCCATCATCGGGGTCAGCGTCAGCGACACGAACATCGAGACGAAGATCGTCATCGCCAGCACGACCGCGAATTCGCGGAACAGGCGCCCGATGATGCCGCCCATCAGGAGCAGCGGGATCAGCACCGCGACCAGCGAGATGCTGATCGAGACGATCGTGAACCCGATCTCGCTCGCGCCCTTGAAGGCGGCCGCCATCGGCTTCTCGCCTTCCTCGATATAGCGCGTGATGTTCTCCAGCATCACGATGGCGTCGTCGACCACGAAACCCACCGCAATGGTCAGCGCCATCAGGGACAGGTTGTCCAGCGTATAGCCGAACACCCACATCAGCGCGCAGGCACCGAGCAAGGCGAGCGGCACCGTCACAGTCGGGATGACCGTGGCCCAGAAGCTGCGCAGGAAGACGAAGATCACCATCACGACCAGCCCGATCGTGAGCAGCAGGGTGAACTGCACGTCCTCGACCGCGGCTCGGATCGTGGTGGTGCGGTCGCTGATGACGTCGATTTTGATCGCCGGCGGGATCGCGGCGACCAACCGCGGCAAGGTTGCCTTGATCTTGTCGACGGTGTCGATGACGTTGGCGCCGGGTTGTTTGAAGATGACCAGGAACACGCCGCGCTGGCCGTTGGCCCAGGCCGCCTGCTTGGCGTCTTCCGGACCGGCGACGGCTTGGCCGATATCGCGGATTCGCAAGGGGCCGCCATTGCGGTAGGCGATGATGACGTCGTTCCAGGGGGCAGCCTTCAGGAGCTGGTCGTTGGCGTAGATCGTATAGGCGCGGGTGTCGCCGTCGATATTGCCCTTGGGGCTATCGACGGTTGCGCTGGTGATCGCGGCGCGTACGTCTTCCAGCGACAGGCCCTTTGCCACCAGCTTGCCCGGATCGATCTGGACCCGCACCGACGGCTTCTGCTGGCCGCCGATGATGACCTGCGCCACGCCGGAGATCTGGCTGATCTGCTGCGCAAGCTGCGCGTCGACGGCATCGCTCACCTCGGTCAGCGGCAGCGTCTCCGAGGTCGCCGACAACAGCATGATCGGGGAGTCCGCCGGGTTGACCTTGCGGTAGGTCGGCGGCGACGGCAGGTTCTTCGGCAGTTGTCCGCTCGCCGCGTTGATGGCGGACTGGACGTCGTTGGCGGCGCCGTCGATGTTGCGGTTGAGGTCGAACTGGATGGTGACCGCCGACGTCCCGAGATAACTCGTCGAGGTCATCTGGGCCACGCCGGGGATCTGCGCGAACTGGCGTTCCAGTGGCTGCGCCACCGAGGTCGCCATGGTTTCCGGGCTGCCGCCCGGCAAATTCGCGGTGATCTGGATGGTCGGGAAGTCGACCTGCGGCAGCGGCGCGACCGGCAGCAGCGGATACGCCACGAGGCCGACAAAAAGAATGCCGGCCATCAGCAGCGAGGTGCCGATGGGGTAGCGGATGAAGGGAGCGGAAATGCCGTAGCTCATTCCGGCTTCACCTTGGATTGCGTCGGATCCGAGCTCGCGACCGCAGTGCTCACGAGCACGCCGGGCGAAACTTTGTATTGGCCTGAGGTAATCACCTGCTGGCCCGGCGATAACCCCTCATCGACGACGGATTTGCCGTCGATCGAGTAGCTGACCTTGATCCGGTGCAGCTCGGCCTTGTTCTCCTGACTGACAGTATACGCGTAAAGTCCGTCCGTGCCATGCTGGACGGCATCGTCGGGAACCACGGTCGCGTCCTTGAGCGTCCGGACCAGGAGCCGCGTCGACACCGACTGGCCCGGCCACAGCGCGTGGTCCTTGTTCTCGAACACCGCCTTCAGGCGGATAGTTCCGCTGGTCGTATCGACCTGGTTGTTGATCAGCGCAAGAACGCCTGTGGAGAGGAGGCGCTTGCCGTCGGTGGAGTAGGCGATCGTCTTGGGCGGGGAGGCCGCCAGCGCCGCCTTGATGTCAGGCAATTGGTCCTCGGGCGCGGTGAAAATCACCGCGATCGGCTCGATCTGGGCGATCGAGACGATGCCGGTCTGGGTCGCGGCATTGACGATGTTGCCGACATCGACCTGGCGCAGGCCGGCGATCCCGGTGATCGGCGCCTTGACGGTCGCGTAATCGAGCTGCGTCTGCGCATTCGTGATCGCCGCATCGTCGGCGGCGATTTGCGCCGTCAATTGCGCGACCATGGAGCGCTGGGTATCGGTCTGCTGGCGGGTGGCGAACTCGCCGAGCCGGGTGAAACGCTGCAGATCGAGCTTGGCGTTGGCGAGATTCGCCTCATCCTGCTGCTTTTTGGCCGTGGCCTGGTCGAGCGCGGCCTGATACGGGCGTGGATCGATCTCCACCAGGACGTCACCCTTGTTGACGAGCTGGCCTTCCTGGAAGGCGATCTTCATGATTTGTCCGTCGACGCGGGTGCGGACCTGGACGGTGTTAAAGCCCTGCACGGTGCCAAGGCCGGTCAAATAGACCGGGAAATCGGCGGTCTCGACGCGTGCAATCCGAACCGGGACGGGCGGACGGGCAGCGGCAGCAGTCTTTTGTCCGTCAGCTTTGGTGTGCCCCCCGCCATAGCGCTGCCAACCAAGATAGCCCGCGGCGCCGATGGCGGCGACCAGCAGCACCCAACCTATCGTTCGTGACTTGGACATGCACGCTCATGGGTTCGAAGACAATTATAGGTGTTTAAAACCGTTCCGGGGAACCCATATAATACGTCAGCACTTAATGCGTACACACACTAACACTTGAGAATCCTAAACATTTGGAAAGGTTTAGAAGCATGATCCGGAAGAGTGGAAACCGGCTTTCCCTCCCGACAAATGCGAGCGCTTGCGCGGATCATGCTCAAACAAAGAGATGAGATCGTGACCAGATCCCGTCCAATCGGATCACGATCTCGGACCGCGTTCCTGGAGCCCTTGATGCGCCTGTTGAAACCGACATGTCGCTCGATCTGAAACGCCAGCTTGTTTCGCAGCTTGTCGAGAGTTCGCGGCTGTTGCGCAACTATATCGACCATCGTGCGAAGACGCGCGGCACCACACGCGCGCAATGGATCGTGCTGTTTCGGCTGCGGGAGCAGGAGGGGCTGTCGCAGGTCGACCTCGCCGATGTGCTCGAATTGCAGCCAATCTCGCTGGTGCGGCTGCTTGACCGCCTGGTCGAGCACGGACTGCTCGAGCGCCGGCCTGATCCGAAGGACCGCCGCGCCAACCGGTTGTTCCTCACCGATCGCGGCCGCCAGCTCGTCGACGATCTCGACAGCCTGCGTGATGCGATCGCAACCGACGTGCTGCACGACATTCCCGATCAGAGGATCGAAGCCAGCCTTCAGACGCTGCGGGACCTCAAGGATCGCATCAAGTCGCTCGGCGAAGGCCCGGACGTCGCGGTGAAATAGAAACTTCTCTTCACCTCTCCCGCTTGCGGGAGAGGGAGTATCGAGCCGGTTGAATCCGGACTCGATGTCGTCCATATCGCAGCCCGCGAGCGAAATCGGGGTGAGCGATGGACGAGCTGAACGGACGCATGATGGCCTGTCAGATCCTGATCACGGGATTGATCGCGCGCGTTGCCAACGAGCAGAAGGATCCGCTGCGTTTCCTCACCGATTTCCGCGACGAGATCAAAGCGGTGGTGAATGGAGTGAATATTGCAGGCGAGAACACCGATCGCGTGCGTCAGGTCGCACAGCGGACGGTGGATGAATTGTTCTCATTGATGAAGCCGCCGAGCGCCGATTAAGCTTCGTTCGTGACCGAACCATGCGGTGATTGATTTCGCAGCGGTTTTCCCGCTCTTTAGAATCGTTATTAGAATAATTTCAAACAATCAGATTAGAAGCGTTCTGATC